>JBJXEY010000359.1:0-6936 GCA_046153355.1 Burkholderiales bacterium
GGCACGTACCGACACTAGAGTTCCTCGCCGATTGTGAAAAATTGGCGGCCGGAACGCTAACTGGAGACGAGTTACGCGCACGCAGCCTTGCGCGGGCCCAAGCCAAAGACGCGAAAGCGAAATTGATTCCGGTCAACGCCGCGTAGCTTGGCTGATCCTTACAAGTATCCAGGTAGCGAGGTCCTGCGCAATCGGCCTGGACTTCGCGATGCGGACGCGCTCGATAATTTCGAAAAAGAGCACTCTGCGCTCCGACTCAACGAGCTTTGGAGTCAACCCGCGGAAGGCAAATTCGATTTGTTCCACCTCAGTGCCATTCATCGTCATATTTTTCAGGACGTCTACGACTGGGCAGGCGAGATTCGCGCAGTCAGTATTACGAAAAATAACCAACTATTTGCGCTGCCAGGATTCATCGAGCGCGAGGCCGCGCGTATTCAATCGCAGCTTGCCGGTGAGAATCTTCTGCGCGGCCTCGATTCGAACAAATTTGTGGAACGGCTGGCGTATTACTTTGGAGAGTGGAACGCGCTACATCCATTTCGCGAAGGCAATGGCAGGGCAATCCGGGAGCTGTTACGCGTGATGACGGACAACGCCGGATACGAATTCGATCAAATGGCGATCGATAACAGCAGGAACCAATGGAATGTTGCATCGGCCTGCAGCTTGAATGGCGATCTAGAGCCGATCAAGAAAATTTTTTTCAAGGCGGTTCGGAAGAGGCGCGCTTAAGAATGGCTATCGTCCGGCACCCAGGCGATGAGCAGACAACGGTTAGCGCGGTCGGATCCGCTCTATGCCGTAGGGCATGACCACCCGATTCAGATCGACGCCGATCGCCTTGGCGTGCCAGGCGAGTCGCGCCTGCACCGATTGGGCGAGACCGTCGTGTTCGAGGCTCATGCGGTGAGCGCCTCAAGGTAAGGGCGCAACACCCTCTGCACGCAGCAGATGGCTGCGCAGCAGTGCCTCATCGATTGCATACAGCGCGGCATATCCGCTAAGGTAGGAACCTGGACTTGGAGGAGTTTCTTATGAATCGAACCGAACGGATCGAGCGGGTACTGCGCCGCATGGCGGCGGAGAAAATCGACACGCTGATAGCTTTGTCGAACGCCAAGCATCACCTGGCACGCACCAACCTGGCGGCGCATCTCATGGGCTATCGGGCGCTCGGGGAGAGCGCGCTGGTGCTCTACGGGGACGGCAGCCAGAGGCTGATTATTACCCCGGCCTGGGATGCTGAACGCGCGGCGCACAGACGCCCGGAGCTGCCGCTTACAGCGGGCGACGATCTCGCCGCAGCGCTCACTGAGCTTCTGCGCCAGCGCGCGCCGGGCCGCATCGCGACCACCGGCCTCGGCGCCATGCCGCATGATCTCGCAGTGCGGCTTCTGGATATCGTCGGCAAGGACGCGCATTCATTCGACGCCGCCGTGAACGAGGTCACGGCCCCGAAAACCATTGATGAGATCGCCAATGCGCGCAAGGCCGTCGCCATCGCAGAGCGGGCGCATGAGCACATGCTCGGCTTTGCGCGCGCGGGGATGCGCGAGTGTGATCTCGCGGTTGAGATGAACCTCTTTGCGAGGGAGCTTGGCGCCAATGACAGTTTCCTGATGCTCTCCAGCGGGCCGCACCAGCAAGGCGTTGGCGCGTCGAGCAACCGGCCGCTTGCACGCGGTGATGTCATCATCGCCGAATCAACGCCGGCCTATGACGGGCAGTTCGGGCAGATCTGCCGCAGCGCCTCGGTGGGCGCGCCCTCCGATGTCCTCGTGGAGAAATACAAGCTGCTGTGCCGGGCAATGACTGCGGGAATCGAGAAAGTTCGCCCCGGCGCCACGGTCTCCGAGGTGGCCGGGGCGGTCGATGCCGTGCTGCTCGACGCCGGCTACGACGAAAAATACAACCATCCGCCCTACATGAATCGGCGCGGCCATGGCATGGGCGCGGGCTCCATCGCGCCGGGTGACATCGCGGTGGAGAACCAAACAATCTTGGAGGAGGACATGGTGTTCGTCGTCCATCCCAATCAGTACCTGCCGGAGACGGGGTATCTCTTGTGTGGCGAGCCGGTGCGCGTGACCGCGACCGGCTACGAATCGCTCAGCAAGAAGTGGGCTGAGCTCGGCGTGGTGGGAGCCTGACCATGCAGATTCAAGAATCGACGCTGCTCACCGGCCCCTATGACTGGGACGAGCGCATGCTGCCGCAGAGCGAATTCGATGCACGCCTTCTTCGCGTGCGCGAGCAGATGGCGCAGGCGGGCGTCAACGTACTCATCGTTCATGGTGATCCCGGCCATTACAACGCGATGGCCTACCTTACGAACTTCACGCCCAAGAACGGGACCGGGATCGCTCTGGTGCCGCAGGAAGGCCCGCTTCGCATCCTCTCCTCGGGTACGCCCAAGATGATGGATGCGGCCAAGCGCCTGACCTGGGTTGAGGACGTGCGGCCGCTCGGCAACGCGCCGAAGACCGTCGCCGAGTTCGTCAAAGACGGCGATGTGTTGGCCACCTGGAATTTTGGCACCCTGCCGCAGGCGATCCACGCCGGCATCGCCAAAGCGATGGCGCCACGCGCGTTGCCCTCGCTCGATGCAGTGCTCGATGCGGCGCGACGGCGCAAATCACCCCGCGAACTTGACCTGATACGTGGCGCCGCGCGGCATCTGACGATCGCCTCCGATGTCTTTACCGCGAGCGTGCGTGCGGGTAAAGGTGTGCGCAGCGCCGCCCTTGCGGCTGAGCGCGCGGCGATCGCGGCAGGCGCACAGGATGCGCGCGTCATGGCGAATCTTTCGCCCGGCGGTGTGCCGTTGCCGCTTGATGCGGTGAGCGATGAACGAATGCTCGATCCCGCCAATGCCGGCATCGCCGTGCAGAACTTCGGCTATTGGGCGTCGGGATACCTGACCATCACGGGCAAGCCAGGCGCGGCACACGCGAGGGCGCAGGACGCACTCGCTGCCGCTCTGGCCGCTGCGCGGGGCGGGGCGCAACTGCCGGAGGGCGTCGTTGCAAATGCGATCGGACTCTCGCTCGATGAAGGGCCCGGGGTCCCTCTTGAAGCTGGTGTGGTTTACGCCTTGACCAGCAGCGCCACCGAGGGCGGACAAACCGCCTATGCGTCGGCGCTCGTCGCGGTCAGGGAAGGCGGCTGCGAGGAGTTGTGGCGTCAAACGGCATGATGTCGGGGGTCCTCCTGTTTTTCCTGCATTCCACCTCGCCACAGAGTGCTGAACCCGAGGGACGATTGGCCAAAGACGCCCGCCAGAAGGGCGTTTCCGGGCATTGGCAACTACAAACGGTGGCTGAACAAGTGGTCAATGTTGTTGGGCGCGGTGCCTTCGGTAAATGCGGCAACGATCGTGCTATCCGACGCGCCGCTTGACCTGGGATTTATCGACTACAAAACGGTAGGGCCTACCCAATACGTCTTGATTTTTAATCCCTACAAGGTCGCGAAGGCCAGAAGGCAAGACATCCAGGAAGGAACATATGCTGCTCTGTACGCATGGGCGCTGGAAATCGGCGCCGCTGAAGATTTTGAAGATTGAACGCAGGGGGTTGGATACCGGCCTAGTTCAAATTGGGGGACAAAAAAGAAGCCGTCCCGGGGGACGGCTTCTCCTATTACTTTGAACGGCGCCCGCAGTGCCCTAAACATCAGGACTCCCGTCACCAGATAACTGGTGTCCCCGTTCGGCTGGCCGGCTTTCACCGAGTGGCCCCAGCCCCGCTTCAGGGGTTCCCCTTAGTGCCACTAGAGGGAACCTATCGTCTTCGGATGGTCAGCAGTATAGCCAGAAAGCTAGTCAGATTCAAATGCACAGCGTGGGCTACACCTAAAGGTGGGGTAAATATCTCGTGAACCAAGACAGAGAAAAAAACCTTGAAGAACCAATTGGTTATGGGGATGGAGTCGAGTCCGAAGCCAAGGCGCACCCGCGTGACTTTTGGACCGCGAATGGTTCACGTGAGTTCGGCACGTTTCCGGGTGGCGTTCTAGTCGCGGCGCCCAAACCCACTCCGATATGCCTTCAGCACGGTAACCGGACGCACGGTGCCCTGCATATTGAGCTCGATCACAGCCATTGGCTTAAGCGCATACAAATGACCGTAGCCCAGGCGGTGTGGGTCAAGTGTCATCAGACTGGGCTCGTCTATTGCACCGAACAAGAAGACAAATTGAAGGTCAGCATCACCTTTAGCCCTTCCGCCTTATTGGTCCTTCGATATATCGAGGACGAGAATCCCTATTTCAGGGTGGTGACCCTGTACTACCACGAGGGCAAATTGGATGGCTCGCCAGTAGGCCGATTTAATGGGGAAAGGCATGAAGGTGAAACGCCCGTGTTCGAACTCCAAACCCGTTCTGCTCCGAAGGTCATAGTGAAGAAAAGACGACACGTTCCATCAAGCACTGGATAGTCAATCGTCAAAGGCTGCGGGCCTGTTGGTGTTCTTTTGCCGGAGCGAGTCGCCTAAACCCCAGGTAAACCTTGTCCATGCTCGGTGTCCCGGGTGATTCATTTTGGGGATGCCAAAGGCGGGATTCTGACAGAGGGAGCGCGGAGGAAATTTCGATCCTCCTTACCCAGTAAACCCGGGTCCGGTCATCGCCCAGCGCCCGACATTGGACATAATCGGCAATTGTGCGGCAGATTTCAGTCCGCAAACCATCAAGAATGGGAAAACCCTTGTGCTGGCGCAAGGCAAGCCACCGATTTATTTGCTTATCCGTCAGTCAAACGGCGATGACCTCTACGCCCTTTCGTTCAATCAATTGAAGCAGTTTGGCTGCAGCACCGGTTGGGTGTTTCCCCGAATCTTGCGCTTCCCATTTCTGAACGGTCGAAACGCTGACGTTCAACAGCGCGGCGAAGACGGATTGGCTCATGCGTGCCGTGCCTTTCCTGATCTGCGCGACCTTCTTTGGAGTGAACATGGGAGGCTTCTGGCACAACGTTTGAATCTGCGCCATATCCGGCTTAGTTATCAGGCCATGGGTGTTTAGGGCGCCGGCCATCTCCGCCAACTCATCGAGCATCCGACGATCATTGTTTTCCGGCTGTTTGTTTTTTGTGCGTTCAGTCATGGCATATCTCCTCAATCGTTCCCGCGTCAAGCATTTCGGTCATTTTCGCGGCGCTGACATTCTCAAGTCCCTTGGCGAGCAACTTCGCGGTCTCGACAACCTTGTCGGGAAAATCAGTTCCCGAATCATTCTTCTCCCGACCGACCAAGAAGAAGACGGCGCTTTCGTGCTTCTTGGCGACCAGCGTTCGGATTGAGCCGCTTTTCCCCTGACCAGCAATTGCCACGCACTTCTTGCATACGCCGCCGCCAAGGTTTGCCTCGAAAATGCCTTGTTCGATTTCGCGAACGGCGGCGCAGAGCGCACAGTTCGAGCAGATCTGCGAATTTAGGTTCGAAGTGCGACGGCGTCGTCAGCTGCATGAATTGGCGCGCGAGCATGTCCTGCTGAAGTGTGCGCGAGATTGAAACCCCAATCAAAGATTGATTTACCTGTTTTTCTCGCCTTCCTGAAAGTCGGCTGCAACTGCGGCAATAACGATGTCGCGAACCTATTTCATGGGTTGCCCGACGTTCTTATGAATCAGTCTTTAGCAGATTCGGAACAAGGGGCGCGCGTAGCCAGTGGTCATCCGTCCGTACATGCCCGGCACGAACGTATTTTGCCGCCAACCTGGAGAAGCCACCGGGGTGCTGGTCGTCGTAAGTGAATGCTTTTGCAACACGTACGACATAGCCTTCCTGCTCTGCGTCAAAAACGGAACGTCCAGTCCAGCAGGCTTTCACGGCGTCTTCGTCCCAGGGTCCCCGATAAAGAACCGGACAGGTTTGCAGTCCCAGCATCGCTGCATACCGTGTTGCCTCATCCCACGAAAGACAAGTGTTGGTTGCATCGTACACCGCGAACACGAAAAAGTAGGCAGGTAAGCCACGGTAATGGATGGAATGGCGCGCATACATGTTCTCGCCGCAAATGCGCCACCCGCTCGGAATTTCATGCTTGATGCTGCCGTGCAGTGTTTTCACCCAAGCCCGAGAAGGGTGATGCCTCGAATTTAGAGAACGGGCGTGTAGATGATCAGAATATAGGGATGTGTTTTCGCCATCCAACTTCTCCGTGACGATGACTTGCTGCCCGTGGAAGTGATCGACGCTGACCAGAATCTGGTCGTCTCGATTCACTCCCGGTGACCAGGGTAAATGGAACGTCCGGGGGTATTTGAAATAGGCATTCATCTTGATTTGCTTTACCTGAGCGGGACTGAATTATTGCTGCCCCCCACGCTCAAAACTTTTTTCAATTCCGGCGTTTCGTGCCTGTCGAATTCCTGGCGAACGCTATGGCCGGTCTTTGCCAAGCCATGAGTGACGCTCCATCCTCGACCGGCATCGGCATACTCAAGCTTTCAACATAATCGGCAATGTGCGCTTTGCAAAAATCTAAAACTTTGCCCATTCGAGAAATTTAGCTGCCGCCATACGTTCAGCTCGGGTTCGATTTGACTATCAGTCGTTTCGTGCCGCTCGCCGGTTTCAACCTCAAAGTCTTCTTAAACGACCGCAACGCCGACAGATCGAACATCTGGTTCTTGCCAATCGACTTGGTTGGCACGATGGCCTGATCGGCCACATAGCGCCGCACCTGGGGTTCTGAGCGCTCCAAATACTCGCAGGCCTCGGCGAAAGTGAACAAGGCCCCATCCAGATCGCCAAACACCTGACGGCGCGAATATGTCTTGGCATCAGGTTGGGCCGCCTCGGAGAAGGCCCGCTGCGCCATCAACTTCATCAGGCGCGCAAGAAAATTTTCTTTTTCCTTCGCCTTGAGAATCTCAAATTGATTGAGCAATTGTTCCGCAGTCATCGCCATATCTCATCCTTTCATCGC
>JBJXEY010000269.1:0-5307 GCA_046153355.1 Burkholderiales bacterium
GTGAGCGCGTAACGATTGGTCAGATTGGCGCGCGCTGGCAGGGCATGCATCCTGAGTTGGAATTGTCCAACGTCAATGTCCACGACAAGGCGGGCAATATCGCGCTCACCCTTCCTGCGGTCGAGGCAGTTATCGGTTGGCGATCCCTGTTGTTTTTGTCTTTGCGCCTTCACTCATTGGTGATTGACCAGCCGGATCTGGATATTCGACGCGACGCCAATGGCCGGCTGTTTGTCGCAGGCATGGAATTGCGCTCCGAGAAAACCGATGCGGGCGCTGGCGATTGGTTGCTGTCGCAAAACGAAATTGTGATTCGCAATGCGCGCCTGGCTTGGTCCGACGAGCGCCGCGAAGCCGCAAAGCTGGTGCTCTCAGGTGTCACCATGATGCTGCAAAACAGTGGTGACACGCATCGTTTTGCCTTGCGGGCGCAAACCGAACGTGCGTTGGCTTCGGCGCTTGATGTACGCGGGGAGTTCATCGGCGAATCGCTTACGGATCTTGGCGTCTGGCGCGGCCGTGTTTTCGCCGAATTGGATTACGTGGATCTTGCCGCGTGGAAACCCTGGGTTGACTATCCTTTCGATCTTGACTCAGGCAAGGGGGCGCTGCGGCTGTGGTTGGCAAGTGATGGCGAACGGATCACCGAACTCACCGCCGATGTCGCTCTGGCCAATGTTCGCGCGCGGCTTGCCGCAGACTTGCCGATGCTAAACCTGGATTATTTGAATGGGCGCTTGGGTGGATCTCGCGGCGGAGCCAAAGAATTGCGCACCTCGTTGCGCGCGTTTGGCAGCAAGTTGACCTTGAAATCGACGGGCGGAGCGGAATTACCTCCTGCCGATTTTTCCTTGCGGTGGGATGCCCCCGTGCCCGGCACAGCGGAAAAAGGCGAGCTGCAGGCCAATGCGCTTGAATTGGAACCGCTGGCAAATTTGTTGGAATTTCTGCCCATCTCCAAGGAAGCGCGCGCGAAGTTGGTTGCCGTCGCGCCGCGTGGCGCGGTACACGATATGAAGTTTGCCTGGAGCGGGAATCTCGAAAAACCCGACACTTTGTCTATTCGCGGCCGCTTTGCGCATTTGGATTTGAAATCGCCAGAGGGATGGGGTGGTTTTGCGGGATTAAGCGGTGAACTCAATGCCACCAAGTCAAGCGGTAGTTTGAAGATCGATTCCACCAATACGCAAATCGAGCTGCCTCGTCACCTGCCTGAAGGGCGTGCCCGTTTCGACAAAGTGACCGCACAAATAGGCTGGAATATCGCGGCCGATGGCAATACGGATGTTAAGTTTTCCAATTTGAGTTTGGTTAATGGCGATGGCATTGGAAACCTGGCCGGCACCTATACCACCCGTTCGCGCCATGCAAAAAGCCCAGGCGTACTGGACCTGACGGGACAATTTCCTCGCGCCGATGCCAAGATGGTGTATCGCTACATACCGCACCTGCCCAAGCCGGTCATCGACTACCTAAAGGATGCCATCGTTGCCGGGCAAGGCAGCGAGGGACGCCTGCGATTCAAGGGGGATCTGCGCGATTTTCCCTACGCCGATGAGAAAGTGGGAATTTTCAAAGTGAGCGCACATGTGTCCAACGGCGAATTCCGCTACGCCGAGGGCTGGCCGATTTTGACCGAGGTTGCTGCGGACTTGAATTTCGATGGACGGCGTATGCAAGTGTTGGCACCACGCGCGACGGTTCTCGGAACGCGCGCGGCCAATGTCAGGGTGCAAATCCCCGACCTCTATGGAGGCGACGAACGCGTGTTAATCGATGGCCAGGGCGAGGGCGCCAGCGCCGATTACCTGCGTTTCATCGAATCGAGCCCAATAACGCGCTACATTGATGGTGCCACCAAGGGAATTCGTGGGACTGGGACAGGGCGCCTGCAGCTAAAATTGGATATTCCGGTGCAGCGTTTAGCGCAAACCAAGGTGGTGGGCGAGTATCAGGTGCTTGCCAATAACGTCGATATCGAAGGTGGCGTACCGCCGCTCAATTTGGTCAATGGACGTATCGAATTCAGCGAGTCTGGCATGTCGGCACGTGGCCTGACCGGGCAAATGTTGGGTGGGCAGGTGACTGCCTCACTTGCCAGTAAGGCAAACGGCGCGTTGGAAATCGAAGCGCAGGGAAGCGCGATGGTTTCAGCGGCGGCAAAATTCTTCGAGTTACCCTTGCTTGATCGGGCCAACGGGTCCGCCAATTGGCGCGGCAATATCCGTGTAGGCAAAGAGGGCCTGGACTTGAGCGTTGATTCGGCCCTGGTAGGGGTAGCCATCGCCCTGCCCGAACCGATGAATAAATCTGCGCCGGAAAGTTTGCCGTTTCGACTTGAATACAGTAGTCGCGCGGATGCCGAATTGCTGCGGCGAGTCAAGGCGCCGCGACTAACCACCGGTGGCGACGCGTTTTCTTTTTCTCTAGGCACGCGCGCCAATGCGGTGTTTATGCGTCGCAAACTGCCCACTGGCTATCAGTTGGATCGTGGTGCGGTGGGCGTAGGTGAGCCACCGCCTCCCATGGATCGGGGCGGCGTTTCGATTTCGGGAAAAGTCGAACATCTGGATGCGGATCGCTGGCGAGCCGTGTTCGACTCCGGCGCGAAAAGCGAAAACCTTGCAACCAACTTGAATATCGAAGCGGGTACCTTGGATTTCGTCGGTAGACGATTGCACCAAGTTCGCTTGCGTGCCGCGCCAGTTGGCACGGCCTGGGCGGCGACCTTGGCCTCGCGCGAAATGTCAGGTTCATTGACTTGGCGGCCTGAAGGCGCCGGTCGAGTGGTGGCGCGCTTAAAACATTTCACCGTACCGGATGCGCCGCCTGGTCCGCTGCCAGCGGAAATTCACAGCACCGAATTGCCGGCGCTGGATATTGTCGCCGACAGTTTCACCCTTGGCGATAAACGTCTGGGAAAGCTTGAGTTGGTTGCGGTCAATGAAGTTCGCGACTGGCGTATTGAAAAACTAACCTTGACCAGTGAAGACGGTGTGATGGGCGCCAATGGTGTTTGGCAAAGTTGGGCGCAACGCCCTAGCGTGAGCCTCAGCATTAATCTGGATCTGAGCAACGTTGGTGGGTTTCTGGATCGCATGGGCTTCCCAGGAACCATGAAAGGTGGCAATGCAAAAATGGGTGGCAAGATTGGTTGGGTGGGCAGTCCGCAAACCATAGATTTTCCTTCGTTGACGGGCAATCTTTCGCTGACTGCCGCCAATGGTCAGTTTCTCAAAGCCGAGCCAGGTATCGCCAAGCTCCTGGGAATCTTGAGCATGCAGACATGGATTACGCTTGATTTTCGTGGTTTGTTTGGTGAAGGCTTCTCCTTCGATACCATCTCCAGTTCGGCCAATATCAATAAAGGCATAGTGGTCACTGAGGATTTCGCCATGGCTGGGCGCACTGCCAAGGTGTCCATGGCGGGGACTATCAATCTCGCGCAGGAAACGCAAAATCTGAAGGTTCGGGTGGTTCCTTCGATCGGCGATGGAGCCTCCTCAATCGTCGCCTTGACCGTGGCAAATCCGGCGATAGGCTTGATCGCGTTGCTATTGCAGCGCGTGCTTGGTGATCCAGTGGGGAAAATTTTCGCCTTCGATTACACGGTGCTGGGAACCTGGACCGATCCCAAGGTCGAGCGTACCAATATCGAAACGCCACCAGGGCTGGCGCAGGTTAAAAAGGAGTAGGGCAATGATGGCGGAAAATATATTCAAGGTGGCTGCGGTGCAGATGGTTTCCAGTCACGACGTGGAGAGTAATCTTGCCGACGCGGAGGCACTAATCGCAGACGCGGCACGCCAAGGCGCGCGCCTGGTGGGCTTGCCCGAGTATTTCTGTCTGATCGGCAAGCGCGATGGCGACAAGGTCGCGATACGCGAGGCCGATGGAGAGGGGCCGATCCAAGCGTTTTTATCCGCCACTGCCGCCAAACACGGTGTTTGGCTGGTGGGTGGAACCGCGCCGCTAGTGGCGGGCGACGCCAACCGGGTGCGCAATGCCTGCCTGATCTATGACAACACCGGCAGGCGTGTCGCGCGGTACGACAAAATTCATCTGTTTGGATTTCAAAATGGCGCCGAGCGTTACGACGAATCCACCACCATCGAGGCTGGCGATACGCCGGTATCGTTGGATTCGCCTTTCGGCAAACTGGGCATTTCGGTTTGTTACGACCTGCGCTTCCCGGAGTTGTATCGCGCCTTCGCGCCGGTGGATATTATTTTCGTTCCCTCCGCCTTTACCGCGACCACTGGCCGCGCGCATTGGGAGACATTACTTCGCGCGCGCGCCATCGAGAACCTCGCCTATGTCGTGGCGCCGGCGCAAGGTGGCACGCACACCAATCGCCGCAGCACCTGGGGCCACAGCATGATTATCGATCCATGGGGCGAGATCTTGGCTTGCAAGGACGAAGGCCCCGGCGTGGTGATCGCCGAGATCGATTTAGCGAAAAATGTCAAGGTGCGGTCGAGCTTGCCGGCGCTGGAGCATCGAACCTTGGGCGCCAGGTGAAGGCATTTTTCCGTTCAGTCGGCTTTGCCGCAAGAATTGCCGTTGATGGGCGGATTTCAAAGCGCCACGCTTCCGACGGGTAGAATGCAATCCATATCGCGCCAAACACCACTCGCGGCGTAACTCGGCCAATCGCGACATCGATCCAACCAATCCTAATGAATCGAATCCAAATATGAACGCACCCGACGCACCGTTTCGCATCGCACAAGCGAATCTTTTGTCCGCGCATGATTTGGACAGCGCGAAAATTGCCAAGGTTTTCGGCGCGATGAGGGTGAACAAGCTTGATTTCGCCGATTTGTTTTTCCAATATTCGCGTAGCGAAGGTTGGAGCCTGGAGGAGGGCATCGTTAAATCGGGCAGCTTCAATATTGAACAAGGTGTGGGTGTGCGCGCCATTTCCGGCGAAAAAACCGCGTTTGCCTACTCCGACGATATCGGCATGCCGGCGCTCTTGGATGCCGCCGAGGCAACGCGTGCCATGGCTCACGCCGGCCGCGGTGCTAGGGTCGCGGTCAAAAACAAACGTAAGCCCACGCAAAATGGCGCAGCACAATTGCTCTACCAAGGCGTCGATCCCTTGGCGTCGCTCGCCGATAGCGAAAAGGTCAGCTTGTTGGAGCGCCTGGAGCGCAAATGCCGCGCCAAAGATCCGCGCATCACGCAGGTGATGGCCAGTCTCGCGGGGGTCTATGAATTGGTGTTGATCGCGCGCTCGGATGGGGTGATGGCGGCCGATGTGCGTCCGCTGGTGCGTATGTCGGTGCAGGTGATTGCCGAGTC
>JBJXEY010000367.1:0-8151 GCA_046153355.1 Burkholderiales bacterium
TCACTTATATTGAGTTATTTTTAGAAAAATAACTTATAAAAATGCAAATAACTAAACATAACTGATTGATTATTTGTGAGTAAAGTGAAGCTAACGGCGGCGTAGGCGTGTTTCATTTCGAAACCAAAATATACGTGCTGTGAAAACGAGCCTAGGCGTTACCAGTAATCCTTGTCATTATTTGGTTCGCATTGGCAGGCGCCTCTTTGCCACACCACACCACATACTGATCTGGTCGCACCAGAATCAATTTGGCTTCATAAGCCTCACGCCCATTGGCATAACTGTCGCGCACCACTTTCAGCGGAACTTTCAACGAGGCAGCCGCCGTCTCGAATCCACGCACAACTTGGTCGTCCGCTCCGAAGGCGAGCAAGGTGTATCCCGTTCCCAGTTCCTCGAAAACATTCTTTCCCGAAGAAAGCGTATTGGGCGGCAGGTGATGGCCGATGCGTGCGGTGAAGGTGTGATTGCCATGCGCGCTGCATACCGCGCCGGCTGGCCCCATGACCACGGATGAGCCTTCATAGTGCGGCTCGTACACCTGGGCGCGACCGCTTAATTTGACCATACGGCCCTTCCAGGCTTCTTCGAATTCTTCGCGATTTTTCTCCGGGCTGTAGCGCTCCAGAAAGGCGCGGTCTTCCTCGATACGCGCGGCGATGAAATCGCGGCCGGTCTCAACAAATATCGGACGACGTTCTTCGGTATAGGAGTTCAACAAGGCGTCGCCGCCCCATCCTTGCAGTTTGGCCGCAAGTTTCCAGCCGAGGTTGGTCGCGTCTTCTAGCCCATTGTTTAGTCCATAACCGCCATAGGGCGGATGGCTGTGCGCGGCATCACCGGCGATAAATATGCGTCCCTTGTGATATTCCTCGGCAACCGCGACGCGCAGATCCCAGAAGCCAACGTGTTCGAAATCTACGGCGAATTTGAAGCCGCCGGCGCGGTGTAGGAGACCGAGGAAGTCGTAGTTCTCGGTGGTGGTTTCGTTGGGTACCGGGGCGTGGAAGAAAAACCCTTCGCCTACATCAATGCGACCGAAAAACATCCAGTAGCCCTTGAGATCGGGATGCATCACGTTGTAGGTGGATTTGGTGGGAAAGCGTTTCATGCCTTCGTGAAGCTCTTTGGAACGGAACACCATCAGCACCATTTTTTGATCGAACTCCGAGCCGCTGCGTGCGATGCCGATTTGATCGCGCACGATGGAATGGCCGCCATCGCAGCCGACCAGGTATTCGGCTTCTAAGGTCTTGCGTCCGCTGCCATTGCGTTCGACGACGGTAACGCGAGCCGAATTGGCATCCTGCTCAACCTTCTCCGCGGACCAGCCAAATAGGGTAGTGACCGAGGGCAGTGCAGCCATGCGCTTGCGCAACACCTCCTCGGTGCAGTATTGCGGTAGGCGGTCGTATTCCTGGAAATAATATTTTTGCACCAACTCCCGCTGCGAAGGCGCGTTCCAGAATTCGCTCATCAAATGGCCGTAGGCGCTGATGCCGCTGGTGGGCACGCCTTCGGGCATGACACGCGCGGCGCGCAGTTCTTTCACGCAATTCCAGAAATAGAAATGTTCCAGCGTGCGCTGCGTGAGGTTCTGGCCTTTAGGGATGCGTTGCGGTTTGAGATGTCGCTCAACCAACGCAACGCTGATGCCACGTTGACCTAATTCAACCGCGAGGCCCACGCCCACCGGTCCGCCGCCCACGATCACTACCTGATATTTATCTGCCATGACTGCCCTGAAGGTTGGTTTTTATAAACATGAAAAAAAATGTCTTTCAATGCCGATCTCGCGAGGCGAGATGGTACATTTATCCGCGCGTAGGTGGTCGCGGCTACACCCAGAGGCGGTCGCGGGTACACCCAGCTTTAACTAGTTTTTCGCGGTCTCCGCGGCGATCAACTGCTCAATCTTGCGCCGCGCCGCGATGCCGCCACCGTCATGGCGCATGTTGACGCGATGCGCTTTGGGATTCAGATCAAAGTTCTCCTGTTGTGCCCGGAGCACATCCAGGTCTTCCATGAATGCCGTGTGCACATTGTTGAACACCAGATCGGTGACATGGCGTTTATCGAGCTTAAAATTTCTCGCCGTGGCCCAGAAGTAATGCGTGCTGCCCTCGGTCTCCGGGGTAATGGCGTTGAGATTGCGTAGCGATATGCCCTGGGAACGATTGCCTTCGCGCGCGCCGGTACCTGAGATTGCGCAGCCCACATCCAATCGCACTACCGAGGGTGGCGTCCAATCGATGATCTGCCAGCGGTCAACATTTTGTGTCGGCGCGAAGTCACCGGCCTTCTGGAAAAACGGCGGAGCAGGCGAATCCATCACCCAGCGAATGACGCGCACGCCTTCGCCGTGTTCTTCCCAACTCATCGGGGTTTGCGCCACTTGGTCGGTGCCAAGCGTGGTGCGGTGCACGTAAGAAAGGTGGGATAAATCAAGCAGGTTTTCCACCAGGAAAAAGTAATTGGCTTTCAATTCAAGCCGCTCACCGCGCCACTGCCATTCGGGATCGTCAAGCCAATGAAAATCCTCGATCAAGCCCGGGTCGGCTTTTGCTGGATCGCCCATCCAAATCCAAATGAGGCGGTGGCGCTCCACGGTGGGATAGGCATGCACCCGGGCGTCGTGCGGAATGTTGTCCTGACCGGGGATCAGCGTGCATTGCCCCTTCACATCGTAGCGAAAGCCGTGATACGGGCATTCGATTTCCTCACCGATCAATTGGCCTTTGGATAGTTGCATCTGGCGGTGGCAGCAACGATCTTCCAGCGCGACCGGGTCGCCGTGTTCCGAGCGGTATAAGACCACGGGGTCACCCAACAAAATGCGACGCATCAATTGATGCCGACCGATCTCATGATCCCAGGCGGCGACGTACCAGCTATTGCGTAGAAACATGATGGGAAACCTTTCAGGGCAGATTCAACACGCGTTTGGCAACAATATCTTTTTGAATTTCCTGCGTGCCACCATAGATGGTAGCGCGGCGATTTTGCAGGAACGAAATGGCTGGTGAGATGGTGAGATCGTCGAGTTTCACCGCGCCTTGTCCGCCACCCAAGGCGCAGGAGGCTTCGAACATCAGGTCGCACAGTCGGTGCAGCAGCGCGGTGCCCGCAATCTTGATAAATGAGGATTCCGCGCCGACTTGGCCGCGGTCGAGCATCGACACCGCTTGCGCGTACGCCGAGGCAATCGCTGTCAGCTCGATCTCAGCGCCGGCCAACTTATCCAGGAAGGCATCATCCTCGTGCAACCCCGAGGCCGCCGCAAGCCGCCAAATATGATGCAGAGTGACGATATTGCGTTGCGTGCCGGCGCTGCCCAGACGTTCATTGACCAATAGCGCGTTGGCAATCTTCCAACCGCCATTGAGTTCGCCCACTACGTTTTCGATGGGCACTTTGACGTCATCGAAGAATACCGTTGCCAGTTCGTCATCCCCGGCGATAGTGCGAATCGACTTGGGCGTGATGCCCGGCGTTTTCATATCGATAAGAATGAAGGAGATACCTTCTTGCTTACGCGGTGCATCGGGGTTGGTGCGCACCAGCGCAAAGATCCAGTCAGCGTTGTGCGCCCAGGTGGTCCAGATTTTCTGGCCATTGACAATCAGGTGATCACCCATCACCGTTGCCTTAGTGCGCAGGCTCGCCAAGTCCGATCCGGCGTTGGGCTCCGAATAACCTTGGCACCACACCTTTTCGCCGCGCAACATGGGCCCAAGGTGCTGCGCCTTTTGCGCCGCCGTGCCAAAGCGCTGCAGGATGGGTCCAATGTGATTGATGGCCTGGCCTGAGATTTCCGGCGCGCCGACGCGCGCCAATTCATCGGCAAGTATCACTTGACGCGACAGTGTCGCGCCCATGCCACCGTGTTCCTTGGGCCAGCCGGGTGCAACCAAGCCACCGGCGTACAGCCTGCGGTGCCAATCCATGGTCTGCTCATAGTTAAGCCGCGTGGGTACGTTGCGATAATGCACAGGGAGATTCGCTTCCAGCCACGCCCTCGTCTCGGCGCGGAAACGCGCGTCCTCCTCGCTTTCGGTTCCCACTCGCGGCAGGCCTGCCCAATGGCCATTGGCATGACGCTTGAGCGATTCGCGGTATTGCCTGCGTAGCGCGCCGGTGGGGCCATAGTGAGCGGCGAGCGTCATCGCGCGCTTGAGATAGAGACCGATATTGTGTTCATCGGTAAAGCCAATCGCGCCATGCAATTGAATCGATGACTTGGTGATGGCAAGCGAGGCTTCACCGGCCAGCACACGCGCCGCGATAGCCAGTTGCCCCGACTCCGCGCCGCCCATATCCGCCGAACGCGCCGCCTCGAACACCAGTGCTCGCACGGTTTCCTTCTGCGCATAGTTGTCCACCGACTGGTGGCGCAGGGCTTGAAATTTTCCGATCGGCTGGCCGAATTGCACACGTGTGCCCAGGTACTCAAGCACAATCTTCAGGGCGCCATCCATCAACCCGAGCAGTTCCGCGGCAATGGCGAGTTGCACCACTTCATTCATCTTCGCGGCCAGCATCCGTGCCGCATCGCCACTGGCGATGATGGCATCGGCGGGGACGGTTAAATTACGAAGATTTAAACTAGAAAGCGCCGTGCCATCTACACCAAACGCCGTTTTTAATCTCAATCCTTTAATTTTGTCTGGTATGTAGAAGACTATATGGCCCGCTTTGCCCGATGCTTCAATAACAAAGCCGGAGGCTTGCGCGGCGGGCAGTCCATCGCAGCGGCCCGATACCGACAATGAGCCGGATGCATCCTGTTTCAAGGTGAGCTTGGCGTTGCCGGTTTGCAGCGCGGGCAAAACGACGCGTGTGCCGCTGATTAATTCAGCAAGCACTTGCGCGTGAGATGCCACCTTCGATTCTGCCAGCGCCATCGCTGCGGCCGCCACGGGGGCGAGCGGCGTCGCGCACAGTTGCTTACCCAATTCTTCGGCGATCAACGACAAGGATCCTGGCCCCAGTGCAGCACCGCCCGCGGCCTCTGGTACCAGCAGTCCGATCCATCCGGATTGCGCGGCAGCGCGCAGGCACTCGCTGTCGTATCCTTCCTTCGTATTAATCAATGTGCGCAGACGCGCGGCGCCACCGTGGCCCTCGGCGAAGCGTTTGGCGCTGTCTGCGATCATGCGTTGATCGTCGGAGAACAACGAGTCGAGATTCATGACAATTCCTCTATGGTTGGGCAGGGCACTCTGGGCGCGGATAATAACAAGGGCACCGATTTGGGGCAGCGAGGCTTGGTTAAATTGAGGTGTAGGCGATGCGAGTGATCGAAACCGAAGTACTGGTGGTGGGCAGCGGGCCCACGGGTGCGTCGGCGGCGCTGTTTCTTGCGCGTCATGGCGTGGCGGTGACATTGATATCGCGTAGTCGCTGGGTCTCTGATACGCCGCGCGCGCACATCACCAACGCACGCACCATGGAAATACTTCGCAATGTTGGCCTGGCGGAGGCTTGCTACGCGAAAGCCTCCGCCAATTCGTACCAGGCCAACAAAGTGTGGGTCACCACCTTGGCCGGTGAGGAACTCGGGCGTTTGATGTCCTGGGGCAATCACCCGACGCGCCGTGCCGAGTATGAGTTGGCCAGCCCGGGAAAAATGTGCGATCTGCCGCAGTGGTATCTGGAGCCGATTTTGCTGGGCGAGGCGGCACGGCTTGGGGTAAAGCTTAGATTCGAGCATGAGCTGGTTGGATTTAAACAGGACGGTTCGCTGGTTCGGGCGCGCGTGCGCGATTGCTCGATGCGCGCTGAGGCTGGCGAGGAAATCGAAATCCGCGCGCAGTACATGGTGGCAGGCGATGGCGGCCGCAGCCCTGTAGCGGCCGCATTGAAACTTCCCATGGAAGGCGAGGCCGGCATGGGCACCGCCATCAACGTGTTGTTTGAGGCGGATCTTTCGAAATACGTTGCCCATCGACCCGGTTCTTTGTATTCGATTTTCGATCATGGGTACGACGAACTCACCGGTGGTTATGCAACCCTGCGTATGGTGCGGCCGTGGACACAGTGGCTCGCCATGTTCCCCGAGGTAGCGATGGGTGACAAAGAGGTATCCATGGATGAGACCCTGGCGCAAAAAATAATCCTCGGCATGATTGGCGATGCTTCGGTCAAGGTGAAGGTGCAAGGTATTAGCCGTTGGCTCGTGAATCGTGTCATTGCCGCAAAATACTCTGCAGGCCGCGTGTTCTGCGCCGGAGATGCGGTGCATCGCCATCCACCCTGGAATGGCTTGGGGTCCAACACCTGTATTCAGGATTCATTCAATCTTGCCTGGAAAATCGCCTTGGTACTGCGCGGTCATGCTGGTACGGATTTACTTGAGACCTACAGCGACGAGCGCCAGCCAATAGGCAGGCGCGTGGTGGAACGCGCCATTGGCAGTTTCGCGGGAGGCAGAACGTTGTTGGAGACGCTAGGTATGCGTGCCGGGCAAAACGCATTGGAGCGTCGCGCTGTATTTGCGCGTTTGCTGGCGCCTGGCAGCGAAGGCGAGGCGCTGCGTCGGCGTTGGCGCGCCGCCATCGAAGAGCGCAATTACGTCTACAACACGCTTGGCGTGGAACTGAATCAAATTTATGACTCCGCAGCCGTGGTCAACGATGGCACCCCACGACCGGCGTTCGATCGCGATGAGGATCTTCATTATCACGCCACCACTTGGCCGGGCGCGCGTCTGCCGCATTGCTGGTTGGAACATGATGCACGGCCGTTGTCGACGCAAGATCTATGCGGGCAGGAGCACTTTACCTTGCTCACTGGGATTGGCGGAGTAGGCTGGAAGGAGGCAGCCAAACAAGTGTCGGTGGCAACTGGCGTGGCCATTGAAGTTCGCGAGATCGGCTTGGGATTGACGATCAAAGACCCTTACGGCGATTGGGCACGATTGTCGGAGGTCGAGGACAATGGTTGCCTGCTGGTGCGCCCTGACCTTCATGTTGGTTGGCGATGTAAAACAATCCCCAGGGATGCACAGGGCCGATTGGCGAAAGTCATGCGGCAATTGCTGGGGAAATAATTTTTCATAGGATAAATCCGTGACCGATTCCACTTCGCGCATTGACGTGCATTTCCACATCATTCCGGCGTTTTATGCCGAGGCCGCCCTGGCGGCGGGGCGCGCCCCGGCACGCGGTGTGTTTCCCGAATTCACTCCCGAATTGGCCTTGAAATTGATGGATGACAATGGGATTGGCTATGCGATTACTTCGCTTTCGCAACCCGGCGCGCACTTTGGCGAGGTGCGCCAAGCGCAAGCACTGGCGCGGCGTTGCAACGATTTCGCGGCTGACATGCATGCTCGCTGGCCACGCCGGTTCGGTGCGTTTGCCACCTTGCCGCTGCCGGATGTGGAGGGTTCCTTGCGTGAAATCGATTATTGCCTGGACAGTTTGAAATTTGAAGGCGTGTGCCTGTTCGCCAGTTGTGAAGGACGATTCCTCGGCGACCCGTTATTCGACCCGGTCATGGCCGAGCTCAACCGGCGGCGCGCCGTGGTGTTCGTACACCCTGCGATGCACCCCTCGATGGCCTCGGTGGGATTGCCCTGGCCCGGGTTCATGATGGAGTATCCCTTTGATACCACGCGCGCCGCGGTAAATCTGATATTTACCGGTGCGCTAAAACGTTATCCCGACATTAAATTTATCTTGTCGCATGCGGGCGGCGTGTTGCCTTTCATCGCTTGGCGTTTGTCGATATCACCGATGATCGACCCGCGCATGCCGCAATTGTCGCCTGAGGAAGTATTCGCCGGATTGCGCCACTTCTGGTATGACACCGCGCTTGCACCGTGGGCAGGTGCTATCGCCGCGCTGCGTGAAATTGCCGAACCATCGCGGATTCTGTTTGGCAGCGACTGGCCGTTCGCCAATGCCAAGGTGGTACCGGAGGAAATTCGTACGCTCACCGCGCCAGGGTTGCTTAGCGACGCCGAGCGCACGGCAATCCAATGCGACAACGCTCGCCTATTATTTCCGGGTGTTTAGATTTTTTTCGGGCCTGGCCGGCCATCTTCAACGTAAAACGAGGCGATGCTGTTGAAACGCGCATCGCGCGTATCCACATCCTCCATACCGCGCAAATCCGCAGTTAATCCCTTGGGTGTGACATCGA
>JBJXEY010000387.1:0-5917 GCA_046153355.1 Burkholderiales bacterium
GTGGGCGACGCCTTGCAATGCGGTTATCACGGTTTTACCTTCGATGAGAGCGGCGCCTGTATCAAAATTCCCGGCATGACCACGGTGCCCAAGACCGCGCGAATAAAAAGTTATCGAACCATTGAACGGCACAAATGGATTTGGATCTGGATGGGGCAGCCCGGTTCGGGGATTGGTCAGGTGCCGCCCGATATGGGGAGTGAAGCGCCTGATGAAAGCCTGATCCCCGACTTTCACCAAAACGATCACCCACATTGGGCCTCGGCACGCGGCTACATCCCTTTGGCCGCCAATTACCTTTTATACGTCGACAATCTTCTAGACCTTTCGCACGTGGGCTTTGTGCATCGCGATGTGATCGGCTCGGATGATGCCGAAGCGGAACTCAAGTTCGAACGGCGCGATTCGCTGGTGCAGGGCGTGCGACAGTCTCCTGACATGGCGCCGCCGCCTTTATATAAAAAACTCGGTATGGGCGAGATCGTTCGGCAAAAAAAGATCATGACCTTCACGCCGGCGGCGCACATTGCCATCGACATCACCACCAGCGAAGTCGATGCAAACGGCAAGGTCGGTCGCGAAGCGCGTATCTTCGTGTTGAATTCGATCACGCCTGAGCGCGACAACACTTGCCACTACTTCTGGGCGAGCGCGCGCGATTTCGACATCGGCAACGAACAGATGACGGAACTGGTGCATCGCGAAACGGTGCGCGCCTTTTTGCAAGATAAAGAGATGGTCGAGGCGCAGCAGAAGGTGATTGATCTGGACCCCAATGCGGCGATTGTCAGCGTGCGCGCTGATTCAGGCGGTCTGCTCGCGCGGCGCGTGGTCGCCGATGAACTGCAAAAAGAAACGGCGCCCGCCGCATCCTAATTCGCTTTAGCTCGAAGGGAAAACACATGCAACATGGAACCGCGGAGGTTATGGCTTCCGGCGAGCCCGATTGTGCTCGCTGGGTCGCGCAACGCTGGCTGGTCGACAACATCATTAAATGCAATGGCGTGGAGTTCGATCAAGGGCGCCTGTCGATTATTCAGGCGTTGGCGGGCGTCGAGGTTGCACCCGAAATTGCAACGCTAAAAGCCAGGATGCAAAAGTTCGACGACATCGCGCCTCTGCTCGAAGCACAAGCGCGCCGCCGCGAGGCCATCGCTACAAAGATGGAGGGCGAGGGCAACTTGGCGAGCGCGGCGGAAAACTATTTCATAGCCACGCATTATTGGGCCACGGCGCAATGGCCGATTCTGCAAAACAACGACCTGAATCGTTTTTACAACGATAAAAAACGTGAGTGTTACGTCAATTATGGTCGGCTCGCCGAGCATCACATCGAAGCGGTGTGGATACCATTTCAAGGCAAGAAACTCCCCGGCTGGCTGCACCTTCCGCCTGGCTATAAAAGCGGCAAGTTGCCCGCGGTGGTAGTGATCTCGGGCATGGATGGCTACAAGGAGCGCGATACGCCGCTCTACGGCGATCGCTGGCTGCGCCGTGGCATGGCGGTGCTGACGGTGGATGGGCCGGGGCAGTATGAAGCTGCGGTGCTGGGGATTCCGGTTACCGTGGATGCTTGGCTTGAGGCGGGCCGCGCCATGTTCGAGTGGCTGGCGGCACGGCCTGAGATCGATGCGGATCGCATCGGCATTAGTGGGCGCAGTTTCGGTTCGTTTTTCGCCACCCTCGCCATGGCCGGTGAGCCGCGTTATCGCGCCGGCGTGGTGTCAGGCACCATTCACGAGCCGGGCTGCCGAACGATTTTCGAAGAAGCGCCTCCTACCTTCAAGCGGCGCTTCATGTACATGGCCGGTTACCGCGATGAAGCGGCCTTCGATCAATTCGCCAAGTCTTTAACTTGGGAAGGCCACGCACAGAATATTCGCGCGCCTTATCTGTGTATCACTGGCGAGTTCGATGCGTTGAGCCCGTTGAGATATACGGAAAATTTGTTCAAGGTTCTGGCGGGGCCCAAGGTGTTGGTGGTCTATCAAGGCGCCGGTCATGCGGTGTCGGGCGTGCCCTCAGCCAATCTCGGGCCCTACTTTTCCACGCTGATGACCGATTGGCTCGCGGCACGTTTGGCTGGTAAGCCGCTGGCAAGCGAACGCTGGACAGTGGATGCCAGCGGCAAAGTTGAGCGAAAGCTTTTCTGAAGTGGCAGAGAAACATTCAACGGATACGACGTCCAGTGAAAAAACGACAGACGACTCCCCGGCAATAAAGGTCACACCGCGCGAGCTGTATTTCACCTATTTACTCATCGCATTGGCGGGCTCGGGTGGGCTGCTCTTTTGGACGCACCGCGTCATCGTCGAGAAAAAACGCTGGCTTACCAACACCGAGTTCGCCGAGTACTACGGTCTGGGCCAAATCATTCCCGGTGCCAATTTATTCAACATGGCGTTGATGCTCGGGCATCGTTACGCCGGCGCGCGCGGCATGTTGGCGGTGATCGGTGGTTTCGTGTCACTGTCGTTTTTCGTCATGGTGGGCACCGGCGTGTTTTACCAGCACTACGGCTCTCACCCGGTGGTGGCGCGCGCTTTGACGGGCATGGCGGCGGTGGTGATTGGCCTGCTATTCGCCAGTTCCATAAAACTCGCCATGGCCATGCCGAAAACCTGGCGGCCGTGGATTTTTATCGGGCTGGGTTTTGGCGGTGTGGGCGCGCTGCGCTGGCCACTCTTGTGGGTGGCGATACCGTTGGCGGTGATTTCGATCTGGCTTGCCTGGCGCGATGATGTCGCCGCGTCTTCCGCCAAACCCACTTCCGGAGGCGCGTGATGGCGTGGTCCGATCAGCTCGCGCTTTTCTGGCATTACCTCGCGCTATCCACCTTCGCAGTGGGCGGCGTGCCCACGGTAATTCCCGATATGCAACGCTATGTGGTGGAGGTTCACCCATGGATGAGCGCACAGGAATTTGGCGAGGTATTCGCGCTGGTGCAGGTGGCGCCGGGGCCGGGGGTAATGTTCGTCACCGTAATCGGCTGGCTGCTCGCCGGCTGGAGTGGCGCATTGTTATTGACCATCGCCATGTTTTTGCCCGGCATCGTCATGACTTCACTGATGATCAAATTCAATATGCTCGATGCCAAAGCGCGCTTCGGGCGCGCATTGCGCAAAGGTTTGGCGCCAGTGACCATCGGTTTGGTCCTAGCCAGTTGCTGGGTGCTGACCACCACCGTCAACCATGATGTGAAGGGCTATGTGTTGACGGCCCTCACCATAGGCATGGTGCTAAAAACCAAGCTCAATCCGCTATGGCTGATTGGCGCCGGCGCGTTAATCGGTATTGCCGGTCTGGTATAACCGCGTTTTAAGTGGAACCGCAATGACCGACAAAACCGGGGACGTACCCCAATTAAATCCGCCGCCGCGCACCGACATCACGCCCTGGATGATCTACATGATGTACACCAAGGTCACGCTGGTGGGCTTTGGTGGCACCATGTTTTGGATTCGTCGTAGTTTGGTCGATGATCTCAAGTGGTTGACCGAGGCTGAGTTCGCGGAGTATTTCGCCTTGGGGCAAATCATTCCCGGCGGCGCAAACTTGTTCAACATGGCGCTGCTGGTGGGGCATCGCTTCGCCGGCGTACCGGGTGCGATCGCCGCGGGCTGTGGATTCATTAGCGTGCCGTTTTTTGTGATGGTGGTGATGGCGCTGCTGTATGTGAATTTTGGCGCGCAACCCTTGGTCAATAAGGCGCTCACCGGCATGTTCGCGGTGGTGGTGGGCATGATGGTCGCCAATGCCTTCAAAATGGCCAGTGGCATCGCGCGCCGCTGGCGTCCATGGGTATTCTGTTTATTGACTTTCGCCGGTGTCGGTGCGCTGCGCTTTCCGTTGGTGTGGGTGATGCTGGCCCTGGCGCCACCGGCGGTGGCCTTTGCATGGCGCGATATCGCGGCCAGCCGCAAAACGCAGCGCGACCTGGACGCGGCCAAAAGCGCGGACTCGGGAGCCGTCAAATGAATGGCGAACTGGATGGGAATAACCAAGCAGACGGCGTGATGGGTATGTTTTGGCAGTTTCTGTTGCTCTCACTGCTCGCCGTGGGTGGATTGAATTCGGTGATCCCTGACATGCAACGTTATGTGGTCGAGCAAGGTTGGTTTACCGCGCGCCAGTTCGGCGAGGTGTATGCCTTATCGCAGGCAACACCTGGGCCTAATGTGATGGTGGTTACCATGATCGGCGCCATCGTCGCTGGCTGGACAGGAGCGGTCGCGGTTACCGTGGCATTGTTTCTGCCGGGCGCCATCATGACCTCCGCACTCATTCACCTCAATACGCGCAATCCCGACACCATCCTCGCGCTTGCCATTCGCCGCGGTCTGGCGCCGGTGACCATTGGCCTGACTCTCTCCACGGGCTGGGTGATGACGGTGACAATTGCCGATCATTGGCAAGGTCTGGTCTTGGCGCTACTCACGGCGCTGTTGGTCACGCGCACCCGTTTGAACCCGCTGTGGCTGATGGGCGCGGGCGCGGTGATCGGCATGTTGGATGTTTTTTAGCCCGGCAATGCGCCGATGAAGCCCGGCGACAGAGGCATTCTCGCGGCGCTTGTGGCGGCGGCCTTGTTTGGCGCCAGCACGCCGTTGGCGAAGGCCCTGTTGGGTGAGATGAGTCCCTGGATGCTCGCGGCGGTGTTGTATCTCGGCTCGGGTCTTGGCCTGTGGTTGTGGCGCATGTCAAGCCGAGCGCAGGCGGTGAATCTGCCTCGCGCCGAATGGCCGTGGCTTGCCGGTGCGATCGTGTCAGGCGGCATGCTCGGCCCGGTGTTGCTGATGACTGGCTTATCAACCATGCCGGCCTCGGGCGCATCGCTTCTGTTGAATGCCGAATCGGTGTTTACCGCTTTGCTTGCGTGGTTCGTGTTCCGCGAAAATTTTGATCGCCGCATCGCGCTCGGCATGCTCGCCATCGTGGCCGGCGCGGTGGCGCTCGCCTGGCCCCAGGACAACAAGGTGGAAATTGAAAGTCTGATGCCCACACTTACGGTGCTAGCCGCCTGTCTTGCTTGGGCGGTGGACAACAATCTGACGCGCAAGGTCGCGCTCGCCGATGCGTCGTGGATCGCCATGATCAAGGGATTGAGCGCGGGCAGCACCAACCTGGTCCTCGCGATCGCATTGGGTACTGACAATGTCCAATTGCCGGGCGTGGCGGCGGTAAGCGGCGCGGCATTGCTCGGATTTTTTAGCTATGGCATGAGCCTGGTGCTGTTCGTCATCGCCTTGCGGCACCTGGGCAGCGCCCGTACCGGCGCTTATTTTTCCGTGGCGCCTTTTTTTGGCGCGGTTTTGGCGCTGTTCATGTTCGATGAACCCTTTACCCTCCAGCTATTCGCCGGCGCGGCGTTGATGGCGATTGGTGTGGTACTGCACCTCACCGAGCATCATGCGCATGAACATTCGCATCACTGGATCGAACACGCGCACGAACATGAGCACGGCAGCGGTGATGCGCATCACGATCATGGGCACGAGGGCAATGTGGCGCCGGGCACGCGCCACAGCCATCGGCACACGCACCTGCCTTTGACTCATGTGCACGCGCATTTCCCCGACGCGCATCATCGCCACGAACATTGAAAGGAGCGTGCTATGGAGCTTGCCAAAATCGCGTTGCTGTTTGCCCTCACCGCCCTGGCCGAAATTATCGGTTGCTATCTGCCCTGGCTGGTATTGAAGCAGGATAAATCGATGTGGCTTCTGCTGCCCGGCGCCTTGGCCTTGGCGCTGTTCGCGTGGGGTTTGACTCTGCATCCAGGCGCTGCGGGCAGAACCTACGCGGCGTATGGCGGGATGTATATTTCCGTGGCGCTTCTTTGGTTATGGCTGGTCAATGGCATCGTCCCTAACCGTTGGGATCTGGCCGGGGCGGCGGTGGCCATGACGGGCATGGC
>JBJXEY010000271.1:0-3480 GCA_046153355.1 Burkholderiales bacterium
CCGTGCGGTGATGTGGTTGTAGATGAGATCGGTCATGGCGTATCGCTCCACCAGCCGATAACAGGCGGCCAACTCCACGCGCGTCGCCCACTCCTCGGGGCTGACCTGCTCACGCACGCAAGGAAAACCAGTCGAAAATTTAAGGCGGGCGGCGTCGTTCATAGCGTAGAAATCCGTAATGAGCCGCGCCAATCTTACGCCGACCGACAACAATTCATCGCGGTATCATGCGCAGCGCCACCGACATTTCGGAAGGATTCGCCATGAAACAATTCTTAGCCGTTGTTGCCCTCGCCCTCACAGCGACGCAGGTTTCGCCCCCGGTACTGGCTCAGGGAAGCTACGCTTCCAAACCTGTGCGTCTCATCATTCCTTTTCCCCCAGGGGGCAGCAACGACGTGGTCGGGCGCATGTTCGGCCAACAGCTGGGTGATCGCCTCGGTCAATCGGTGGTGATTGAGAATCGCGGCGGCGCGGGTGGCACCATCGGCACCGACGCGGCGGCAAAATCGGCGGCCGATGGCTATACCTTGCTGTTGGTATCGATCGCTTATTCATTTAGCCCCGCTATGTATAAATCTTTGCCTTACGACCCAGCCAAGGCATTCACCCCCGTGGCGCCCATCGGCGCCGGGCCAGCGGTATTGGTGGTCCATCCCGGCGTGCCCATCAAAACGGCGAAGGAACTGGTCAGCTTTGCACAAGCCAAACCAGGAGCACTGCGTATTGCCTCGGCCGGTATAGGCAGTTTCCAGCACCTTGCGGGAGAGTTATTTCGCCTCCAGGGCAAAGCCGAAATGCTGCACATCCCCTACAAAGGCGGTGGTCCGGCGATGACCGATGTACTGGGCGGGCATGCCGAAGTGATGATGGGCTCGCTCATCCAAACCATTCAGCACATCCGCACCGGGAAGCTGCGCGCGCTGGGTGTCACCGGCGTCAAGCGCAATCCGGCATTGCCCGAAATACCCACCATCGCCGAAGCCGCGTTGCCCGAATACGACGCCACCAACTGGTGGGGTGTGGTCGCGCCATCCGGTACGCCACAGGCGATCATTTCCAAACTGCATGGCGAGATTACCGCCATCGTTTCCTCGGCGGAAACGAAGAAACGCCTGGAGTCCGAGGGCGCCGAAGCGCTACTGATGTCGTCGGCCGATTTTG
Source organism: Burkholderiales bacterium (assembly GCA_046153355.1). Lineage (GTDB taxonomy): Bacteria > Pseudomonadota > Gammaproteobacteria > Burkholderiales > SG8-39 > 2-02-FULL-62-17. Next base: position 1,165 of record JBJXEY010000271.1, read on the forward strand.
GCCGCTTCATTCAGGCCGAAACCGCGAAGTGGTCGCGCGTGGTGGTCGAGGCTGGGATGAAGGGAGAATAAAAATCAAGCAACCAAACGATGACGCGCTCGCCAGTTTGACGGACGCGTTGGAATCCAGAATATCCGCGCTTCGGGATAGCGAAGCAAAATTTCGCGCCTTGGTCGAATTGGCGGTCGATTCTCATTGGGAACTGGATGAGAATTATCGTTTCGTCAGCTATTTCTCCAAGTCCATGGCTGCATCGGGCACCGCGGTGGCCTCGGTATTGGGAAAAACCCCCTGGGAAATTTTTACCGGCGATTTGAATCGCGGGTTATGGGATACGCACCGCGCAATGCTGGAGCGACACGAATCGTTCAAGAGTTTCGAATTACCCAGAAAAGACGCCAACGGCGAAATACTCTGGACTGCGTTAAGCGGCAAACCCCAGTTTGACGCGGCAGGGAAATTCATGGGCTACCAGGGCATCGGCGTCGACATTACCGATCGCAAGCGCGACGAAGATCGCCTGCGCATTCAGACCGAACGTTTTCACATCGTGCAGCACGCGGCGCGCATGATTGTCACCGACCTGGATATCGCCTCCGGCAACATCGAATATTCGGACGATCCAACCTGGATGCGCGGCCCCTTGCCCAAGGAGACGGGAAGTTATTCACCAATCGTCGACCAGGTACACCCCGATGACCGTGCGCAATTCATCGCCAATCGAAATCGCGCCATAGAAACCATGCTCGGCGATACGCTAGAGTTTCGCGTCGTACGCACTGACGGCAAGATCATCTGGGTGAGCGCGGATCAAACCGTGTTCGCTGGCCCCGACGGCAAGGCAAGCCGCATGGTGACAGCGGTGCGCGACACCACAGCACGTCGGCAAACCATGTTGAAAGTCGAGGAGCTCAATTGCGCTCTGGAAGCGCGCGTGGCCCAATTGCACGAAAGCGAAGCCCGGTTTCGCGCCTTTACCGCGCTGTCAGCCGATTGGTGTTGGGAGCTGGATGAAAACTTTCGCTTCACCGATGTCACCGAGGAGTTCACGGCGAGAAGCGCGACGCCCGCCGACGCACTGCTTGGGAAGCTACCCTGGGAATTGCCAATCACCAATTGGAGCGAAGCGCAACGCGCCGCGCACCGCGCCACCTTAGAAGCCCATCTGCCGTATCGCGATCTGGAATATCAGCGGCTAAACGGCAAGGGGGAGACGATATGGGTGTCCACCAGCGGCGATCCGGTATTCGATGAAAACCGCGTGTTTAAGGGTTATCGCGGCACCAGTCGGGATATCACCGCACGCAAACGCGATGAAGAGTTTCTAAGCATACAGGCCGAAAGACTGCATATCGCGCAAAGTGCATCGCGTACCTTGGTGGTCGATGGAGACCTTCGCAGCGGCACCTATGAATTCAGTGGCGATCCACTTTGGTTGCGTGGGCCGCTTCCGGACGCCGGCCATTATCCGAGCTTCGATGATCAGATTCACGCCGAGGATCGTGATCGCTTCATCGCCGATCGCCAACGCGATTTGGACGCCTTAGACGGCAGTTCCGCCGAGTACCGTGTCGTGAGCACCAATGGCGACGTAATTTGGGTGCAATCGCACCGCGCGGTGTTCGCTGGCGCCGACGGTAAGGCCGCGCGCATGGTGGCGGCTCTACATGATATTAGTTCACGCAAAAACACCGAACAAAAGCTCGAGGAGGCGCGCGACGCTGCGCTCGCCGCGAGTCGCGCAAAAAGCGAATTTCTCGCCAATATGAGCCATGAAATCCGCACGCCAATGAACGCGGTCATCGGCCTAACGCATCTGGCGCTACAACGTGAAAACGATCCCAAGCAGCGCGAATTTCTCGGCAAGATCGACACCTCGGCGAAGTCGCTGTTACGCATCATCAACAATATTCTGGATCTATCGAAAATCGAGGCCAAAAAGCTCGACATCGAGGCAGTGGAATTCGATTTATACGATCTGCTCAATGACGTGGCGATGATGGTGTTTGTTCGTGCGGGGGAAAAGCATCTCGATGTGAAGTTAGAGACGGCGCCGGATCTACCGGTCCGTCTGGTGGGCGACCCGATGCGACTGGGCCAGGTCCTGTCGAATCTTTGCAGCAATGCGGTCAAGTTCACCGAGCGCGGCGAAATCGTTATTACCGTACATCCCCGCGAATTATCCGCCACCGAAATGATGCTGGAATTTTCCGTGAAAGACTCAGGCATAGGGCTCACCGGCGAAGAACTATCGAAGCTCTTCCAACCGTTCACCCAGGCCGACAACTCCACCACGCGAAAATATGGCGGCACCGG
>JBJXEY010000400.1:0-26895 GCA_046153355.1 Burkholderiales bacterium
ACCATGATGTCTATTACGACCCTGTCCAGCAGGCAATTCAACCAGGACTCGAGCAAGGCCAAAAAAGCAGCGAAGTTGGGCCCGGTGATCATTACCGATCGCGGGCGGCCTGCGCACGTTTTGTTGACCTATAGCGATTACCGAAAAATTACCGGTCGCAAAACGAACATAGCGGATCTTCTTGCCATGCCGGGGATCGAGGATATTGAAGTCGATTTCCCTCGATCACGCGAGTTGGCGCACGCGGCGGATTTCTCCTGATGTATTTGCTCGATACCAATGTCGTATCCGAGTTTCGAAAAGTTCGTGCTGGCAAAGCCGATATCAATGTCGCGCGCTGGACAGGTAGCGTTGACGCCCAAGACCTTTATATATCCGCGATCACCATCCACGAATTGGAGATCGGTGTGTTGCTCACCGAGCGCCGCGATCCGGCGCAGGGCGGCGTATTTCGACGGTGGCTCGACGGTCATGTACTGACATCATTCGCGGGCAGAATTCTGGTTGTCGATACCGAGATCGCCAGGCGTGGCGCGCAGCTTCATGTACCGGACCCGCGCCCTATTCACGATGGACTAATCGCGGCAACCGCGCTCGTTCATGGCATGACTGTGGTGACGCGCAACATCGCCGATTTCGAGTCCACCGGGGTGACGTTGGTTAATCCCTGGATAGCGGTCTGATCGCATGTCGTTCAAAGTCATCTAGGCAAGGAGAAAGTAATGCTGGAGCTCTATCACAACGACATGTCCGTCTGCGCCGCGAAAGTTCGCCTCGCGTTGGCGGAGAAGGGTTTGGACTACACCGGCCACCACATCAATCTTCGCGAAGGCGGCCAGAAAAAACAGGAATACGTCAAGCTCAATCCGAAGGGGGTGGTGCCCACGCTGATTCACGATGGCTTCGTCGTGTGCGAATCAGTGATCATCAACGAATACCTCGACGAAGCTTTTCCTTATAAACCGCTGATGCCTGCCGATGCGCAGGGCAGAGCGCGCGTACGGCACTGGACCAAGCAGATCGATGACAGCATTTTCGCTGCCACGGGCACGGTGAGCGTGAGCATTGCGTTTCACCATCAATACACCCCCGATCTCATCGAAGAGCAGGTGAAGTTTCGCGGCCCGGCCTACCGCCAGATGGTGGAGATGTGGCGTAAGGGGCCTGACAACCCCGCCTTTCCCGCCGCCATCAAGCGTTTGGACAAGATGCTCGCCGACATGGACAAGGCCTTGGTTGATGGCCCTTGGTTGCTGGGAAAAAACTACACCCTGGCGGATGTGGCCTACGCGCCTTATCTGACGCGCCTGGATCATCTTAAGTTCGGCGGTATGTTGGCGGCGCGCCCGCGCGCCGCGGATTGGTATCGGCGCATGCGCGAGCGAAAAACCTACCAGGACGCACTCGCGGCCTGGTTCAATCCGAAATATTTGCCCTTGATGGAAGAAAAAGGCAACGAGGCTTGGCCAAAGGTCAAAGCCCTTCTTGCCAAGGATTAACTGGCGTAAGCCGCTGGGAGTAACTTCTCAATACGTGGCCACTCGTTGGGAAAGAGGTTGAGCTTTCCCGCTTTGTCTTCATCCAGATAGGCATAGTCGAGCGCCATGAATTCGGCGATGATTTCATCAAGCTGTGCCGATAATATTGTCGAATTGGGATCGAGGTGTTGCACCACGCCTAGCCCGGTGGGTGGTGTGCCAATGACATTGATGGCGAGATCCTGCCGATATTTTTTCAATAGGACGATTAAGCGCCATATGTCGCCGCTCCAAAAACCCGTGGTGCGCTCGCGATTCGCGGTTTCCCGCTCCAGAGGGTAGCAGTCGTGGATCAACACCACGGAATTCGGCGTGGCGTTCTTCTCGACGTTGATAAAGTCGCGCAGCGCGAATTCGAAATGGTGCATGCCATCGATAAACGCCATCTGCACGCGCTCGCCCCCCAGTTCGGTGATTACATCGTGCTCCGCGAAATAGGCGTCGCTGGTGGTGGCGTGAATGGTCTGCCGCGGCCCGGGTGGTTGCTCCAGTTTTGGCTCTGGATCGATGCCGATGGCGAGCGTCTCCGCAAGCGCCAAGCGCAGCGATTTACCCTGAAACACGCCGACTTCCACATAGGTACGTGGGCGCAGGTGGTCATGGATTCTTTGCATTACCGTGAAATATTCTTCGCCGGGCAACTCCATGCTGGCCCACAGACCGTGGGCAAGGGAAACCTTGCCACTGACCGCGGCGACGCGGCAATTCTCGATGGCATTTTTAGCGTCACCCAAATAGGACTGCGCTACCGCCAGGTTGTAGCAATAGCGCGGTTCGGTGGGGTTGAGCCGCTTGGCGTGTAGCAAATCTTTCAATGCTTCCTCGGCCAGGCGAATTTCGAGTCGTGCCGTGCCGCGTAAAAACAAAGCTTCGGCGTTGTCCGGATGACGTGCGAGCAAGGCACTTAGGCGTTCAATCGATTTTTCATGGAGCTTTTTATCGAGCAAATCGCGGGCGGCAATGAGTTCGGCGGCGATTTTTCTCGCCGCGCGTTTTTTGGGGTCCCACAAATCGACCAGATTGCCAAGCAAATTGCCTAACATCGTAGCTCCCAAAAAAGTTTGACGCGAAGATCCGGTTGGGCTGATTCGGGCGCGGGGCGGATACCGCTACGCTGGGTCAAGATCAATCCGCGGCTTTCAAACCGGTCTCACCAATGGTTTTCTTCCATCCGGCCAGATTGGCCTCGAGCATCTTGGCGAATTCTTCCGGTGTTGAACCGATGGTGCGAATGCCCTGTTCAGCGAACAATTTGGTGGTCTCGGGGTCACGCACAATTTCGCGCACATCCGCGGATACTTTGCGCACGATCTCCACCGGCGTGCCGCGCGGCGCGAGCAGGCCGAACCAGCTATCCAGGCGGGTAACGCCGATGTCGGAGAAGATCGGCAACTCGGGATACACTGCCGAGCGCATTGAACTCACCAGTGCCAGGGGGCGCACGCGCCCCGCCTGAATCATCGGCATGACCGAGGGAAAAGAGGAGAAACTGGCATCGATTCGCCCACCCGCGAGGTCAGTCATCGCGGCGATTTCGCTTTTATAGGGCACGTGCAGCAGATTGGCGCCGGTGGCCTTGGCAAGCGCCGATCCATTTAAATGATAGGTGGAACCCTGGCCAGTGGAGCCAAAGGTGAATTGCGCCGGAGGAGATTTTGCCGCGGCAAGAAACTCCTTCATGTTCTTAAACGGCAGGTCGGCGCGAATGGCGAACATCACGTCCACTTCTGTCATTTGTGTGATGGGGAGAAAATCGCGCACCGTGTCGAAGGGCAATTTGTTAAACAGAAACGGGGTTTGCACGTGTGCCGTCAGGGTAGATAACAAGGTGTAGCCATCCGGCGCGGCCTTGGCCACGGCTTCGGTGCCCACAATCAAGCCGACACTGGGCCGGTTTTCGATCAATACCTGTTGACCCCATTTTTTGGACAACTTCTCGGCCACCAGGCGGTTGACACGATCGGGCGCGCCGGCTGGGGCCACTGGAACAATGAAACGCACCGGCTTGACCGGCCAGGACTCCTGGGCGTTTAGCACCGTAGAGAGCGCCATGGTCGCCGAAGCACACATCCAACGTACAAATAGGTCTCTTGAATGAATCACGCGTTACCTCTCATTTTTGACGGTGAGGTATATTGTTCCGCAATGTCACGACCCTGACAAGGAACAAGTTCACGGGTCAACATCGCGGCAATATGCAATACCCGGCAACGCATCAACCACCGAAAGGAGAACGGCATGGATAACGATTTGAAACGCGCATTGGGCCAGCCCTGGGCGAGCGAATTCACCCGTGTGATTCGCGGCGTACATCATCTGGTGCTCAACACCGAGGACATGAAAGCGACCATCGATTTCTACAGCGGCGTGTTGGGCATGCCGTTGGTTGGGGCAATCAAGGTTGAAGACGGTCTGGGCAGTGGCGAGGAGAACCGCGGCAATCCCCCCTTTGAGAATCTACGCCACTATTTTTTCGACATGGGTAACGACAGCATGCTGGCGTTTTTCGAGATGCCCAAGGGTGTGAAAAAGCAAGGCGACCGCGACGACATTGGCATGATGCAGCATGTGTCCTTCGTGGTGTCGGTGGACATGCAGCTGGCCATGAAAGAGCGCCTCATTGCCCATGGCTATGAAGCCAATGGACCGGTGCGCGTGAGCCCCGGCAGCGACTCGTTGTACTTTTGGGATCCGGTGAACGACATTCGGCTTGAATTCAGCACCGCGCCCGCGCAAGGCGACAACCAGCAGGTAATCGCCAATCGCAGTCAAACCAAGGCAATGGCGAGAAAGGAACTTGAAACCTTGACCGATGACAAGGTGTGGATTGAGCGCGCGATAAGCGCATTCAAGGATTGATCTAAACGATTTTGTTGCGCAGCTTGCCGATTTGCGGCGATGACACTTCCACGCTATCGCCAACCTTGAGAAACAAGTCCTTTGCCGGTGGCTGACCCGTCACGCGTTTGGTGCGGTCAGCCGCGGTACCCGCTGCGGTGCCGCCGCAAATTACATCCCCCGGCACGAAGGTGAATTCGCAAGACAGATATTCCAATACCTCACCAAAGGTAAATATCATATCTTTGGAATTAAAACTCTGGCGCAACAGGCCATTGACATGGGTTTGCAAATCAATATTGTCGAATGCTTCCTCGCCCACCGCGATGCACGGCCCAATCGAACAAGCGCGATCAAAGTTCTTCACCATGTTGTATTGCACGATGCGTGGCGCGTCCATGTTGTCGCGGCAGCTCCAGTCGTTCGATAGCGTCACGCCCCAGACGTAGTCGCGAATATTGGCGGCGGCAATATCTTTCCCGCGTTTGCCGATCACGATGGCCACTTCGCCTTCGTAATCGAAATATTGCGTTTTCTTCGTCGGGTAGGGCACCTCATCCCCATCGCCCGCCACTTCATCCAACACCTTCCAGAATCCCCAATGACCGCGTGTGCGAGCCTGGTCGTAAGCGGCTTTCAATGAATCGCCAGTGACCGGAATGCCATGCAGATTGGCGTTCATGCCTGCAAGGTGATCGGCAAAATTGCCACCTGCCATGGCGAGGCGCTTGCCGGGCCAGGGGGCGTGTAGCTTCACCGTATTGGCGGACACCGACGCATCCTTGTTGCTGCTGGCAATGGCGCGCTTGGCAGCATCCAGAGCCTGTTCGCCGGCGGCGATGAATGCATCCAGTCTCGTAGGCAGCGAAGCGTTGGCCTTGTTCAGATCAACGATGCGTTCGCCATCCAACACACCGACGCGTTTGTCATTGCCAAATACAACGATTTTCATAGGATTCCTTTAGTAATTGAAAACGTAGCTCAACTGCTTTGGTCCTGCACGATCCTTGGTCGAAACCACTCCTCCAGCCGCGCCAATTCGAATTGTCCAACATCGAACAATTTCATCATGAATCGGTAGATCTGTTGCTGCGTCTCTTCGATGCGCCAGCCATTGATCAGGAGGAAAATTTCCATCGCGCCAAAGGCGACACGTTTATTGCCATCGATGAAGGGATGATTCACGGCCAGACTTTCCAACAACGCGCACGCCTCGGCGACGATGTCTTCGTAGTAACCACTTTGCGGGCGAAACAGAGCCGATTCGAGCGCGCCGATATCGCGTATTCCCTGGCTGCCGCCGTGGGCATCGATCATGGCGCGATGGATGTCCACCGCCTCCGCGGCGGTGAGATAAATGGTCATTCGTGCTCAGGCTTATCGCATTAGGCCGAGGTTATTTCGCCAACTGCGCATACAGCCATTTGCGCTCGCGAAGGGTGCGCTCAAGCGCTGCCTTGACCGCGGGGCGCATCTGGCCGCCGCGCTTTTTTTCCACATAGTCCTGGAAGGCTTCTTCTATCAAGGCCTGCAACTGCCGGCCTTCGGCCTTGGCGATGTTCTTTAGTTCGTCGAGCAGCTTGGGGTTCGCCTGAGAGGCGAATTTCACTCGAGCGGATTCGCTGGCATCCATATACCCCCCCTTGATCATGAATCATCTTGATGAATCATGATAGCACGAGCCAATCTGTTATTGTTTCGTTTCGTCCACTGGCACGAAGATCGAATTGATATCCAACGGCGCGCGAATCAGATTTTGTTCCGCCAGATATCGATTCAACGTTGAAATCGTGGGCAGATTGGCTTTCACACCATACGGCCAGGGGTCGTAGCCGAATACCTCGTCAATCTCGTCGATCTCGGCGGTCATCCACGGCAGCATGGAGCGCAGCGCGCCGAAGTGGCGCATGCGTTTTAGGGCCAGCATCTTGGATTCGCAAAACGCGTCATACAGGCTTTGCGCTATCTGAGGATTCTTTTCATACACCTCCTTGCGGATGGCCACTAGGTGCATGATGGGGAACACCTTGGTGCGCCGGTACACATCTTTTTCCACTTCCTTGTAATCGGGAAACAGGCGCACCACATCGGGATTGATGCGGCGCGAATCCGGGTTGTTGGTGCCGATACAGGCATCGATAGATCCATCGCTCAACAAATCGCTCAAGGATTTGCCCGAGTGATTGACTTCGATCTTCACCGGTTTTAGCAACGGCAGCACCGTGGGGTCGCCGTGCGATCCGGCCGAATTAATTGCCCCTTGCACCCAGCGCACGCCAGAAAAATCCACGCCGTAGTCATCCATCAAATGGCCGCGCTGCCACACCGCCGCGGTCATGGTGTAGAGCGGCACGCCAATACGTTTGCCCTCCAGATCTTTGGGTTTTTTAATCCCCGATTTGCGGTTGATCCAGATGGTGTTGTGTCGATAGGTGCGCGAAGGAAATACCGGCAGCGCCACGAACGGGCACTGGTTGGCATCATTGCGCGAGATGAATTCGGAGGTAGAAAGCTCCGAGGCATCGAACGCCTGTTCGCCCGCCATGCGATCGAAGATCTGTCGCGCCCATTCCACCGGGATGAATTCCAGATCCACGCCTTGGGGTTTGACTTCACCCGAGTGCAGCGCCTGCATGCGATCGTACAAACTGCAAGCGAAGGTTACTTTTGTATTCATGTGCGACCCCATAAAGTTTTGCTGGCGATGCGTGCGCCCTCGGCGAGTGCGTTTAATTTCGCCCAGCAGATTTCACCGTGTCCGACGCGCGAGCCCAGGCCGCAGTCGGTTCCGGCCATGACATTTTCGCGCCCCACCAGATTCGCGTAACGAATCAGACGCTGCGCCACCAACTCAGGGTGCTCGATCATATCGGTGACATGGCCCACGACGCCGGGTATCAGAATGCGATCGGTGGGCAGTTTTACTTTTTCAAACAATGTCCACTCATGCTCATGGCGCGGATTGGAGGCTTCGATCGACACGGCTTGCGCGCGCACCTTGAAAAACAGATCGATCAACTCGGAGAGGGGCAGATCGTTGGTATGCGGATTGTGGTAGCTGCCCCAGCACACGTGAAAAATCACTCGCGCGGGGTCAACACCCTCCAGCGCCTTGTTGAGCGCCTCGATGCGAACGTCGGCATAGGCGTGGTATTGCGCCACCGACATTTCGGGAAACATCTGCCAGCCATCAGCCAGATCCGGGTTGTCGATATGTAGAATCAATCCCGCCTCGGTGATCGCCTTGTATTCCACCGCCATTACCTCGGCCAGGGCGAAGACGAATTCCTCCTGCGTTTTGTAGTATTCGTTGCGCATCCAATGCTCGATGGTGCCTGGCGCCACTGCCATGATCACGCCCTCAGCAGCGCCGCTGCCCGGTAGCGCCGCCTTGAGGTTATCGATATCGGTGCGTAACTGATCCTGACCAATGTATTTGAGCGGCCCGGTGACGTAGGACCATTGGCGTGCGAAAGTTTTCTTGCCGAAGAAGCCGGGAAAATCGCGCCGGTCGCGATCAAACGGAAAGCGCACCACATCGCTGGGCGGCGAGTCGCGATTCTCAAAACCGGAGAAACGCGAACGGGTGTAGTAGTTGAAACCCGATTTTGATTGCTCGCCATCGTTCACCAGATCAATGCCTAAACTTCGCTGTTTGGCGACCAATTCTTTCACCACGGTTTTCAGGCGGCTATCGAGCTTTAACGATTCGAATGGTTTACCTGCATCGCGCGCGAGAACATGTTCGCGAAGCTCGGGGTCGCGCGGCAGGGTGCCCTGGTGGGTGACGAGAATGCGGTCGGTACTGCGGTTCATCGAACTTGCTCCTCATGGTTTGCGTAGAGCGTGAACGCAATCGCATTGCAGTTTGAAACGCGCACAAAAAATTGCGGTGCGTGGCGAGGCGCGATAAGAACATATTGGATGACACAACGTCAACGGCCACGGCGAAGGAAACGGAGATTGACGGGAAAGTGATATGGTTTCTTAGTTGGTCAGCGGCGATTAGGACTGGATCGACTCAAAACGTTTTGCAACGGGGGTAAGAATCGATGAGCATTTCGAAGAGGATTCGCCGATCGCTGATCGGCTCGGCAGTGGCAGTGAGTTTGGGCGTCGCAGCGGTGGCGTTCAGCCAAACGAGCATTCTTGGCGAAGTCAAGGAAACGCAGCCAAGCTACGGGTCTCTGGAAAATTTCACCATCCTCTCCTATACCGATATAGATGGTTGGGATGAAGCTGCCGAATTTCGCGTCAGCAAAGATGGTCGCATCGCCTATGTGTCGAACTACAAGGGTTTTAGTATTCTCGATGTAAGCGACCCCAGCAAGCCGAAGGTGCTCTCCAAGACTTCTAATCATCCGAGTGTGCAAAGCCAGTACATCGATGTGCTGGGCGATTTGCTGTTGATCAATCAAGAGGGCGTGCGCGACGAAAAAATCAAGGATTGGGTTTCGGGCATTCGTATTTATAGTGTTAAAGACCCTTCCAAACCGCAGGAACTGGGTTTCTTTCGCACCGCGTTGGCGCCGTTACGCGGCACGCATGGGTTTTCCCTCTATGAAGATCCCAAGGGTGGCAAGTATGCGTTTGTTGCCACGCAAAGCGACGGCTATTTCAACAACATACTGCTGATCATTGATCTCAACGATCCGCGCAATCCCAAGGAAGTGGCGCGTTGGTGGTACCCCGGCCAACACACAGCGGGCGGTGAGAAACAACCGGCCAATTGGGTGACTGATGCCGTGGGGCTGCGCCAGCGTCTGCCCAATATTTGGGTGTCGCTGCACGACATGACGCTCTATAAAGATCGTGCTTATCTTGCGTATCGCGACATGGGTGTTATTACTTTGGACATCAGCGACATACGCAATCCCAAGCAGGTGAGCCAGATTAAATGGTCGCCGCCCGAGGAAGGCAACACGCACAGCATTGGCATCAAAATTCCCACTCATGGTGGCCGCCCTGACATCATCATGGCCACCGACGAGTTGCTCACGCCCGCCGATTGTCCTTTTGGGTACCTGCATATTCTCGATGTGCGCCACGAACCTAACCCGGTGCAGATCGGCACCTTCCGCTTGCCGCTCAATAAATCCTGCCCGCCGGATCGTCCGGGGCGTCGCTTCGGTATTCATGATATCGACCGCATGGTGAGGGGCAATATCGTCTTTAGCGCCTGGGAAAACTCCGGGTTCTGGGCCATCGACATCACCGACCCTTATGCGGCCAAGGCGGTGGGGCATTTCGTGCCGCCGGCGTTCCTGCGCGCCAAGTCCGATAGCGGCCATGCCGATGATGTATTCGTGCATGAAAACGGCTTGGTATTTGCCACGTCTTCTGACCCAGGCGGCGGATTCTGGATCATGCGTTACACCCCCGGCGTCAAAGGCACGGTGTCATGGGCGGCCGATTTAAAAAATATTGTCGTGAAATACGATAAGCCGCCCGCGAGCAAATGATTCGGATATCGAACGGGAAAAAACCGCTCGCGCGCTTGGGCGGTTTAATCGTGGCGATGGCCTTGGTGTTGCCCCAGGCATGTTTTGCCGGCCATGGAGTGGAAGACACGGTTGATAATCTTGAAGCTGATCGTGTGAAGAAACTCCTGGACGCGGGAGAAAAGATCCTCTTTATCGATCTTCGCAGCGCCAGCGAGTTCAAGCAAAGCCGATTGCCTGGCGCGAAGTCGATTCCGGTGGCTGAGTTGCCCAAGCGTTTCGGCGAGGTGCCTAAGATCGGGCGCGTGGTGCTGTATTGCGAATGCAAACATGCCGAGGTCGCTGACCGCGCGATTTTTCTCGAGTATCGCGGTAACCGGAATATTTTTGTCATGCCGGAAGGTTTCTCCGGCTGGGTGCGACGCGGTTATCCGTTGGAGAAAGCCTCGCCTTGAGCATGCGATTGTTCGTCGTAAGCCTAGTATTTTTTCTTGGCGTGTCCGCGGATGCAATGGCGCACGCGGCGCTGGTTAAATCGCAGCCTGCGCAGCGCGCGCTACTCACACGGGCGCCGGTAAAGATCCAACTCTGGTTCAATGAACGCCTCGAGGCGCGTTATTCCACGTTTTCGCTTCTAGATTCGGGCGGCAAGTTGATGGATATTGGCGCGGTCGAGGTGGCCGGTGATGATCCTAAAAGTCTTGCCGCCACGATTAAATCCCTGTCACCCGGCCGCTACACCGTCAAATACCGCGTGCTCTCCACCGACGGGCACGTGGTGGAAAATCAGTTTTACTTCACCGTCAAACAATGACCGAGCTGGCCGCGGCAATTCGTTTTTTTCACATTGCGGCAGTGGTGGTGTTAGCCGGGGGGTACGTGTTTCTCGCGGCGATCAGCGGTCCGGCATTGCGCAGTATGTCCTCGGACTCGCGCTGGCGTGCTTCGGTTGGGCACTTTATTCTCCGTTGGAAAGGCTTGATCGCGGGCGCAAGTTTGCTGGTCATATTCGGCACTTTGTTCGCGGGCTTGGCGCTGCAGATCCTGGTTGTCGGCGATGTGGTATCCAACGCAGTCAACGCAAATCAGGAGTCGAATTTCATCTCCGATGCGGCTACTTTCCTCACCGGCACGCTTTATGGAAATGTCTGGCTGCTGCGCCTGTTGCTGGCCATCGGGCTCGCTGTTGTTTTGATGAAGGAGCATGAGGCGCGCCGGAACGGCCGCGAACCAGTCGTAAAGGCTTTCCAACAATTGGGCTTGTTGCTGAGTTTGACGCTACTGGCTTCGATCAGTCTTTCCGGTCACGCCGCGGCCGGGGAGGGGATTGAACTACTGACCCAGACCCTAGGCGACGCGCTGCATCTCTTAGCCGCCGGCGCTTGGCTGGGAGCGTTGCCGCTATTGATTGTGCTGTTGCGCCGTTGCGCGTCATTGAAAACCGCAGAAGACGCTCATCTGGTTCGCGAAATCACCTGGCGGTTTTCACGGCTCGGATTGATATGCGTCGCCACTTTGCTGGTCACGGGCTGCGTGAACGCCTGGTTGCTGGTAGGGGGCATCCCGCAATTGGTGGGAACGCCTTATGGCCATTGGTTATTGCTCAAGCTCGCATTGATCGTGCCGATGCTGGGCGTTGCCGCGATCAATTTATGCAAAATCAATCCGGCGATCAATGCCGAGACCAATACAGAAACGAATGTAACGACAAACGCAACGACCAAATTCGACAATATGCCCGTGCTCGCCGCCTCGCTTGCGCGCAACGCCTTGATCGAAGCGGCTTTGGGTGTGATGATTCTCGCCATAGTCGGCCTATTGGGCACAACCCCCCCGGCGCGCCATATGCAGGTCGAGTGGCCATTTGATTTCCGTTGGGATTGGGGGCTGATGGATTCCTCGCCCAAGACTCGCGGCGAAGTCGAGGTGGCCCTGGCATTCGGTTTGTTGGGTTTATTCGTGCTGCAATTCGCCTTTCTTAGCCGGCGCTTTCGTAAACTCACTGCGATCCTCGGCTCGTCTCTGGCCATTTATGCAAGCTACGCCGTGGTGACGCCGATATGGACCGATGCCTATCCCAGTACCTATCGCCGTCCCACGGTGTTCTACAACGCCATATCCGTGGCCAATGGCAAACGCCTGTTCGAAAAACATTGCGTTTCCTGTCATGGAGCGCAGGGCTACGGTGATGGCCCCGCCGCGGAAAGTTTGAATCCCAAGCCCGCCGATCTCACCGGCCGCCATGCCAATGCGCATACGGTGGGCGACTTATATTGGTGGGTCACCCATGGCAAACCCAATTCGGCGATGCAGGGCTTTGGTGACGTGCTGGACGAGGATGAGCGCTGGGATTTGATCAACACGGTGCGCGCCATGGCCAATGGGCGACGTGCACGCGGACTGGCCGCGATTGTCGAGGACAAACTCTGGCTTGCTGCGCCGGACTTTTCCTATTTGACGTCGCAAGGTGAATCACGTTCGCTGCGTGATTTTCGTGGAGCAAAATCAGTGTTGCTGGTGTTGGCGAGCGGCGATAAATTGACCACGCGTTTAGAGCAATTGCGCCCCTTCGCCGCGCGTCTGGGCGCGATAGGTGTGGAGATCATCGCCGTGCCGAGAGATCGGCGCGTTGATGCGGCATCGGCAATGCCGGTGGTCAACGAAGGCAATGGCGAAATTCATGATACTTACGCCTTGTTCGTCACCGGGTTATCCGATGAAGATGCCGGAGCGGGCGGCAGGCACCTTGAGTTCCTGATAGACAAACAAGGCTACCTGCGTGCCCGTTGGTCAAGTACCGACAGCGACGCCTGGCGCGACCCGGCGGTCATCGCCGTACAAGTTGATGCGTTGAACCGGGAAGTTCCTCGCTTGGTGGCGCCGTTGGACCATGCGCACTGAATTGCCGCATTCAAAGTGAATGCTCCTAGCTCTACGTCGCCAAATTAAGTCCCAGCGCATGCACCTCCACCATGCCTGTAGACCGCAATCGGATCACATTGACGCTCTTGGCAAGATCTGGCGAACCGGAATAATGGGCTAGCACTTCCTCGCCGCCGACTTTAACGGCGCGATTCCAGTGGCCTAGCGCAACGTAGTCGGCTTGCGTGGCGGCCAGCTCCGCATCGCCGATCAACCAGGAAGGGCGGGGGTGCGATCCACGATCGGGCGAAGGCTCGTAATGCCCGTGGCCCATGGCGATGTGCCAGCGGCGCCGGCGCGCGGGTACCTGCTCAAAGGGAATCATGTCGTTGTAATCGCGGTGCGCGCGGCCCCAGATTTCCAGATCGAACGCATCGAACCCCAATAGCTCGTCGTGAGTGAGGCCAAGGATGTGCAATAGATCAATCTTCGCCTCCTGGATACGGCGATACAAGGTATCGGGCAGCAGCGGATCGTGATTGCCGGGTAACAACACAATGGGCGCCGGACTTTCCGCGAACATGGCAGCGACCCGATCAATGAACTCAGGCGGCTGGCGATTGGATTCGAAGGTATCGCCGGCGAGCAACACCAAGTCGGCCTTCGCCTCGCGCGCGGCGCCCAGCACCGCTTCGAGATAACGCGTGCTATCGCCGGTGCCGCGTTCCTCAGAGTCGTGATCCAGATGCACGTCCGAGCTGTGAACGATAACGATGTCGCGGTGTTCGATAGGTGTTTCGATTGTTGAACTCACGCACTACCCCAGATCTTGGTAGCCAGTTCCACCAAATGAATGAGTTTCCTTTGCTGCTCATCCACCGAGAAGCGCGAGGTAAGGTTGCTCGAGGAAAAGCCGCATTGCGGGCTCAAACACAGACGCTCCATATCGACAAACTTGGCCGCAGCATCGATTTTTCGCCGCACTTCATCCAGGGGTTCAAGTGCGGGAAGTTTGGTGGATAGGATGCCCAACACCGCCACGCGATCCTTGGGCAGAAAACGCAAGGGCTCGAAGCCGCCGGCGCGCTCGGTGTCGTATTCCAGAAAATAAGCGTCGGCCTCGACTTTATTGAACAAACGCTCGGCGATCGGGTCGTAGCCACCGCTGGCTTGGCCATGGCCGGAATTGCCGCGACAAAGGTGCACGCCAAGCAGCATGTTGGACGGGCGCCCGCGCACCGCTTCATTGTGCAGGTCGAAATATTCATCGATTAATTTGTCGGGGTCTTCGCCGCGCGAACGCACAATTTCTCTATTGCGCGGGTCGCACAACACGGCGCTCGGCACATCATCGATTTGCAAATAGGTGCAGCCTTGCGCGGCCAGATCGGAAATTTCCTGTTTGTAGATGGCGGCGATATCGGCGAAGTAGGCTTTGCGATCACCTTTGTAGGGTGATTTCTCCAACATTTTGTCGCCACGGAAAAAATGATTCACCGAGGGCGAGGGCAGCGTGGCTTTCACCGCCTTGGTGGTCAACGCTTTCACAAAGTCGAAACCCGGCGCCATCATTTCGCGGCGTTTCAATTGGCCAATCACATCGGGCACTGAATTACCACGACGCTTCTCGCCGGAGAAATCGGTGAAGATGAAATCAGAATCATTATTTTTCTTGCCAAAACCGTCAGTGGAATCGAACAGCAGATCGCGCCAGGAGTATTTGCGGAATTCGCCATCGGAGATCACCCGAATGCCGGTCTTCTCCTGCATCGCCACGCATTCGCGGATGCAGGCATCCTCGATGTTGCGCAGTTCCTCCCGGGGTAACTTACCTTCCTCCCATTGTTTGCGCGCGGCAATCAGGTGCGCGGGGCGCGGCAGGCTGCCTAGGTGCTCGGCACGAAAGGGGGGATTGAGTTTTGCGGAAGTCATGAACTTTCCTTTTTATCTTGCGTTGTGAGTAACGAGCGACGGCTAAACCAACATAAGAGATCCCTCGGCTTTGCCGGGGGATACTTACTGTTTTCATGCGGAACCCCTACCAACGAGTGGGAATCGGATCGCGCCGACTATACAATGCGTGACGTGAATTCGCTGCATGGCGGGGGAGAAACCAAATGAATTGTCCGCGCAAATTGGGCTTGCTTTTCGTATTGATGGCGCTGCTGGGTGTATTGCCCGCGGCCTATGCGCAAACGGCGATGCAATGGCTAACAGTTGACGATGCGCGTCTGCACTGGACCAACGCCATGGGGTGGGAACCGCGCTCAGGCGGGCTGCAACCGGTGCGCGTGCCCAAGGCGCAGCGCGACAAATGGTCGCAGGAGAATCAGAAAAAACGTGCCATGTCGGGGGCGGGGGTGTCGGTGAAATTTCGCACTGACGCGCGGCGCATTGTGTTCCGCACTACTTTGTTGGAGGTGGAGACGGTTCCCTTGGCGACCAACCCGGAGGATGCCTGGGAGTTTAATCGCCCTTCGTATTTCTCTTTGTACCGCGATGGGAAGTATCTCGCCGCGATTCCCGGCAAAATTCAAAGCACGCAGCAGGAGGTGGTGATTCTCAATGACAGTGGCCCGGCCAAGGAGGCTGAGTATCAGGTGTTGTTCCCGTTCTACTACCGCAACGCCGAGACCGTGATGCATGCTATTGGGATCGATGCCGGCGCCAAGATCGCGGCGCCGGCGCCGGACAAACGAGCGCGTGTGTTGTTCTACGGCGATTCCATTACGCACGGCCATGGCGTCACCGCGCCGCATGAAACCTATGTATGGCAGGCCTGCGAACGGGCCGGGTGCGTATCGTTGAACTATGGATTCGGCGGCACCGCATGGGGTGAACGCATCGTCGCCGAAACCATTGCCGATCGCGGCGACTGGGATGCGCTGGTGATCGCCATTGGCACCAATTCGTTTGGTGGTACCGATGGCGCCTCGCGGCAGAAAGAGACCGCCGTGCAATACGGCGATAAATATCGCGTCATGCTCGACATTATTCGCGCGCGCTGGCCGGCCAAGCCCATTGTCGCCATGACCCCGATCCTGCACCGTTCGGAGATTCTCGGCACACGTAATGCCAATGGCGAAGTACCCATGGATTATCGTGTCGCCATTGAACGCGTGGTACGCGAGCGTCAGGTAAACGATAAAAATATCTTTCTCATCGATGGTTTGAAGCTGGTGGGCGATCAACAGGATTTGTTGGTCACCGACCTGGTACATCCCAACGATATCGGCATGCGTAATATGGCCATTGGCGCGGCGGCGGTGCTGCGGCCCTTGGTTGGGCGATGACAGCTATCGCGACTCGCTTGTCCATGCGATGCGTAGCAGAATTTGAAGGTCGCGAATTCCGGGTTTTGCCAAATTCTCATGTCATGCTTTTATTCATAGAAGGAGATCACCATGCATATCAACGGCGGATGTCACTGCGGAAAAATTAGTTACGAGGCGGAAATCGATCCCAACGCGGTCGGGATTTGCCATTGCACCGATTGTCAGACGCTTTCGGGCACCGCGTTTCGCACCGTGGTGTCCACCAAGAAAGAAGATCTGAAGGTGGTGGGTGAACCCAAGGTTTATATCAAGACGGCCGAGAGCGGCAATAAGCGCGCGCAGGCATTCTGCGGGGATTGCGGCACGCCGCTATGGGCCACCTCGCCCACCGATGCGCAAGTCTTCGGGCTTCGCGTGGGCGCCATCAAACAGCGCGATCAGCTGGTGCCCAAACGCCAGGTGTGGGCGCGATCATCGCAGGGTTGGCTGTCGCAATTGGGTAGCATGACGCGCCTGGAAAAGCAGACGTAATCCTATTTTTAGTTAGGTTTAATCCACGGAGCGGCTCCGGCTGGAGAGCTCCGTTTTTATTTTATTAAATTGAAACAATCTCATGACCCAAGTTTTACCCGATGCCGTACAAATAAAAATTGTTCAAATCATCGCCAAGGAAATCGGCGCCGGTCCGCAGCAAGTCGCGGCCGCAGTAGGGCTGCTTAACGAAGGCGCCACGGTGCCTTTCATCGCGCGTTATCGCAAGGAGGTCACCGGCAATCTGGATGACACGCAGCTACGCAACCTGGAGGAGCGCCTGGCTTATCTGCGCGAATTGGAAGATCGCCGCGCGGCGATTCTCGCCTCGATCGACGAGCAGGGAAAACTCACTGCGCCACTCAAAGCCTCCATCGAAACCGCAACCACCAAGCAGGCGCTGGAAGATTTGTACCTCCCCTATAAGCCTAAGCGCCGCACCCGCGCGCAGATCGCGCGTGAAGCCGGTATCGAGCCGCTGGCCGATGCGCTGTTTGCCAATCCATTGCTTGACCCGCAACAAGAGGCCAAGGCCTACATCATCGTCAAGGCCGCCAGCGAGGGTGTCGAAGCGATTAATTTTCCGGATGTGAAAGCGGTGCTCGATGGCGCGCGCGATATTTTGTCGGAGCGCTTCGCCGAAACCGCCGAGTTGCTTGCCAAATTACGTGCGCGACTGCAGGATCAAGGGATACTGAGTTCGGTGGTGGTCGCCGGCAAGGAGATGGCGGAAGAGGAGAAATTTCGCGATTACTACGCGTATAGCGAGACTTTGCGTAGCGTGCCCTCGCATCGCGCGCTCGCCTTGTTTCGCGGTCGCACCCTGGGCGTGTTGACGCTCAATCTCACCTTGGGTGAGGAGGCCGAGGCGCAAAATCCGCATCCCTGCGAGGCGATTATTGCTTCGCATTGCGGCATCGAGAACCGCAATCGCCCCGCCGACAAGTGGTTGTTGGATGTCTGCCGCTGGACATGGCGCGTCAAGGCGCAATTTCAAATCAATACCGAACTCATGGTGCAACTGCGCGAGAGCGCCGAGGCGCAAGCGATCAATATCTTTCGCCGCAATTTGCACGAACTGTTGCTCGCGGCGCCGGCCGGCCCCAAGGTGGTGATGGGGCTCGATCCGGGTATCCGCACCGGCTGCAAAGTAGCGGTGGTTGATGCCACCGGTAAGTTGCTGGAAACCGACACCGTGTACCCGCATCAGCCGCGCAACGATTGGCAGGGCTCGCTGGTCGCGCTTGGTCGCATGGTGGTGGCGCACGGCGTGCAATTGATTTCGATTGGCAATGGCACCGCCAGCCGCGAAACCGAAAAACTCGCCGAGGAATTGATAAAGTTGGTGGCGGCGCATAAGCCCGAGCAAAAACTTGCCAAGATCGTGGTGAGCGAAGCCGGCGCCTCGGTGTATTCGGCCTCCGCTTTCGCCGCAGCGGAGTTTCCTGATTTAGATGTGAGCCTTCGCGGCGCGGTGTCGATCGCCCGTCGCCTGCAGGATCCACTGGCCGAACTGGTGAAGATTGATCCTAAATCCATCGGCGTCGGCCAATACCAGCACGATGTGAATCAACGTGCGTTAGCGAAATCGCTCGAAGCCACCGTGGAGGATTGTGTCAATGCGGTGGGCGTGGATCTGAATACCGCCTCGGTGCCGCTGTTGGCGCGCGTCTCCGGTTTGAATCAAATACTCGCCCGGAACATCGTTGATTATCGCGACCGCAATGGCCCTTTCCCCAATCGTAAGAGCCTGTTAAAAGTGCCGCGCCTGGGCGACAAAACCTTTGAGCAGGCAGCCGGTTTTCTGCGTATCAATCGAGATCTCAAAGGCGCCGACAGCGCCGCCATCGAGGGGAGCGATGCCAATCCCCTGGATCGCTCGTCAGTGCATCCCGAAGCCTACCCGGTGGTAGAACGCATCCTTGCGCGCATCGGCAAAGGCATAACCCAGGTGATGGGCCATCCCGAAGCCTTGAAAGGCCTGCAGGCGCGCGATTTTGTCGACGAGAAATTTGGCCTGCCGACGGTGAAAGACATCCTCGCGGAACTGGAGAAACCGGGCCGCGATCCACGCCCCGAATTCAAAACCGCCACCTTTCAAGAGGGCATCGAATCGTTATCCGATTTGCGCCCCGACATGATTCTCGAAGGCGTGGTCACCAACGTCGCCGCGTTTGGCGCCTTCGTCGATATCGGCGTACATCAGGATGGCTTGGTGCACGTCTCGGCGTTGGCGAACAAATTCGTCAAAGACCCGCACGAGGTGGTCAAGCCTGGGCAGATCGTCAAGGTCAAGGTTTTGGAAGTCGATGTGAAGCGGCAGCGCATCGCGTTGACCATGCGCTTGGAGGACAAGGCGGCCGAGCGTAGTCTGCATCGCGGCGCCAGCCCGGCTGCTTCACCTTCGGGTGGTTCAGGGGCAGGGCAACGCCGCGGCACTGAGAATCGCGGCGGCGCAAGGCAGAGCGCGCCTGAACCGCAAGGGCCGAGCGCGATGGCGTTGGCGTTTGCCAAGCTTAAGAAATAATGCCTGATACTCCAACTATCAGGTCCTAAATCAAACGTTTTGCCATGATACACAGCGTAGTGTCAGCGCCGGGACGAAACTGCGCAAATTTAGCCGGTCCCAAAGTGCACGATTTTCTTTGCTTTTCGCTCTACCGTTTTCTTCCAGATGATACTCATAGAAACATCTTCTTCAGCCTGCCGCTGGCCTGCTACGCCTCTACGATGGGATCGCCAGATGCATGGCAACCCCTCGGTGAGAGGTCCGCTCCGGGCCGACCATAACCGGGTCAGAAACAGCATTTCCAAACCGGCTGAATTCAGTCAGGTTCGCACCGGCGGCCACACGTAGCCCTAACTTCTTCGTGAGCCACGAAGAACACGAACGTATTGCGATGCAGACAACGCTGATCCATGAGGCAGGGATTGCCTTCCGTAGTGCGGATGGCCGCCAGCTATTCGCCTAGGACCTCAAAACGGATTGGTGAGCAGTCTGGGGTGGGGACTTGCTCGAAGACAATGACTGTGACTTAGTAGTGGCGAAGGAGGATGCCCATGCAGTTGTAGGGGCCAGGGTGGGTTAGGAGGACGTTTTGTTCGGGTGTTAGCATTGGTAATCCTGCAGACTATTAGCGGTAGCGAGGTACAGTCATGGGGGTAGGCGTTCCGGTAAAGGAGTTGGTTCAACCCATTGTGCGGGGAGTTAATAGAGTGGGGGTTGCTTTTTACTACTGTATGAAAATACAATAGCAATCCAAATTGCGGTTTCCGACCTGGGGCTTTAATGGCAACCAATCGATTCGGTGGTGCTTGGACTGAAAGGAAGTTGGCGGCATTGCGCGATTACCTGCACCAGTATCAGGTGATATTCAATGCGAATGAAAGGGCGAGAAATCTAAAAACCATATATGTGGATGCATTTGCCGGAACCGGAGACCGGGTTGCAAAGGGAGGCGAAGAAGGAGAAGGCCTTTTTGGGTATGACGAGGAGATCCGGCAATACCAAGACGGAAGCGCCAAAATTGCTTTGTCTTTGGATAAGAAATTTCACAAATATATATTTCTGGATAGCAAGGCATCGCATATTGCTTCCTTGACAGCGCTTGTCGAGCGCGAATTTTTAGATCTGAAAGATCGGTGTGAAATCGTCAGGGAGGACGCCAATTCCTGGTTAAGGAAATGGTGCAAAGGTCAGGATTGGAAAACGTATCGAGCGGTAGTTTTTCTTGACCCTTACGGGATGAGTGTGGAATGGAAGACTATTGAGGCGATCGCTCTGACCAAAGCCATTGATCTTTGGGTTTTGTTTCCTTTTGCAATTGGGGTGAATCGGATGACACCTAAAGATGAATTGCCAGAAAAAGATTGGGGACTGCGCCTCACGCAAGTATTTGGGACAGTTGAATGGACTAAGAGATTTTATCGTCGAGAAAAAGCGGCTGATCTTTTTGGTGGTGATCACGAGTCAATCATTAAGATTGCCGGGGCCGATGACATATTGGAGTTTTTTCTTGAGAGGCTACGCATGATATTTCCGCATGTCGTCTCGAAGCCGCTGGTTCTTTACAATTCACACAATTCTCCGATGTACGCGCTTTGCTTTGCAGCTGGCAATGAACGCGGAGGAAAAACTGCGCTCAAGATCGCGACACACTTAGCAAAGTCAAGATAAGAACAAAGCGTTCGAACCCTCAATTGGTGAATACCATGAGCACAAAATCAAACATTGAGTGGACTGAGATGACCTGGAACCCGGTGACGGGTTGCACCAAAATTAGCCAAGGTTGCAAGCATTGTTATGCGGAACGAATGGCTAAACGGTTGACCGCAATGGGCTCAGATCGATACAGAAATGGATTTGAGGTCACTTTACATGGTGATCTTGTCGATGTTCCTCGAAAATGGAAGCAACCTCGGCTGGTGTTCGTAAACTCTATGAGCGACTTATTTCACGATGACATCCCGCTCTCATATATCCAGCGAGTTTTTAATACCATGCGTGACTGCCCACATCACACCTTTCAAGTGCTGACCAAGAGAAGTGAACGCCTTTTGGAATTCGCAAAGCACCTGCCTTGGCCGAGGAATGTATGGATGGGTGTTAGTGTCGAGGACACTAGAGTGATGCACAGAATTGATGATCTTCGTTCCACGCCGGCGTTAACCAAATTTTTGTCATTGGAGC
This sequence comes from Burkholderiales bacterium, assembly GCA_046153355.1. GTDB lineage: Bacteria > Pseudomonadota > Gammaproteobacteria > Burkholderiales > SG8-39 > 2-02-FULL-62-17. The sequence goes on from JBJXEY010000400.1 coordinate 21,176, forward strand.
CGTTGATTGGGCCGCTAGAAAAAATGAATCTATCCGGAATACATTGGGTAATTGTTGGTGGGGAGTCGGGCCCCAAAGCGAGGCCAATGAGGATGCAATGGGTTGAGTCAATTCTGAAGCAATGCAAAACCGCAAATGTTCCGTTTTTCTTTAAGCAATGGGGTGGGGTGCGTAAAGATCTGACAGGGCGAGAATTGCATGGCCAGATTTATAGTGAAATGCCACAGTTTGCTTAGTAGTTGTCGGCGTGCGTACCGAAACCTGAACAAACTGCTGCGTGACGATAACGTGACCGGTCTGCTGAAAACGGGCAAGGGTGTGACCCTCATGCGTTTCCCCGACATTAGAGCCCCGACGATTCAGACGTTTCGTGTGCACGAGGCGGGCATTCTCGAAGGGGTGGTGATCCGCATTGGTGGCGTTGACGAGTCGGTGCCAATCTGGCTGCAGGACTCAACCGGTACGGTCCACAAGAATTGCCACACCAAGAACCTGGCGACGGCGCGTGAGATTGCCAAGCATTATCTGGCCGGCCCTATACGCGTTGTGGGTAGCGGAAAATGGCTTCGCGGTATGGAGGAGACCTGGGAACTGGAGGATTTCACTATTGAATCCTTCGAACCCATGGACGCGGCCCCCCTGTCAGCGGCGATTGAGGCCGTAAGGGCCGTCAAGAAAAATGCCTGGAACGATTTTCCGGATCCAATGGCGGAACTGAAGCGGGTTCGCGAAGGTTCATAAAGTGATCGGTCTTGATTCGAGCATCTTGATCAAGACGTCCGATCAACGGGTCACCGGGCTTGAAAAAGTTGAATCCACTCGTCAACCTACTTTGCGGTTCTGCGTTGTTTATTAGGAGCACAACAACCTTCGCTGATGGAATCAGTCAATGTCGCAGGCGCGTATAATTTGCAGGTCGAATCTGCGATTCGGTGTCGCTGACGATGCCCACTATTAGGGGAATACCTGGGCCGTACCGGCTGTTTTTTTACAGCTTCGATTGCAACGAACCGAAGCACCTGCATGTGCGGCGCGAGCGAATGACATGCAAATATTGGCTGGAACCCGTGGAATTCGCGGCGAACGATGGATTCTCCGCGCAGGAGTTGAATCGTATAGCCAGGATCGTACGAGACAATCGGGAGCTTCTTTTGGAGGCCTGGGATGAACACTGTGGTGAGTAGCGGTCCCCGGATCTTATCGCTGCGTGTCGATGACGACACAATATCTGCCTGCCTCAATGATGGACGAACCATCACGGTGCCGTTGGCCTGGTCTTGGCGACTGATGAATGCGACGCGCGAGCAACGCCAGCGGTTTGAAATTATTGGTTCGGGGCAAGGCGTGCATTGGCCGGCAATTGACGAAGACATCAGCGCCGAAGGTATGCTGCACGGCATTCCCGCGCGTTCGCGCAGGCAAACGGCTTAGACCAACTAGCTGGATTTCAAGCTACCACGAAGTGGTGGCTGTAAGTTTTCATCAAGTCGGCAACGCGTTTTTCAATTAGGGGACGCGTCCCGGGCTTTTCGCCTGATATGCCGATTGTCACTCGCGTACCGTGCGTGGCATCGTTACCCACCTCGATGGCCACGCTGGCATCATTACCCAATGCGTCACCGAGCACCCGCGAGTAATGCCTCTTCGCCGCATCAAAGCGCAAACCTACTTTGTCGGGTTTGCCAATGTCAGTCACCGGCATCCCATCGATAAAATAGATTTCCTTTGGAACGGCAGGCCGTTCGGGGATGTGCGCTTCGCAAAATTTAAGAATGTCCTCCGCCGTGGCCTGTGAGCCGTCGACGCGTTGCACATAGGCAACCGGCAATTCACCGGCGTAGGCATCGGGTTTGCCCACCGCCGCCACGTGTAGCACCGCTGGGTGTTTGCGGATCGCGTGTTCGATGGTTTGCGGGTCGATGTTGTGTCCGCCGCGGATGATGAGGTCTTTGACGCGGCCGGTGATCCACAGGAAACCATCTTCATCGACCCGGCCGCAATCGCCGGATTTGAAATAGCCGTCTTGGGTAAATATGCCGATGTTCTGCGCTGGATCGACATAGCCGGGCGTGACGCCGGGACCTTTGACGACAATGATGCCCAGTTCGTTGGTATTGCAGAAACGTTTGATATTGCCTTCGTTATCCAATTCCACCGGGCGCACCTGGGTATAGGGCACGCGCAAACCGGTGGAGCCGTAACGTGGGTCGCCTTCGCGCGGCGGCTGGGTGGCGCCGGTGGTGTATTCGGTGGAGCCGTAGGTGAGCAGCACGCGAATGCCCAGGGCGCGTTCCAATTCACGCGCGGTTTCCACGGGCAGGGGCGCTGAGCCGGAGGTCGCCACTTTTTTCAAGGTGCTTACATCCTCCGTGGTCGGCAGGTTTTTCGCCAGCACCGACAAGGTGGTGGGTACGCCGGTAAATTGGGTGATGCCGTATTTCTCCACGAACTTCCAGTAATTGGTGATGAAGCGTTTGTCGCGCGCGCCCAGCGCCGAGGGGATCATCACCATCATGCCGTGGCATATCGATAAAATTCCGCGCGACAACACACCTGCCACATGAAACAGCGGGTAGTCGGCGAAGATGCTTTGATCGCGCCCAGGGCCGCCGGTGGCGCCATGCGCCCAGGCCTTGTAACAAAAGCCGCGGTGCGCGAGGCGCACGAGTTTGGGTGATCCGGTGGTGCCGCCGGAATGTACGTAGCCGCCGATATCGTCGGCAGTGAATTTTCGCTCGAAGATCAAACGGTCGCCGGGTTGTTTGGCGCAGAGATCGTCGAAATCGGATTCCACGATCTTCTTGCCGCCCAATGCCTGCACCGAAAGAATATGCAAGTCCTTGGGTAGTTGCTCGCGAATCGCCTGCACGTTTTCCCAAATCTCATACCCCGGCGTGGGGCCGAGGACCACCAGCACGCGCGTTTTGGCGTTGCGAATCAGCTCGGCCAGATGCTCGGCTTTGAGCATCCAATTGACCACGCAGGAAATCCCGGTGGCGATGCCGCCATAGAGGCTGAAATAGGATTGCGGCAAGGTGGGCGTGAGAAACAACACGCCATCTTCTTTCTGCACCCCCAGCGAATAAAACAAATTGGCCGCTTGCGTGGAGCGGAGCGCGAGCTCGCGGTAGGTGATGCGCACCGGTTCCGCGGCGACATCGCCATTCTCGACGTAGTTGATCGCTACTTTGTCAGGGTCGATGGCCCAACCGCGGCGTATCCAGTCATTGAGATCCCAGGACCAGACACGCTCCTCAAGCGGAATTTGCTCCAACGCTTCGATATCGCGGATGGTGCGAATGACGGGGTATGAATCTTCGGCCATAGCGGCCGGTGCGGCTGATGACATGACGAGTCCGTACTGTGGAAAAACGCGCAATCTACAGGTCGGCGCGCCGCGCTGCAATGCCGCGATTTACCCTTGCGATGAATCGCGCCTGTGACGCCGGTTGAATCGATCCGCGTGAGCTCGCACGAATCGATCCGCGTGATGCCGCTCAAATCGAGCTGTGTGACTCGCCTCCAGGCTCGGCCAGGTTGGCCATTTTTAATTGACTGGAAGCGAAGCCGCTTGCGTCCACTTGGCGATCATGCTGCGTAGTTGTTCCTGCTTAAAGGGCTTGGTGATGTAATCGTCCATGCCCGCAGCGAGGCAACGTTCGCGGTCACCGGCCATGGCGTTGGCGGTCATGGCGACAATGGGGACGGCACGTTTGGGGCCGCCCTTAATGAGGCGCGTGGCCTCGTAGCCATCCATTTTCGGCATATGACAATCCATGAGCACGATATCGAAATCGCGCGCGGCCATCGCATCCACCGCTTCGCGTCCATTGGTGGCCACGGTCAGGTTCACGCCCATGCTCTCTAAGATCAAACTTGCGATCTCCAGATTTATTTCATCGTCCTCAGCCAACAACACGGCGCGCCCTTCCACGCTATGACCGCTGGCCGGAACGTTTATGGTGGTTGCTTGGACCGTGGATGAGGCCAACGCTTTGCGCTGCGATGCGTCGCCCAATAAGGTCTGGACCACATCGAAAAAATGATCACTGATCACCGGTTTGGCGAAAATGTGCTCTACCGCGATCTCGCCATACTCGCTCATCTGGTGCTCGGGAACCGAGCTTTGGATGATCACCGCAAGCTTGTCGAGCGAGGCGTCTTCGCGGATCGCGCGCACCAACTGGCCGCCGTGCATTTGCGGCATTACGAGGTCGGTGATCAGCAAGCGATAGGCATTGCCTTGTTGTTGCGCTGTGCGCAGCAAGTGCAAAGCTTGCGGGCCGTTTGCAGCAAGCTCGGGTTGGATACCCAGTTGCAGGAGCAGTCGTTCGACGATACCCGCGGTGGTTGCATTGTCATCGACCACCAACACGCGCGCACCCGGCACGATGTTGCGTTGCATGTTGGGCAAGGTGGCGCCTTCGGGTTTGTCAAACGGCAGTTCGAAAACGAATGTCGAACCCGCTCCCGGTTTGCTCTCGACATGAATACGCCCGCTCATTAGTTCAACCAGGTTTTTGCTGATCGCCAGACCCAATCCGGTGCCGCCGAAACGCCGCGTGGTGGAGGCATCGGCCTGGGTAAACGCCTGAAACAGACGACTCAAGGTGGCGTTGTCGATGCCGATCCCGGTATCGCGAATTTCGCTACGTATATATAAGGGTGCCTTGCCAGCATCAGCGCCGCCGACCTTACCGGTGTCAGCTGGCGCCTCGACTACAGAAACCGTGACCGCCACCTCGCCCACGGTAGTAAATTTAATGGCGTTACCTAAAAGATTATTGAGAATCTGAATGGTGCGCACCGAGTCGCCGATGACTTTTCGCGGCAAGTCTGGCGAGAGTTCGCAGGTGAGTTCAATGCCTTTTGTATGAGCGCGGGGGGCCTGCAGCGCCACCACATCTTGCACCGATTGATGCAAGTCGAATTCAATGTGATCAATATCGAATTTGCCAGCCTCGATCTTGGAGAAATCCAAAATATCGTTAAGTATCGAGAGCAGGGTTTCGCCGGATCGGTGAATGGCGTGAACAAAACCGCGTTGCTTGGGGTCAAGGCTGCTCGATAGGAGTACTTGCGTCATACCCAGCACCCCGTTCATCGGAGTGCGTATCTCATGGCTCATGTTGGCCAGGAATTGCGATTTTGACTGGTTGGCGGCCTTGGCGACCTCGGCCATGTGCTCGGCGCGTTCGATGGCGTCGACCAGGTCGCGCGTGCGCTGCTCGACCTTTTGTTCCAGTAGGCGCTGGTTATCCAGTAGTTCTTCCTGAGACTGGTGTATGGCCTGACGCATGCGTTCGATCGACAGAATCAATCCGTCGATGTCGTTTTGTGTATCGATTGGTTCGGCTACGCGCCCATCGGCGATGGATTGCGCGGCATCCACGGCACGCTCCAGGGGGTCGGTGAGTTCGCGCGCCATTTTCGACACAAAGTGCGCGGCGATAAGCAAGGAAATAATCGCCGCCAACGCGACCGCCATGGTGTTCAGCCGGCCAATTTGAATATCGGTCGCAATTGCTTGCGCGCGATTTGCTTGATCCTTAACGATGACCGCGGCAATTGCGGCGCTGATTTCGTTGACCGAGCCACGCAACGGCAACAGGCGCTGGATGGGCATGTCAGCGTCGATCTGGGCTTCGAGATGTTTAATTTTTGCCAGGACAGCGTGCATGTCACTCAGACTCTCGCCACGTAAAGTATTGGTATCGAGC
>JBJXEY010000405.1:0-15153 GCA_046153355.1 Burkholderiales bacterium
ATCGCGCGGGACGTCGTCTGAGAATCGCGCATGACGCTCAGGCCTTCTCCATCCGTTCCCAGAAAATACGTTCCACGGCGCCGTCGTCATCGGGTTGCGTGGTCAGTATCAGCAACTTGCCCTCGAACTTGAAGTTGCGGACATTTGCACCCCCCACCCAGTTGGGGAAGAACGACACATCGATATGGTGGTAGACCTTGTCGCCCTTCACCTCGTAGTGGCCGGCGTAAGCGACTACGCCGCGCGCCGCCTCAATAAGATCGGCGTCGTTAGCATCATTGATGTGCTTGGCGGCCCAGCGCTTGCGGTCAGGCGGCGTAGAGACCACGATCACCAAACCTTCCTTGGTGTAGACGATGCGCGCCGGGCGTTCGCTTTGCGGGTCGCGCAGGTGCGTAACGCGGCCGTCCTTATCGATGTGCTCGTGACCTTTGCCTTTGTACGTTCCTACGAAATCGCTAGCGTCCATGCTTGATTCTCTCCTCTTCGCGTTAGATTATTTCCAGCCAAACCGGGGTACGTCCCCATTTAAATTTAACCGGTCAAATAGGGGTACGTCCCCAATTAATTCACGATCCTGCCTGCGGCGAGGCGAATGATTCGTCCGCAGCGCCGCGCCAAGGCTTCGTCGTGCGTTACCAATACCAGGGTGGTTCCCGCCTCGGCATTGAGCCCGAACAACAAATCGATGATGGCGGCTCCGGTGGTCGCGTCCAGGTTGCCAGTGGGCTCATCGGCCAGGAGCAATTTCGGATTCACCACGAAAGCGCGTGCCAGCGCCACACGTTGCTGCTCCCCGCCCGACAAATACTTTGGGTAGTGCCGCAACCGCTCACCCAGGCCGACGCGCCTCAACATCGCAATGGCGGCTTCCTCAGCACCCGCCACACCTGCCAATTCCAACGGCAGCATCACGTTTTCTTGCGCATTCAAGGCCGGCAACAGTTGAAACGACTGAAACACGAAGCCCAGCAATTTGGCGCGCAAGGCGGCGCGGCCATCTTCATTGAGGGAAAAGAAATCCTGGCCGTCGATCTCAACCTTGCCCGAGGTGGGAACATCCAGTCCGGCCAGTAGGCCCAACAGGGTGGATTTACCCGAGCCCGATGCGCCTACAATCGCAATCGACTCACCCGGCGTGATTTCAAAATCGATATCCTGCAAAATCTCCAGCCGCGACGGCGCACCACCCGGCGGCGCGGCTAACGGCACAACTTTGCACAATCCCCGAGAACAAATGATCGGCGACATGAAATTCCTGGTTAATAAAATTTTCCCGCGCCAACGCCCGGTCGCTTTGGCCTTCGCTGCTTTTGCCTTCGCCGCATTGAGCCTGCTGCTCGCCTTGCCAAGCAGCCACGCCAATGCCAGCGGCGCGATCCTGGTTTTCGGTGACAGCCTTTCTTCGGCTTACGGCATTGCTCAGAAGGAAGGCTGGGTAAGTTTGTTACAGGAGCAACTGCGCAAGAATGCCCTGCATTATACCGTTGTCAATCAAAGCATCCCCGGCGAAACCACCAGCGGTGGCGCGTCGAGAATTAAGAGCGCGCTCACAGAAGCCAAACCCAAGGTCACCGTCATTGCCCTGGGTGGTAATGATGGACTGCGTGGCCTACCGGTGAAACAAATGCGCGAGAATCTAACCCTGATGGTGCGCGCGGCACAGGCGTCCGGCAGCAAGGTGCTGCTGGTAGGTATGAAAATGCCGCCCAACTATGGCGCGGCCTACGCCAAGGAATTCGAGACGGCCTTTATCGAATTGGCGAAACAACATCGTACCGCTGTATTGCCTTTTCTCCTGGATGGCATGCAAGCACGACGCGATTTATTCCAACCCGACAACATCCACCCCACCGCCAATGCTCAGCCGATGATTGTCGATACGGTGTGGAAGCGCTTGCGGCCGCTGCTGTAGGCGAGATTCGCGCGTCGATTCTGTCTGTCGCGGCAAAACTAGGCAACCTATCATCCCTGCTCCGCCTCGTACCGGAATACCCATGCCCGACGAAAACAAAACCTCTTCGAAGATGAAACTGCGCCTTTCGTTCGAGCGCAATCCCCGTAACGAGCGCCTGCTGGACGGCAAGGTAGGCGTCGAGGGAATCGAATTCGACTGGCAAGGTGGCGACCCCGGCGCGGCGTTCTTGCACCTCTTGGTACACAACGATTTCGATGTGTTCGAGTTCTCGATCTCGCACTACATGTACACGCGCACCCTGCCCAATCCTGCCTACCAGGGCTGGATCATGCTTCCCATTTTCACCAGCAAGCCGGTGTTCCTGTACCGCAACTTGTTCCTGCGCGCGGCTTCGGGCGTGTCGAGCCTCGCCGATCTGAAAGGTAAGCGTATAGGCATCCCCGATTTCACCATGACCGGCGCGGTGTGGCTGCGCATCATTCTGCGGGAGCTCTACGGCATCGCGCCGCAGGACATCGCCTGGGTTGAACACGCGGCCGGCGCACATGCGCCAGGGAGCCGCGATGGGTTCGGACCACGACACCGCTACCGGCGTGCGGATCTCTAACATCGACGAGTCAACCACCCCACAACAGATGATTGAGCGTGGTGAACTCGACGCCGTGCTTGGCTCGTCTGGTGGCAGAGCAGAACGTGCACGACGGGCTGCTGCGCTCGGCGCCGGACATCGATACGCTAATCGATGCGAGCGTGCGCGACACCTAACCGTGAAGCACCATTACTTTTTCTGCAACCCCATGTCCTTGGCGAAGGCCTCGAAATCCAGGCGCATTTTCCGCAAGTAGGCGTTGAACTGGTCAACATCCATATTCGCCGCGCGAAACCCCAAGCGCACCACGTACTGGTCAGCGTATTTGGCGTCCTTGGTGATGCGATTCATCTCGGTATTCAAGCGCACCGCGATGTCGCGAGGCAGACCCGCCGGCGCCATCATGGCAAACCACGACTTGACCAGTGGCAGATCGAAGCCCTGCTCTTCCTCGGTTCGTACGTTCGGAATTTCGGGTAATCGACCATCGCCATTCACCGCCAGCGCCTTGATTTTCCCCGCCTTGACCATCGGGAGGGCCTGCCCTGCGGTGTAACCGTTGACCATGATTTCGCCCGCAACCAATGCCTGCTGCGCCTGAATCGCCGATTTGTAGGGCACGATGGTGATATCCACGTTGCGGTATTTCTTGATCCATTGCACGAAAAAATATCCCGACGTGGTGAGGCCGAAAGAGCCCCAGGTAACAAGCCCGGGCTTCGCTTTCGCCAGTGCCACCACGTCGTTCAAGTCATTTACCGGCACCGAGGGGTGCGCGCCGAAAATGGAATCGATAAAGCCCATGTGAAACACCCCGGTCATATCCTTGAGCGGGTCATAGGGCATGGATGTCAGCACCGGCATCCAACTGATCGCGCCAGAACCGAAAGTGCACAAGGTATAACCGTCGGGTGCCGATTTAACACAAGCCTCACCCGCGACAATGCCACCGGCGCCCGCGCGGTTTTCCACCAGCACCGACTGGCCGATACGCTCGCCCAGGAATTGCGCCAAGCCGCGCGTTTGCGCGTCGTTCGGCCCGCCCGCGCCGCCTGACGACAAAATGCGAATCGGCTTGGCGGGAAAAGCCTGGCCCTGAGCCAGGACACCGCAAGACATCGTCAACGCAACCACACTCACTGCCCACAGAATATTTTTCATTTCCGCCTCGAATTAATTGAGTTTTGCTGCCGCCGCGCTCCCTGCATGCATTGAATACTCCAACCCGCCGGGGCGATTAAAAGACCGACGCGCAAAACGCCGGCGGCCCGCAGCCTAATTTGACAATCAGCTAATCGGCCCTTTGCCATCGACCCGCTGATTGACATCGGCATCCAGAGTCGATTCGGGCAGCGCCGAAACGAACTTTTCATCGCTAAGTATAAACGCGATGCGACACGTATTTGTTTCTCGTCCGCCGAATGACGCATAGAATCCATGCCCGACGACAAAATCGGGAGTGTTCCCAAAATGCGACTCACTTCATTGGTTTCAGCGTTACGTGTTACCGGTACCTCAATTACTTTTGCATCGATCACCATGGGGCACAACGGGTTCAACACCTTCGGCGCCGCCTGCAAACGCGGTACCGGCCTGGGCGCATGGATAAAGACGAGATGATCGCGCGGGTGTCGTAGCTGGCGACTCTGACCAATAAACACTAGGAAGAACTTATGCGAATCAAAACTAAAAACCTTTGGAAAGCCTCGCCAATATTGGCGCTCCTGCCAATCGCCACCTTGACGCAGGCACAAACCGCCTTTCCCACCAAGCCCATTCGAATGATCACCGAGTTCGTCGCCGGTAGCGGCGGCGACACCCTGTTGCGCATCGTCGCCGAAGGCTTGGGCCCGGTGCTGGGTCAGGCGGTGGTGATCGAGAATCGCGCCGGCGCCGGGGGCGTAGTCGCAGCTGAAGCAGTGGCGCGATCCGCGCCGGATGGCTACACCTTGTTTGGCGCGACGCCCAATACGCAGACCATCCGCCCTCACCTGGCGCGCGTCAATACACTGGACCCTATCAAGGATTTCACACCGATCACTTCACTTGCCGAACCCACCATCGTGATCGTCGCCAATCCTGCGTTTCCCGCCAACAATTTAAAGGAACTCATCGACTACGCCCGCGCCAATCCGGGCAAGCTTTCTTATGCCACTTCCGGGATAGGCTCTTCGCACCATTTGTCGGGCGAGCAGATTCAGATACTTACTAGCGTGAAGTTCACCCATGTTCCCTACAAGGCCTTGGCCGAATCGCTCCGCGATGTGGTCTCGGGTCAAATTCCAGTGGGTTTTAATTTGAATGGGCCCGTGGCGCCCATGGCGAAAGCGGGAAAAGTTAAACTGATTGCCATCGTCAACGAGCGACGCTCAACCGAATGGCCCGATGTCGGCATCGTCTCTGAATCAGTGCCCGGATTCGAAAAACCATCTTCCTGGACCGGCCTCCTGGGCCCAGGCGCCATGGCGCCGGCGCTTGCGCGACGCATTGCTTCGGACGTGGTGAAGACCATGAACGAGCCCAAGACCAAGGCGCGCATCGAGGGCGCCGGTTTCACCGTGCGCGGCAATACGCCCGAGGAATTTTTCGCGCAGCTACGGCGGGAGACGGAGTTGGTGGGGCGTATTGTTAAAACAGCAGGAATTCAACCCACGGAGTAGTTCCAACATGAACAAGAATTCAAAAGCTGCGTACCGGGTTAGCTCATCGATCGGCGTGGTTGGCATCTTTTTCTCGACGCTGTTAACGGCTCAAACCTATCCAGTCAAACCGGTTCGATTGATCATCCCCAACGCCCCCGGCGGCATCGATCTTTACGCCCGCGTGATGACACCGCGTCTTGGCGAAGAACTCGGCCAACCGGTGATCGTGGAAAACCGTCCCGGCGCGGGTGGCATTATCGGCGCGGAGGCGGTGGCGAAGTCCCCGGCCGACGGTTACACCCTGCTCTTTGGCACGTCTGGGATATTGGTGACGGTCCAATTTCTCAATAAGAACATGCCGCTCAATATTCAGAAGGATCTCACGCCCATTAGCCAAGTGCTCGGCATCGTCAGCACGCTCACGGTTAATGCGCAGTCGCCCATCAACAGCGTTGCCGACCTCGTTACTCACGCCAAACGCAATCCTGGGAAATTGAGTTTCGGTAGCAGCGGCGTGGGCACGCTACCGCATTTAAACGGCGAGATTTTCAAAGTAACCACCGGCGTCGATATGTTGCATGTGCCCTTGAAAGGCACGGCGCAAATGATGACCGAGATGCTGGCGGGCCGCACGGATATCGATTTTTCCGGCCTGGGTGCGGTCCGCCCGCTCGCCACGAGCGGCAAGTTGCGGATTCTTGCGGTGCAGGGCGGCACACGCTTCGCGCCCATCGGTGACATCCCCAGCATCAACGAGACCTATCCCAATTACCGCGATGCGCCTAGCTGGATTGGATTGATGGGGCCAGCGGGTATGACGCGTCCATTGGTGGATCGCATTCATGGCGCGGTGGCAAAAAGCATGGGATCGAGCGATGTGCGAGCTGCTTACGAGAAGCAAGGTTTGCGAATCATCGCCAGCAGCGCAGAGGAATTGGCCAACGCGATTAAAACGGGCAGCGAGCAAATGGGTGCGCTCATTAAGGCCGTTGGCATCCAGCCGGAGTAAATTCTTATGCGTTGCCCTTGAGGCGCGCCGCGCTTTTTCTATGTAGCTGGGTTACGTCAGCCCATAAAAAATCTGGCCGCCGCCACGCTTTCAAAGACGCACCTTCGGCGAGCGCCTTCAATTCCCGCAGCCACAGGCGCCGCATCAAAGCGATGCTGACATCGGTGCGACCAAACGATTCGGTGAATTCGCGCGTCGCGGGCGGCCCCAGGCTCATTAACACCGCGCAATCCTGAATATTGGTGAGGTAGCGAAAATTCATTTTCGCCGAGCGTTCGCGAAAGCTACGCATATCTTCGCGCCCCGACACCAAACCTTCGGCCACATCGGTAACGGCCTCCGCCTCACGCTCGGCATCCGAAGCATTGCGTGCATCGGCATTGGTTTCCTTTAAGCCACGCAACGCGGCGTACGCCGTCATCCCCGGCGCGGCATTCGCCTCGACCTGCGCACGCGGATAAGCCCCCAGATTGAAGCGAATCGCATGGTTGTCATCCACCGGCACGCGCCATGCATAGGTGTAATAGCCCTCCTTGCCAGTGCGGCCAATCACCGCAAACTCGGAGGAATTGGGCATTTGAAAATAAATGCGGTTGTAGATGTCGTCTTTGCCGGTCTCGCCCTCGAAGCGGCCATTCATGCCGCCTTCGCTCTCGGTCCACTCCATTTTTTCAGGCGCCTTGCTGCCGAAATGCCAATGCAGAAATTGCGTATGCGCGATGTCGGTGGAATTCTCGATCAGATCGAAATAATTGCACGGCCAGGTTTCGGTGGTGATTTCGCGCACATACAAGGCATCGTCTTCGTAATCGCCAAGACAAGGAAGCAGCGGCGCTTCGCCTTCGCCGAAGTAACCGAATATCAAACCCAAATACTCGCGCACTGGATACGATTTGATTTTGATTCTTTCAGTAAATGGTTTGGGTTCCGCCGGTTGCGCGACGCATTGGCCTGAAGGGTCGTATGTCCAGCCGTGATAAACGCATTGCAGGTCTTCGCCCCTGACAAACCCCAAGGACAACATTACGCCGCGATGTGGGCAACGGCCCGCCACCAAATGAACCGTGCCGGATTCGCCGCGATACAAAGTCAACTCTTCGCCAAGAATGCGCAACGGTTTGACATGGCCGGTCGCAAGTTCCGCCGAGGTCATCACCGGTTGCCAAAAGCGGCGCAGGTACCTCCCGCCGATCGTCCCCGGCCCAACACGAAGAATATCGGCGTAACGGGGTTCGTTCGAGACGGAATCCATGATGGCTAGGAGCGAAGAAACGTATTGACGATTTCGAAGGTCCGATCGGGACGATCGACCTGCGGCCAGTGTGCGCAACCTTGCAACACATGCAGTTCTGAACCGGGGATCGCCCGCTGCAATAACAGCGCGCGCTCTGGCAGAGATTCATCCGCACCCCACAATAGCAATGCGCGATTTTTCAAACGTAGTAACTGGTCGTGCATTGGTGGAGCCCGGCCAACTACGCGGCGCCCCGCCTCAGCCTCCACACCTTTGCCCGCCCAGTTCGCGAGAAACAACCGCACGAGCTCATCGCTCACCAAAACCTTGTTACTCATCACCCGATTTAACACCGTGCGCGCAAGCTCAAACGTGGGATTCGGATCCTGCACCATGCTTGCCACCGAAACCTTCAAAGGCACTACCGACGGACCATTGGGATCGAGCATCGGCGGCGGCAGAATGGTCGAAGGCATGATCACCAGCTTATCGACACGCGAATCCTCGAGCGCCATCGAGCAACCCATGTAAGTGCCCATCGACGAACCCCAGATCGAATAGCGATCCGGTTTGAAAAAATCAATGAAGCTTTGCGCGTGCGCGATGCGCGTCTTGAAGGCGTAGCCCGAGGCATCTTTGGGATTGTCGGTCTGACCAAAGCCGGAAAGATCCGGCGCATACACCGAAAACCCCGCATCAGCGAAACACTGCACGTTGTCGCCCCACTCCGTGGCAACGCAGGAACCGGGCAACTGGCCGTGCAGCATCAAAAGCGTAGGGCCCTCACCCGCATGCCAATAGTGGGTGCGCAGGCCAGCTACGGTGATGAAATCTTTTTTCATACACTGTTGATCAAAATCCGAATTGGTTTAACAACTTCATAAAGCACGATTATGGAAGCAAATAATCGCATTCAAAACAAGGGTAGCGTGATTTATTTCAAATTTGCCTTGCGCCACAAGTATTTCGTTATTACAATTTAAAAATGACTACTTAAGACGAGTCCAAACGTCAAAGTAACATCAAGCTCCATGGGATGGATTTCCAAGGTTGCGATGAGATTTGGGATCACTTTACGATAGGGCGTGAAGATATTCGCGAGAATTACGGCGAAAAGCGCATGGTCACGTTTGGATTATTGGAAGGCAATGTCGTGGTATTGGTTCACACAGAACGCAGTACTGGGCCGCATATCATTTCTTTACGTAAGGCGGAAAAGCATGAGAAAAAATACTATCTTGAAAACGCCAAAGACCATTTCAAATAGCCCGGTCGATCCAGACAATCCCCCTTGGACCGAGGATATGCTTGGCCGACCAGTTTTCAAACGTGGGCGCGGTCCGCAAAAGGCCCCGATCAAAGTACTCACAACGGTTCGCCTGGATGCCGATGTAATTGCCTTCTTTCGAGCACAAGGGCGCGGCTATCAAACACGAATCAACGATGAATTACGCAAGGTACTGACCAAGAATCTGCCGCACTCATCACACTCGCCACGCGCACGCGCACGCGCAAAATCCGCGCGGACTGGCCAATAAGGAATCCCGTTAGCAGTCTTCGCAAGCCTGAGCGGAATTCACGTTAAAGATGAAAACGATTTCCATTTATTCCTATGTTTTAGTAATCATGGGAAATTTCTCCTATGCCAAGCCCTATCCCAACAAACCAATACGAATAATCCAACCAGCCCCACCAGGTGGCCCTTCCGACGTACAAATTCGCGCAATTACGCATCTACCGCAACAGACCCTAGGCCAGCCCTTCATCATCTAGAACCGCCCCGGCGGCGATGGCATCATCAGCGCCGAGGCGTGCGCCAATGCGCCGGCGGATGGCTACACGTTGTGCCTCACCCAATCCGCGGTGATCGTCGGCAATCCATTGCTCCATTCAAAGCTGCCCTACGAACCAGAAAAACAATTCACGCCGATCATTCAGATGGGCGTATTCACCAGCGCCGTGTTGGTGCATCCTTCGGTTCCCGTTCGCGATATGAAGGAATTGATCGCGCTGGTGAAGAAGAAGCCCGACTCAGTAACCTGGGGCACCGCGCCGGCCACGCCAACTACCTCCGAGTCGCTTTACATCGAGTCGTTCAAGCGTACACAAGACACACGCTTTCTCCGCGTGCCCTACAAGATCAATACCCAGGCATTAAACGGTGCGGTAGCGGGCGAGGTGCAGGTGGTGTTGTATGCCATGGGCCAGGGTGCACGCCTGTCGAAAACCGGGCAGCTTCGTGCCATCGCCACCGTTGACGAGAAGCGCTCGGTATACCTTCCCGGCCTGCCCACGTAGAAAAAGCAAGGGATCGATCTTTTTATTCGAAGCTGGTTCGGTTTGTTCGGTCGCGCGGGTATCCGTGAACCTCACCTAGCAATCCGGCCTACCGTAGCGTTGCATGCACATGGCGCGCAACTGCTGCTTTTCCTGCGCAACACGGCGCTCGGCGTCGAATTGTACTTGTCGCTGTTGCATTTGGCGATTGCGCTCCGCCTGGGCCTGCGCATTTTGTTCGCGCTGCCGATTGTTCGCCGCCTCGCGTTCCGCGCGCGCGGTGTCGTTACTGACTTGGTTGCGCAGTCGTTCGGCATCCGCAACAGCTCGTTGTTGCTCGAAGTCCGCCTCGCGTTTGCGCATATCGTCGAATCGAGCCTGACGTCGTTGCTCTTCCTGCTGTTCAAGCAGGGCCTTGCGCTGCTTCTCCTCTTCGACCAGTTTCAACGCGCGTTCCGCGATTTCCTTTTCCGCCTTGGTGCGCTGATAACTGTAATAAGTCCACATCCCCGATATCAGCAGCACGATCATGCCGATTACCAAAGCAATGCGCATGGATTCGCCGCCCGCGGCGGTCGCGCCTTCCCTGGCGATGACTGGCATTCCCGCGCGCGCCAGCTTTTGGTCGTAGGCGGCGCGCGCATCCTCGTTGGATAAGGTGTCGAAGGCTTGCTGAATCGCGAGAAATTCGCCGCGAGCCACGTTATCAACTTCTATTTTGGCTTGCGGATATCTGAGTTTCGCGCGCACGAATGCCTGCTGAATGTCCTGATCCTCTACGTCAGATGCCACGCCAAGTACGGTATAGAGAGTTTTTACGGTTGCCATAATTTTTCTTCAATTGTTGATACGCCAGCAACGACGCGAATTCGCTGCCCATGGACCGTCGACCAAAATTTGTCGATATCTGAAACTCTGGCACCGACGGCAACGGCATGATACTTTTACCGCATGAAACGCGCAGATCTCATGTTTTCGATATTGCTTGTGTACGGAATTCCCGCGCACGCACAGATCTATAAATGGGTCGACGACGCCGGCAACAAGCATTACTCCTACAGCCCACCGGCAAGCTCGACCAAAACAATTCAATTGGAGCCAGCCCGCCCCGCTATCTATGTGCCCGCGACTGCTCCGACGATTCCGCTGCCGCGTGAGGATGAATACGATTGGCAGTATGCTCGCCAACTTCAGGCAAATCGATTCGCGGAAGAGGCACGCCAATCGCAAGCGCGACAAAACGCCACGCGTCAAGCCGCCCATGCCGAATGTTTAACGCAGCGACGCGTCGATTGCGATGGCGCCAACAACTATTCAAACCCACCTCGCGTGGTCGTGGGCGCCCGGCAGACTATCGTGCCAACTTTGCCCGTGCGTCCTGCGACATCGGCGGTCGCGAGCAGTCCGCTTAGCCGACCAGTTAGATAATTGTTCAAACTAGCTCGGCAACCTTTGCCACGCTGACACAGTACCGTTGCCACTCGTCAAGGCACCTTTGCCACAAACCATAACCGTGGAAAATTGAAAATGCACAATCAACGAATCATCGTGATCGCGGCAATCGCGTTTTATCGCCGGAGTCTGAGCTTGTTGGCCACGCTGCAGGTGCTTGCCCTTGCTCTCTGTTCAATTTTCATGGTTAGTCCCACACCACTGCATGCCCAAACTTGGCCGCAGAAACCCATCCGCATCTTGATCGGATTCGCCGCCGCCGGCCCACCCGATATCGGCACACGCATCATCGCGCCCAAGTTGGGCGAATTGCTCGGGCAACCTCTGGTGATTGAGAATCGCCCTGGCGCGGGCGGCGTTATCGCAATGGAAGCCACCGCGAAGGCCGCGCCGGATGGCTACACCATGGGTCTGGGCACGGTGGGCACTTTGTTTTTAGCGAAGGCGTTGCTACCCACCGCCCCGTACGATCCGCAAAATTTTGTGCCCGTCGGCATCTTCGCCAAAACGCAGTTCATCGTGATCACGCATCCCAACGTCCCCGCCAATACGTTGAAAGAATTTGTGGATCTAGCGAAGAAGCAACCGGGCAAATTTAACTATGGCGCCTCCACCCCCGGCAGCCCGCCGCATATGCTGGCCGAAATGTTTAAAGACCAGGCAGGGGTAGATATTTTCGGCATCACCTACAAGGGCTCGGCCGACGCGGTGCAGCGTTTTCTCGCCGGCGACGTACAAATGATCGTTGACGGCTATACCGTCCTCGGGCCGCTGATCACCTCGGGCAAGGCCCGCGCGCTAATGGTAAGCAGCCCGCAGCGAATGAAAAAGCTGCCCGATGTGCCGACTGCCCTCGAAGTGGGCATGCCCAATTACGTGATCGAGACTTTTTTCAGTTTCGTCGCGCCGCCCGGTACACCTGCGGCCATTCCCCGACGCATGAATGCCGACATCGTTAAAGTTATGCAGGAAAAACCGATGATCGAGGCCATGGACAAGCTGGGTCTGGATGCCTATGCGAGCACGCCCGAAGAACTGGGCGGGATCATCAAGAACGACTGGCCCAAGTGGAATAACGCGGTGAAGGCCGCGGGCATCAAGGCGCAATAGCAAGCAACAACGCCTTCCTGGCGATCGCAACACAATTATCCGAATGGTGATCTGCCGCCCTACAAATTGCATGGCATCATAAGTAGTTGTACCTAGTAAATAGGTAGATTGTTGGACGTATACAGCAACGTCAACGATTGTTTGGGACAACTCTGACTGCAAGGAGAAGGCAATGGCAAGACTCAATATCAATGGCAAGGTTCACGATGTAGAAGCCGAGGATGGCACTCCGCTCCTCTGGGTAATCCGCGAACAGGTAGGTCTCACCGGCACTAAATATGGCTGCGGCGTGGCAATGTGCGGCGCATGTTCGGTGCACCTAAACGGTGAGGTGCGGCGCTCCTGCTCCATACCAGTACAAACCATCAAACCTAGCGATCGTATCGTCACCATCGAAGGGCTTTCGCAAAAGAGTTCGCACCCAATCCAAAAGGCCTGGGCACAACACGATGTGCCGCAATGCGGTTATTGCCAATCCGGGCAAATCATGGCCGCGGCGGCGTTGCTGAAGAAAAATAAAAACCCCAGTGACAAGGCCATCGATGAGGCCATGACCAACATCTGCCGCTGCGGCACCTATCAACGCATTCGCGCGGCGATCCACACCGCCGCGAAAATGGCCTAGCGCGAAAGGGGAATTGTCATGAACGAAATTATTCAACGCGCTGGCCGCGATTCCGACTCCACTAATATCTCGAAGACGCGCACTCCCAATCTTTCCCGCCGAAAATTCATGGTCAGCAGCGCGGGCGCCGCGGGCGGTCTCGCGCTGGGTCTCAACCTACCCTTTGGGCCCAGGTCAGTCGCCGCGCAAAGTGCGCTGTCGGATGCCCCCGAGATCAACGCCTGGGTGGTGATCAAGCCCGACGATGCGGTCGTGATCCGATTTGTACGCACCGAGATGGGCCAAGGCACGCTCACCGGCATCGCGCAGTTAGTGGCAGAAGAACTCGAATGCGATTGGAAAAAGGTGAGCACGCAAGTGATCACCGCCGGACAAAACCTGGCGCGCAAACGCATCTGGGGCAACATGAGCACCGGCGGCAGCCAAGGCATACGCCAATCGCAGGATTACGTGCGTCGTGGCGGCGCCGCAGCGCGCATGATGCTTTTGCAGGCCGCGGCCGACGAATGGAAAGTGCCGGTGGGCGAGCTCTCGGTTGCAGATAGCGTAATCCGCCATGCCGCGAGCAAACGATCCATCAGCTACGGCAAAGTAGCCGCCTCGGCGGCGCGCCTGACACCGCCCGATCCCAAGTCGATTCAACTGAAAGATCCCAAGACTTGGAAGATCGCCGGTAAGCCTCTCAAGCGCCTGGATACCGCCGACAAGCTCGACGGTTCGAAAAAATTCGCCATCGATCTGAGACTTCCCAACATGCTCAATGCGGCGGTGAAACAGTGTCCGGTGTTTGGCGGAAAGCTGGTGAGCTTCGATAACGCGAAGATCACCAAAATGCCCGGCGTGGTGCGCGCGATCAAAGTGGATGACGCCACCGTCGCCGTGGTCGCCGATACCTGGTGGCACGCGAAGACAGCGCTCGAGGCTTTGCCTGTAGTGTGGGACGAAGGCGCGGGCACCAATGCGTCTAGTGCCAGCATCGCGGAGAACATGCGTGCCGGTCTCTCGGCAAATGACGCCTTCGCCGACACCAGCATCGGCGACGCGGTGAAAGCCATCGCGAGTGCATCAAGAAAAATAGAAGCCGACTACACCACGCCGTTTCTTTCACACGCCACCATGGAGCCGATGAATTGCACGGCGAAAATTTCCGCGACTCGCGGCGAAGTCTGGGCACCGACGCAAAACGCGGAACAGGCGCTGGCGGCGCTCTCGGAAACCGCCGGCCTCCCGCTCGCGCAATGCGAGGTGTATCGCTCCGACCCTGGGGGCGGCTTCGGGCGGCGCGTCACGGTGCCGGACTACGTGCGTCTGAGCGTATTAATCGCCAAGCAATTTCCCGACATGCCGGTGAAAATGATTTACAGCCGCGAGGAAGACCAGATGCACGGCTTTTATCGACCAGCATCCATGTGCCGCATGTCGGCGGGTGTTGATACGAGCGGCAATCTGGTGGGCATGACAATGCGCGTATCCGGTCAATCGATCAACGCCTTCTCCAACCCCGGAAACATTAAAGATGGCAAGGATGTGCGCCAATTGCAAGGGTTATTCAAAGAACCCGGCGACGCGCAATTCGGCTATAGCGTGCCCAATCTTTCCATCGAATACGCGATGCGCAATTCCCATGTGCCAGTTGGCCCATGGCGCGGCGTCAACACCAACCAGAACGGTGTGTATCTCGAATGTTTCATGGACGAAGCGGCAAAACTCGCTGGTAAAGACCCGCTGGAATTCCGCCGCGTGTTGATGAAGAATCATCCCAAACATCTGGGCGTGTTGAATGCGGTGGCAGACAAAGCCGGCTGGGGTAAGCCTTTGCCACCGGGGGTGCATCGCGGCATCGCGCAATTCATGGGCTACGCCAGCTACTCCGCGGCGGTCGCCGAAGTATCGGTGAGCGCCAAGGGCGAACTGAAAGTTCATCGCATGTTCCTCGCCACCAACAGCGGTCATGTGGTGAACCCTGGGCAGGTGGCGGCGCAGATCGAAGGCTCGGTCGCCTTTGGATTGACAGCGACGCTATTTGGCGAAATCACCATCGAAAAGGGCGCGGTGAAGGAAACCAACTTTCACACCTATCGCCTTATGCGCATGGCGGAATTCCCACGCGTCGAATCGGTGCTGGCGCCGACCTTCGATTTCTGGGGTGGCGTAGGCGAACCGACCATCTGCGTGGTGGCGCCGGCGGTGATGAACGCGATATTCGCGGCGACGGGAAAACCGGTGCGTTCGCTGCCACTGAAGAATCTCACTCTGGTGTGACGCGACACCAAATCGCGCGAACGCCGCGATGCACG
>JBJXEY010000411.1:0-4960 GCA_046153355.1 Burkholderiales bacterium
GCTGCATACGATGCGCACCCCGGAGTTGACGCGACTGTATCTGCAATGCCCGATTGACGACAGCGTCGATCAATGGTCGGACGACCGCATCTGGAGCGAGCTTGGCGCGCGCCTCAACCTTCCCGGATGGACGCTCGAAGAAGGCCCCATCCTGGACAAGGGCATCACCGAAATGCGCAGCTTCGTGCATGAAACCATGCAACGCGGCAGGCTCTATCTTGCGGGGGATTCGGCGCACATCGTGCCGCCCACCGGTGCCAAGGGAATGAACCTGGCCATCTCCGACGCGCGTGTGCTGGCGGCGGCGCTGATTGCTTATTACAAGCAGAACGACAGCGCGCCACTGCAACGCTATACCGCGGATTGCCTGCCGCGTGTCTGGCGCGCGCAGCATTTCTCCTGGTGGTGGACCACCCTCTTCCATCGTTTCGAGGATGAAGACGCCGCCTTCCAGCAGCAGCTTCAGGTCTCGCAACTGCGCTACATGATCTCCTCGCGCCCTGCCCTCACCAGCATGGCGGAGAACTACGTGGGACTGGATCGCGTGGTTTGAAATTGAGAAGAGTTTCCTAGTTGCGACGCATTGTTATGCAGGTGTGCTAACATATCGCACACCTGTAGCAGGCGCTGAATATGGCAAAACTATTCACAGAATCACTGCTAGAGCATGAACGTTTTGAGGTCAGTTCGAAATCAGGCGGCGGGCTTTTGAGCTATGAAATTTGGGGTTATCGCGCACAAGGTAAATTGGTAGTGACGCGTTATAACCTAGCGTGGATCAACCATTCGATCCATCAGGGCGACAACGGCCGGGTTCTCGGATTCGATAACGCGCATGGCTACCACCATAGACATTTCATGGGCAGGATTGAAAAAGTCGATTTCGTCAATTTCGAAGCGACCCAAGAACGCTTTCAACGTGAGTGGCGAGAGATAGTTAAGCTGGAACAAGAGTCGATAAAAGGACGATAAACCATGAGCAAAATCGTAATTCGAACCGATGACCTCAATGGCTTTTTCTCGCGCGCAAAGGATGCAGCACGCCGTGCTGACCGAGGTGGCCCATTCGATGGGACGGTTACACTTTCGTTCGAAGACCCGAGTCGAATGTTTAGCGTACTTTCAGAGAGCCGTCGGCGACTAATGCGTGAGATCATGCACGAACCGAAAACGATCAATGAATTGTCGCGGCGCTTGCATCGCAACCGATCATCCGTTACCAAGGATGTGGGGCTCTTGGAGAAAATTGGGTTAATCGTATCGCAGCGCCGCGCCAATCCAGGTCATGGCATCGAAAAGCTGGTGAGCGCAATCGCGCCACGAATTGAAATGGTCGCGACGCTGGGTTGAGCGACGCGAAGCGCAGCGAACCTGCGACGGGCCTAATTATTGATCCAACGAAATATTAAGCGCCTTGATCAACGGCCCCCAGGTATCGAGTTCATTGCGAATGATCTTGGCGTACTCGTCAGGTGAGGTAAGCGTTCGGTCAAATAGCAAACTTGCCAGCGTCTTCGTCATCTCCGGCGTCGCGGAGGCCTTGAGAATCTCGGCATACAGGCGATCCACAATGGGACGCGGCATTCCCGCCGGCCCAACTACGGAGAGATTGGCGGCCGGCCGGAAATTACGTATCCCCAATTCGTCCATGGTCGGCACCTCGGGCAGCGTCGCGATGCGCTGTGGAGTGGCGGTGGCAATGGCGCGTAGTTTGCCGGCCTTGATCAATTCGGTGAGTTGCGTGTTGGCCGAATAGGACATGATTTGCGTACGGCCGGTGATGAAATCCTGCACCGCCGGGTTCATGCCTTTGTAGGGAATGTGCACCATGTTGGTCCCGGTGCGCTGTTTGAACATTTCCATCGTGAGATGGAAGGGGTGCCCGACTCCGGCAGAACCAAAGTTCAACTTACCTGGATTGGCTTTCGCATACTCGATGAACTCGGCGAAATTATTCGCCGGCACCGAGGCATGAATCATGAACTGAATGGACGCATCGGCCACCAGCGCGATGGGCGTGAAATCGCGCTCGACGTTGTAAGGCAAGGCCTTGTACATCAAGCTACCCACCACCATCCAACTGCCGCCGGGCATGATGGTGTAGCCATCGGGCGCGGATTTCGCCACCGCATCGGCGCCGACAATACCGGCCGAGGCGGGCCGGTTCTCCGCCACCACCGGCTGGCCCAAACTCGATTGCAATAGCGGCGCGAGCGAGCGGGAAAAAATATCGATCCCGCCACCCGGCGCAAAGGGCACGATGAAGCGGATGGGCTTGGCGGGGTAGGACTGTGCCATCGCCGCTGTCATGCCCACCAGCATCGCGATAGCTAACGCACTTTGCGATAATTTTTTCATGGCTTCACTCCCTCAATGACCAAGCAGACAATCAAATGCGTCGAGAACGACACGGCTACTCGGGCTGAATCCGCGCCAACTTGACCCATTCCGCATAACGCGCGATTTCCGCGAGAAAAAATTTCCGGAATTCCGCCGGCGTATCACCCACTGGTTCGATACCCAGGGCGCGGATTTTTTCGGGCGTCGCTTTGTCGGATAACGCGATTCGATACTCTCGATACAGGCGTTCGACAATTTCAATGTTCGTTCTCGCCGGTGCAAACATGGCGAACCAGCCGCCATCAAATACGAATTCCGGCACCCCCGCCTCCACTGTGGTGGGAATGTTGGGCAAGGCATCGGAACGTTTCAGGCCTGAGAACGCCAGCACCTTCAATTTCCCCGAACGGGCGAACTGCACCACGTTCGAAGGCGAATTGAACATCACCTGCACTTCGCCCGCCACCGCCGCCGATGCCGCGAGACCGCCTCCCTTATAGGGAATATGCGTCATCTGCGTGCCGTATTTGGAATTGAATAACTCAGTGGCGATATGCATGGTGTTGCCAACGCCCGGCGTGCTGTAGGCCAGTTTATTCGCGGGATTGCGCGCGTAATCGATGAACTCCTTGACGCTTTGCACCGGCACCGAAGGATGCACGGTGATGAACACACCGACGTTATCGATAAGTTTGGTGACTGGCGCGAAGTCGTTGGCAGTGTCGTAGGGCAATTTTTTATTCACATGCTGATTGACCACGAAGCCGCTGGAATAAACCATCAGGGTATGGCCGTCGGGGGCTGCCTTGGCCACCATGTCGGCGCCGACGATGCCATTGGCGCCGCCGTGATTCTCGACAAAAAACGTCTGCCCCATCTGCTTGGTGAAGTTGGCTGCGACAATACGCGCCACGATGTCGGGGCCGCCGGGCCCGGCGGGCACGATTATTCTTACCGGTTTTAGCGGATAAGACTGGGCCGTCGCCAACGTGGAAATTGCCGAACAAAGCGCTGCTGTCATGGCTGCAAAACGTAGATTCTTCATCGCGACCTCCACCAATGCCCAGCACCTATTTTATGCCTTGCGTCCCGTAGCCAACCAAGGCACCAACCGCTCCGCGTTGCCGCGCTCGATCGCATACAGCTTCGAAGAACCATAGCCCAGAGCGCGCAGCGACTCGACCTGTTCATGGATGGGGAAATAAGGGTAATCGCTGCCATAGGTGATTTGCGTCTCGGCCACCAGCGTGTTGAGCGCCGCCATCGCCGCCGGATGCGTGGCATTGGCTGTGTCGTAGTGCAAACGCGCCAATTCGTATTGAATGCCATTGGGCGCGTAGGTATTCACGCCTTTGCTGCGTTCGCCAAAGGCAATGATGCGGCCCGCAAGCATCGGCACCGAACCGCCACCATGGGAAAACAGCCATTTGATATCGCGATATCGCGCGAAGGTACCCGAATTCAACAAACTCAATACCGCGCGCGTCGTATCGGTTGGCGTCTCAATCGGGCCGCTGGTACCGGGAACGCCCGAGGGAATACAACACTGCGCCCCAAGCGGATGAAAGTAGACCAAGGCCTTGCGGCGATTGAGTTCCTCCCACACCGGCCGATAGAAGTTATCACCCGGATAACGCGCACCATAATTGGTTTGCAATCCCACGCCATCGGCTTTGAGGGTATCGAAGGCATATTCCAATTCCTTCATGGTGGTGTCGATGGTGAGCATCGGCAAGGTCGCCAATAGGCCAAATCGCCCAGGGAAGTCGCGCACCATGTTGGCGCCAAAGTCATTGCATAAACGCGCCCAGCGATCCGCCGCGGCCGCGCCTTGATCAAACCAGGTGCCAGGTGTCGAGGCAAGCGAAAGCAACGAAGTAGCAACGCCACCCTTGTCCATCACCTCTAGGGCGCGTTTGGGCGTCCATCCCGGTTGCACACTAACCGGCACCTTGTTTTTTTGTTGCCACTCGATCCAAGCCTTTTCATAGGACTCGGGAAAAAAGTGAAAGTGCGTATCCACTAGGCGCCGCGGCGCGTTTGCGGCAATGCTGGCGCAACTCGCCATGGAGCCCACGCTGCCGGTGACAGCGACCGCGCCAAGTGCTTTGACAAAATCACGGCGCGATGGGGAGCACCCACAGTCGCGGATTTCATTAAATTTCATTGGTGTGGCCTCCATTTATCGTAGGGTTTGTTCGCTGCATCGGGCACGCGCATCGCGTATTGATACCGCAGTGTAGTATTGAAGCGCGATTCTCACAGCAGCGTTCAACGGGAGGGTTCCGACATGTCGACCAGCCGCCTTGTTAATTCTTGCAAGCTCATCGCCACACTTGCCATCTGGGCGCCCTTGGCACTGGCGCAGCCCGCCAACAAACCGGTGCGCATCCTGGTTGGTTTTGCCGCCGGTGGCGGCACCGACATCTCGGCGCGTTTCATGGCTGATCGATTACGCGGCGTGTACGCGCCAACGGTCATCGTGGAGAACCGCGTTGGCGCAGCGTCCAAGATTGCCGTCGAGCATGTCAAAAATTCCGACCCGGATGGCACCACTATATTGTTCACCCCGGATTTCCCCATGGTGGTCTATCCGCACAGCTACAAGAAACTCGAATAC
>JBJXEY010000413.1:0-6284 GCA_046153355.1 Burkholderiales bacterium
ATCGTGACATGTCATTCTCCTGCTTTCCCCATCAACATTAGACCGAGCCGCCACCACGTCGGCGGACGATAAACTTATTCGTCTTCTTGTTGCGCCGCGTCTTCTTGCCCAACGCCGGCTTGCCCCACGGGGTTTTCGGCGCTTTCATACCGACCGGCGAACGACCTTCACCACCACCATGCGGGTGGCCGGAGGGGTCCATGGCGATACCGCGTACGCTGGGGCGAATGCCCAAATGGCGCTTGCGGCCGGCTTTGCCCAGGTTGATGTTGGCATGATCCGTATTGGAGACTGCGCCAATCGTCGCTAAACAATTCATATCAATATAGCGCACTTCACCGCTGGGCAAGCGCACCTGCGCCAGCGTCCCTTCTTTGGCGAGCAACTGGGCGGAATTGCCGGCGCTGCGCACCAACTGACCACCGCGGCCCGGATAAATTTCAATGTTATGAACCACCGTACCAAGCGGAATGTTGCGAATTGGCAGGGCATTGCCGGGGCGCACTTCAGCGTTTGGCCCGGACATGATCGTATCGCCCACGCGAATTTCATTGGCCGCCAGAATGTAGCGGCGCTCGCCGTCGCGATAAACTACCAGCGCAATACGCGCCGAGCGATTCGGATCATATTCGATGCTCTCGACACGCGCGGGGATATCCCACTTGTCGCGGCGGAAGTCGATAATGCGATAGCGCCGCTTGTGACCACCACCCTGATGGCGCATGGTAATGACGCCACGGTTATTACGGCCACCTTTTTTGCGCAGCGGCGCCAGCAACGAGCGTTCCGGCTTGGAGCGGGTAATCTCGGTAAAAGCCGGGGCGCTCATATCGCGCCGACCGGCAGAGGTTGGTCGGTAAATCTTAATAGCCATGAGTACGCTCCTTCGCCTATACGCCTTCGTACAACTGGATGTTGCTACCCTGCGCTAGGGTTACAATTGCTTTCTTCCACTTGGCTTGGCGAATGGCAAGCCGCCGTCCTCGCCGCGCCGTCTTCACCGGCATGACCATGATGTGAACATTTGTTACCGTCACATCAAAGGCGCTCTGCACAGCATCTTTCACCAACATCTTGTTGGCGCGCATATCAACTTCAAAAACATATTTGTTCAAGTTGCTGGTTGCGTCGACGGTTTTTTCGGTCACAATCGGGCGCTTGAGTACCTCGTAAATGTGCATAATTACCCTTCCGTCCCCTCTGGCGCACTCTCCTCGATCATCTCATCATCGCTTGCGCCGCCATTCGCCGGTGTCAACCAAAGCTCGACAGCATCCAGCGCATCTCTGGAAAGCAGCACCTTATCATAGCCTAGCAGGTCGCGAATGTTGAGATAGCCACTCAAAATGGTCTTGACATTCGGCAAATTGTTGGCGCTACCTTGAACGCCCAGGCTCTTTTCGGCAAGGACCAGCAACACAGAATCGCTGGTGACACCCAGGGCGCGCAACGCTTGCACCATATTCTTGGTCTTTGGCGTTTCAAAGGGCAACGCATCCACCACCATAATCTGATCGGCGGCCGCTTTGACAGTCAAGGCGCTGCGCAGGGCGGCGGCGTTCATCTTCTTAGGCAGTTGCTTGATATATTTGCGGGGGAGGGGGCCGAAAGCGGTGCCACCACCAACCCACTGCGACGCACGAATGGAGCCCTGGCGAGCGCGGCCAGTGCCTTTGTGGCGGAATGGCTTGCGACCACCGCCGGCCACTTCGCCACGCGTCTTGGTGCTATGGGTGCCGGAACGGGCATTCGACAATTGTCGAACCAGCACTTGGTGCATCAACGGGTTATTCACCGGAGCAGCAAAGATGGCGTCACTCAGTTCGACCTCGCCTACTTGCTCACCGGCTACATTCTTGAGCGGTACTAACATTGGTTCACTCTCCTCTTTAAACCTATCCGAAAATTCTCTGTTCCCGTGTCGGCGAGCTCACATCGAGCCGCTGGACTACAACCGAATTTTCGGATGAAGACTTAAGCCTTTTTGGTGGCTTTCTTGACCGCATCGCGGACAAGAACAAAACCAGTACGCGGGCCGGGAACGGCGCCTCTGATCGCGATCAAATTCCGCTCCGGGTCAACCAAAGCAATCTTCAGATTTTGCACTGTCACACGTTGGTTGCCCATGTGGCCGGGCGCTCTTGTACCAGGGAAAGTGTGGCCGGGTGTTGTACCGGCGCCGCGCGAGCCAGTCGCACGGTGACGGTCAGATTGGCCATGGGTTTTCGGACCGCCGCTAAAGCCATGTCGCTTCACGGCGCCGGCAAAACCGCGACCCTTGGAGATGCCGATTACATCGACAATGTCGCCCTCTTGAAAGATGTCAGCTTTGATGACATCCCCCAAGGTGTGGGCAGGAGGTTCGGTAGAGCGGACTTCACGAACTTGACGTAACGTAGGAACCCCGGCCTTCTGTAAATGGCCGCGTTCCCCTTTGCTTAATTTGCGTTCGGCTACTTCTTCAAATGCAAGCTGGACGGCGTTATACCCATCGGATTCGGTCGTTTTGACCTGGGTGATGTAACACGGGCCTGCTTCAATAATCGTCACCGGCACGACATTCCCCTTCTCATCAAAGAGTTGGGTCATGCCGACCTTCTTGCCTAAAATTCCTCGCATGTTTTCCCCCTGGGACTGCCAACGATTGAACCCAATTGTTCAACCCTTTCATCATCCCGCTAGGCTGATATATTTAGTTGTCGCTCAGTTTATTATTGGTAATTTCAATTGTTCAATCATGATCTAACTGATCAATCCCGAATCTATAATGAAACAACGCTGAACAACACCCACCGAACAAACCCAATCAATACTTACTGTAAAATCATTAATTATTAATTGTTTTACAGTAGTTATTAGTTAAAGCTTGATCTCAATATCAACACCAGCGGGTAAATTAAAACGGGTCAGGTTTTCAATCGTCTTGTTACCTGGATCCACTACATCGATCAACCGCTTGTGGGTTCTGATCTCAAATTGTTCGCGACTATCCTTATCAATAAAGGGTGATCGCATAACCGTAAACTTCTCTTTGCGTGTCGGCAGCGGTACTGGGCCTACCACCTGGGCGCCGGTCTGTTCGGCAGCGCTGACAATCTGGCGCACCGAGAGATCCAAGACCCGATGGTCGTAGGCTTTGAGTTTAATCCGAATTCGTTGCTTCGCCATTCCATTAACCTTTCACATAAAAAGGATGAAGGATGAAGGCAGAAGGATGAATAGTAGTTCCTTACTTCATCCCTCATCCTTCGTCCTTCCTACTTCAAAATTTCGGTGATGACGCCGGCGCCAACAGTGCGACCACCTTCGCGGATGGCGAAGCGGCTACCGTTCTCCAAAGCGACAGGCGAAATCAAGGTGACGCGCATGGTGATGTTGTCACCCGGCATGACCATTTCCACGCCGGCCGGCAATTCGATGGCGCCGGTGATGTCCATGGTGCGGATGTAGAACTGCGGACGATAGCCCTTGAAGAACGGGGTGTGGCGACCGCCTTCTTCCTTCTTCAGGACGTAGACCTCGGCGTTGAACTCGGTGTGGGGCTTAATGCTGCCAGGCTTGGCCAGCACCATGCCACGCTCAATATCGTCGCGTTCGATACCACGCAGGAGACAACCGACATTGTCGCCGGCCATGCCCTGGTCGAGTAATTTGCGGAACATTTCCACACCAGTAACGACCGTTTTGCGGGTAGCAGCCAGACCGACGATTTCGATTTCTTCCATCGGCTTGACCAACCCACGCTCAATACGACCGGTGACCACCGTACCGCGACCCTTGATGCTGAAGACATCTTCAATGGGCATGAGGAACGGCTTCTCGGTTTCGCGAACGGGCGTCGGGATGTATTCATCGACGGCGCGCATCAAATTCCAGATGCACTCGAATTCCTTGGCAGTGGGGTCAGTACTCTTGGATTCCAGCACGCCCAAGGCGCTGCCACGGATAATCGGAATATTGTCGCCGGGGAAGCCGTAGCTGTCGAGCAATTCGCGCAATTCCATCTCGACCAGTTCCAGCAATTCCTCGTCCTCCATCATATCGACTTTGTTGAGGAAGACCACCATCGCCGGCACTTCCACCTGGCGCGCCAGCAGAATGTGTTCGCGCGTCTGGGGCATGGGGCCATCGGGCGCGGCCACCACCAGGATCGCGCCGTCCATCTGCGCCGCGCCGGTGATCATATTCTTGATGTAGTCGGCATGACCGGGGCAATCGACATGGGCGTAGTGGCGGTTTTCCGTCTCATATTCCACATGGGAAATGGCGATGGTGATGCCACGCGCCTTCTCTTCCGGCGCATTATCAATCTGATCGAAACGGCGAAAGTCAGCCCACCCTTTCATCGCTAAGGTCTTGGTAATCGCAGCGGTCAATGATGTCTTGCCATGATCAATATGACCGATGGTGCCCACGTTCACGTGGGGTTTCTTGCGCTCAAATACTGCCTTGGACATTAGAAAATGCCTCCTTGCGTTCGTTTGCTAAGCTTATCGCAATTTGCTCTTGGCATCGTGATGAACACAATACCTTTGCGACGAAAACGATCCAACTCATTACTGATGGAGCCCACAACCGGATTTGAACCGGTGACCTCTATCTTACCAAGATAGTGCTCTACCTGCTGAGCTATGTGGGCGTATTATCCATACTCCTCAAGAGAATCATTCACCCATCGCATCATTATTTCATGTAACTTCGTACTGCTTATCCCAACCGTTAGTGTTCCAAACTCACTCAACCGCGTATAAGAACCGCCACGTCGAGGACGCACTACTGAAGTATGAAATTGCTCAGGTGACAAACCTGTAACTTGTAACCAATATACTTCTGCTATTCGTAAATTAGCATCATCAAAGATATTGATCCAAGCCCAAATTCGTTTTTCGTGAACCCTACAGATTTCTCGCAGGAAACGTAGAAAAACTTTGATAACTCTTGAATCACTATTACTTAAAGCAACTTGATCTTTATCGCGTTTCTTACCTTCGCCAATATACAAGCCAAGAGCAAGTTGAAAAAGTGCTAACTCTTCACTTACTACCGGTTCTCGAATATCGAAAGGATCACCGGTTGGATTTTGGCGTAGATAGATAGCTTTGCTAACATCGCGACGCCTCAATCCATATTTACTCATCCAGTAAGCAACTTTATTAACGGAACAATTGGCTTGCTCGGCAATTTGAGCCATTGACAAGCCCTGCTCGTAATAAAGTAGATCCAGCATTTCTTTGGATAAAACCATTTTCATCACCAAAGAAATTATAAAAGTGGGCGGGGGCGGATTCGAACCACCGTAGGCTATGCCGGCTGATTTACAGTCAGCTCCCTTTGTCCACTCGGGCACCCGCCCATACTACTACTTTTACTGCTTTGCCGACGATTGATTCGCTTTCGCCGGCTGCGACCGAATTTTGTTACTACATTCGGCCAGAGCCGACGACCGGAATCGAACCGGTAACCTCCTGTTTACAAGACAGGTGCTCTGCCGGTTGAGCTACGTCGGCGTGTTACCTTTGTCCGTTTTGTGATTAGCCTTGTTTTGTTGTCCTGATTTAGCCCACAAAAACAAGAAAAAACGCACGCTGCGAACGAAAAAGCATTATATCACATTCTGCGGCAAGGTCAAATTTGTAGATGCGTATTTTACAAAAGAATTCTGGTTGTGTTGGTAGTAAAGACTTTAGTCTTTCTCTCTCCCCCAAGGAGGATGAAAGACTAAAGTCTTTACTACGGTCTCGACGGGCTTCATTGCCCTGGAATAATCAATTCCTGCCCCACATAAATCGCATCGGGGTTGGAGATGTTATTAAAGCTGATGATCTCTTCGGCGCTGACGCCATATTGTTCGGCAATCGCCGTCAAACTCTCACCGGATTGGATAACATGGACACGTCCTAAGGCGGCGGCGGCATCGCGCGCTGTAATGCCGGGAATGATGAGCTTCTGCCCAACACGCAACTGGTTGCGGTTGGCAACATTATTCGCCTCAGCAAGCGCGTTGGCATCCACACCATACTTTTGGGCAATGCCAATAAGGGTCTCCCCAAGTTGTACAATATGGCTGACACCTTCACCGCCGGCGCTATCGGCGCTTGTGTTACCAGCGGCATCACTGTTGCTGTTTGTGTTGGTACTTGGCGCGACATAATTGGGAATGAGCAACCTTTGCCCGATAAAAACACTATTGGGATTTTGCAGGTTGTTGGCCTCCATGATTGAGACCGCACTCACACCGAATTGTTGAGCGATGCTACCAAGACTGTCCCCTTCTTCGACCACAT
>JBJXEY010000273.1:0-3471 GCA_046153355.1 Burkholderiales bacterium
TGCCCTACAAGGGCCTGCCGCCAGCGGTCACCGCCCTGCTCTCGGGTGAAATTAACATGATGATCGCGCCGCCCACCATCATGATCCAACACATTAAGAGCGGAAAACTCAAGGCCCTGGCCTATACCGGCGCGACGCGTTGGCCGGAGATGCCAAGCATCCCCACCATGGTGGAGGCGGGCGTGCCCAGGTATCGCTACGACAACTTCTGGCACGCCTTGTTCGCGCCGCGCGGCACCCCCGGCGCGATCGTGGCGCGGCTCGCAAGCGAGGTGCGTCGCGCCGTCCAGGCGCCCGAAGTGACCAAGGCCTTGGTGGCGGCGGGCTACGAACCGATCGGCGATTCGCCCGAGGAGTTCCGCAAATTCTTTATCGAGGAACTGGAGCGCTGGCGCGAAATTGCGCGCTTAACCAAGGTCGTGCCTGAATGATGTTGCTTGCGCAGCCTGGGCGCATCGGGCCGCTGCTTCTAAAAAACCGCGTGGTGATGGCGCCCATGGGCACCAACTACAGCACCACCGATGGGCTCTCCACCGAACGCGACAAGCTCTACTACGCCGAGCGCGCCAAGGGCGGCGTGGCCATGATCATGACCGAGGCCATGGTGGTCACCGAACACGCCCGCCCGCATCACAACACGCTGTGTTGTTATCACGATAGGTTCATTCCCGGGTTGGCGAGCATTGTCG
Organism: Burkholderiales bacterium; assembly: GCA_046153355.1. GTDB lineage: Bacteria > Pseudomonadota > Gammaproteobacteria > Burkholderiales > SG8-39 > 2-02-FULL-62-17. The sequence continues at coordinate 690 of JBJXEY010000273.1, forward strand.
AGGCCATCAAGGCGCACGATTGCCATGTGTTTGCTCAGCTCAATCATCGCGGCGGTTTGTTACGACGCTCGGTGCTCAACATGGAGCCAGTGGGCCCATCGGTTTGGGTGAACCCCAATACGGGCGATGCGGTGCGGCCTTTGGAGATCGCCGAGATCGTCGCGACGCAGAAATTATTCGTCGCGGCGGCGCGGCGCTTGTGGCAGGCGGGGTACGACGGTGTGGAGATTCACGCAGGCAATGGCTATCTGTTTCAACAGTTCTTCACCCGTCGCATCAATAAACGCACCGACCAATACGGCGGCTCCATCGAGAATCGCATGCGCCTGTTGATTGAAACGGTGGATCGTATGCGCGCTGCCCTGCCGGATTTGCTCTTGGTAGTGCGCCTGTCGGCGAGCGAGTTTCTTGATGATGGTTACACGCAGGACGAAATCATCGCCATTGCACAAGCGCTGGAACGCGAGGGGGTGACGGCGCTTGATCTATCCGGTGGCAGCAACGAGAGCCCGCAAGCCTCGAAATTTTGTATTCAACCGCCATCGTTTCCACGCGGGTGTCTGGCGCCCTATGCCAAGCCGATCAAGGATGCGGTGTCAATACCCGTGTTTGTCGCCGGGCGCATCGTCGATCCTGCCGACGCGGAGGCTGTGCTCGCCTCGGGCAGCGCCGATTTCATTTCGCTTGGGCGTGCGTTATATGCCGATGCACATTGGTGTGCGAAAGCGTTTGGCGAGATCAAGGCGCCGATTCGAAAATGTATTGCCTGCAATGTGTGTTTCGAGCGTTTGACGGTGGAGAAGGATGTCTCCTGCGTGCAAAACCCGATGCTGGGCACGGAGTTTGAATCACTTGAATATTCAGAACCACAGCTTTTTCCCGAGCGTCGTGTGAAATCGCCGCTACGCGTACTGGTGTTGGGCGCGGGCGTGAGTGGTATCGAAGCGGCACGTGTGCTGGCAGGCCGTGGTCATCAGGTCGAAGTGTGGGAGCGTGCCGAGCGAACCGGCGGTCAGATTCATCTTGCGGTGGCCGCGCCGGATAAAGGCGAAGTCGAACCGGTGTGGTCGTATCGCTGGGAAGAAGTGGTGAAGTTGGGCGTGGTGGTGCGCACTGGCGTCGAGGCAAACGCTGCATCGATCAAAGCCTTCAATCCCGATCACGTGGTCATCGCCACCGGCGCATCGCCGCAGGCCGCGCCCATCGACACGTCGAATTTGAATGCCCGCGTGAAGGTATGTCACGCCTGGGATGCTTTGGGCGATGCGAACTTGGTGCGCGCGGGGTCAAACGTAACCATCGTAGGCGGCGGCATGGTGGGCGTTGAGACCGCCGATTTGCTGGTGACGCGTGGTTGCAAGGTGACCATCATCGAAATGTTGGAGGGGGTGGCCCTTGGCATGGCGCGCAACAATCGCATGGAATTGATCGATAGGCTCAAAGCAGCCGGGGTGAAAACACTTGTTTCAGTGCGCATCCAAGGCGCAGAAGGGACGAAGCTGGAACTGGTGAATCGAAAAGATGGCACGCTCACCCACGTTTCCTGCGGTGACTACTTGATTTTCGCCAACGGTCCGAAACCCAACCGCGATGCCGTGGCGATGGTCGAGGCGGCGGGTGTCTCCTATAGTCTGGTAGGCGATTGCTCGCAGCCGGGGGATTTTTTGAGTTGTATACGCGACGCCTGGATGGTGGGTTTGGCTATCGAGCAATTGGCCGCGGGTAGTGCCGCCCCGGCGGTGAAAACCATGCACAACGACGCACCGGCAGCGCTATGAGCGTGGTGAAAAACGCATCTACTTGGGAAGTGTTCGCGGTGCGTTACGCCACTCGCGCCGCCCTGCGCCGCGACAATTTCATTGGTGGCGATCCGCACGAAGCCCCCATGCCGCTTGATTACTATGTGTGGCTGATTCGCAATGGCGAACGCGCCATCGTCATCGACATGGGCTTCACCGCGGCAGTGGCGAAAAAACGCAAACGCGATTACCTGCGCACCCCAGCCGAAGGCTTGGCCTTGTTGAGTGTGCAAGCCGCGGATGTGGAAGATGTAATCGTCACCCACTTGCATTACGACCACGTCGGTACCTATCAAGACTTTCCCAAGGCGCGTTTTCATCTGCAAGACGATGAGATGGCCTATGCCACCGGCCGCTACATGCGCTTTTCGCGCTTTAACCACGGCTATGAAGTGGATGACGTCGTCGCCATGGTGCATCTGACTTACAAGAATCGGGTTCAATTTCATGCGGGTGAGGGCGAGATCGCGCCGGGGGTGAGTGTGCATCGCATTGGCGGTCATACGCGCGGCCTGCAATGTGTGCGTGTGTCGACCGCGCGCGGTTGGGTAGTGCTCGCCTCGGATGCCAGTCACTTCTACGAACACATGGAACAAAACCGCTGTTTTCCCACGGTATTTAATGTGGGTGAGATGATGGATGGCTATGAGATCTTGCGGCGCTTGGCCGACTCGGAGGCGCACATCATTCCTGGGCACGACCCATTGGTGATGCAGCGGTATCCGGCGGTCTCCAAGGAGCTTGAGGGCATCGCGGTGCGGTTGGATGTTGCCCCGCGTGCGTAGCCGGCACTGCTTCGACGTCAAATTAAACGATTTCGTTTTCCATAAATATCCATGAGCGATTCCAAACCGCCCCTGCTTCTACATGCCACGCGCGACCTTGCCGTATTCGGTTCGGCATTGCGCTTCGAGGACTTGCCGCATGAGGTGATCGAACGCATCAAACTTTGCCTATTGGATAGCATTGGCTGCTGTTTATTC
>JBJXEY010000423.1:0-6989 GCA_046153355.1 Burkholderiales bacterium
CAACGCGACGGAGCGTGTCGAGAAGTTCAAGGCGCGCGGGGGTGAATTCGGAAAACAGCATGCGCGCCGACTCGAAGCTCAACCGATAGTCGGGAGATCGGCCGCGCCGCGCCGCCGCTACCTGCAATTTCGCGGAGCGAATCGCCGCGCCCCGCTTGGCCACTTCAATAATCGCTTTCATGATTTAGCTCCAATTCTCGATGTCACGCTCAATTCCCATACCACCACTTCGACTATCGAACCGTCCAAACGAATTTCTTTGCTGCGTGCAAGCAGATCCGCCTTCATGTATTGCATGCTAGCAATATACAAGAGGCTTGTCCATAAAAGTTGCGTTAACCACGAACTGATCCACGCTCAATGCAACCTGGCATTCGACAAAATCATTCCCGGAAATGTTTTTCACTGAGCTATCGTTCATTGGCCGCCGCCCTATACTTACCGCCTCATTGCAGTTGTCGCGATTGGATCGGAAATCAAAAGATGGATTGGCTGCTCGGTTACCTCGCTATTGGCGCGATTGTGGGTTTCTTCGCCGGCCTCCTGGGCATAGGCGGTGGTGCGATTATGGTGCCGCTTCTGGTGATGCTCTTCGATGCTCAAGGCTTGCCGCGCGAGCATGTGTTGCACTTGGCGGTGGGCACGTCGATGTCCACCATTTTGTTTACCGCGCTATCGAGCATTCGCGCGCACAGTAATCGCGGCACGTTGCGCTGGGAGATTCCGTTGGGCCTCACCCCCGGAATCATTGTCGGCGGATTGGCGGGCTCGTTATTCGTTAGCACCATCTCCACATTCGCTTTGGCGGTGGGGTTCTGCGTGATCATCTATGTCGCGGGCATCAACATACTGCTTGATCGTCAACCCAAGCCGGGGCGCGAGTTGCCGGGCCCTTTGGGTCTTAACATCGCCGGTTTTATTTTTGGCGGCGTTTCTTCCTTAGTGGCGCTGGGCGGTGCCTTCATGACCGTGCCTTTCATGCTCTATTGCAATGTGCCGATGCGTGCGGCGGTGGGCGCGGCGGCGGTGATCGGTTTTCCAATTGCGCTTTCGGGAAGTGTGGGATATCTCTACGCGGGATGGAGCCAGCATGGTCTACCCGACTGGAGTTTCGGGTACATCTACCTGCCCGCGATGCTGGGCATCGTCATCGCCAGCGTGGCGATTGCGCCCCTGGGCGCGGCCGCAGCCCACAAATGGCCGGTGAAATGGCTCAAACGTATATTCGGGGTAATGTTATTGCTGTTCGCCACACGCATGGTGTGGACGTTGAGTTGATCCAGTGCGAAATTCATTCCCGATGTTTCCTATTGAAACGATTGCCTTCATGAGCATCGACCACCCGCCTTGCGGTGCCGATGCGGCGTGGGGCGGATGATGGCATCTGGCGACTCCCGTCTGCCGGTGGCCTTGATCACCGGGTTTCTGGGAAGCGGCAAGACCACGCTACTCAATCGCCTCCTGCAACACCCCGACATGAGCGCCACTGCTGTGGTGATCAACGAGTTCGGCGATGTGCCCTTGGATCAATTGTTCGTCGAGGAGACCGACGGCGAGGTGGTGGTGATGGCCAATGGCTGTTTGTGTTGCAGCGTGCAGGATGATATCGAAGGCGTGATCGGGCGCCTGTTCGCGCGGCGCGATCAGGGCACGCTGCCGGCGTTCGAGCGCATGTTGATCGAGACCTCGGGCCTGGCCGACCCCGCGCCCATCATGCAGATGCTGCTCAACCAACCCCTGGTAATGGACAACTTTCGCCTGGATAGCGTGCTGACCATGGTGGACGCGGTCAACGGCGCGCGTCAGATCGCCGAGAACGAAGAGGCGTTCAAGCAGGTGGTGCTAGCCGATACGTTGGTGTTGACCAAGACGGATCTCGCGAGTGAAGAGACTACGCAGCACATCAAGCGCGAGTTGGCGCGCCTCAATCCGGGCGCGACCCTTTATGTTGCCACCCAGGGAGAGTTGCCACCGTCGGTATTGTTCGGCGCTTCGCGCATTGATTCCGAGGCGGATGCCAAGCGGTGGGTCGCGCTCGAGGCGGCAACGCCGCAGGGACATCACACTGCGCACACGCATACCCAAGCCGTGGCGTGCTGCACCTTGGCCTATCCCTCGGCGATTGCCTGGCGCGAACTCAATCGCTGGCTGACGGCGTTACGCATCAAGCACGGCGAAAAATTACTGCGCGTAAAGGGGATCGTGGAATTGGAAGGCGAAGATGCACCGGTGGCGCTGCATGGTGTGCATCACGTGTTTCACCCACCGTTGAAGCTAACCCATCTGCGCGACAAAGGCATGCACGGCGCGCGATTGGTGGTGATCGTGCGCGATATAGATATCGATGAGATTCGCGCGAGCTGGCAACAATTCGTCGCGGAACGCTCGGGCGCGGTGGCAAGTCAGCAATAAAATCGGTTTTCAAAACGCAACCATTTGAATTTTCAAGAGGCAACATGATTGATCTCACAGGTTCGGTGGCGCTGATACCCGGCGCCAGTGGCGGGATGGGCCGCGAAGTGGCGCGCATGTTCGCCGAGCATGGTTGTGATGTGGCGCTGGGTTACTACTCGCGCGAGGGCGAAGCGCGCGAGGTGCTGGAGTACGCGAAGAGCCTTGGCCGGCGCGCGCGGCTTGCGCGCGTTGACACCACCAGTCTTGAGGGCGTGCAACAGTGGGCCGATAGCGTCACCGCCGAGTACGGCAAGATCGACATCCTCGCCAGTTGCGTCGGCGCGCATCTGCCGGAAGGTTTTAGTCTTTTCCTTCAACAGGACCCAAAAACCTGGCACGGCATGATCGAGGCGCAGATGATGTCCTTCATCTATTTATCTCGCGCGGTGCTGCCGCAAATGGTGGCGCGCAAATCCGGGCGGCTGTTATCGATTGGTTCAGATTCAGGCAAGGTGGGTGAGAGCGGCGTTGCGGTGGCCACCGCCGGTCACGGCGGGCTGATTGCCTTTGCCAAAGCGATCTCGCGCGAAGTGGGGCGCAGCGGCGTCACCGCCAACATTGTTTGCCCTGGCCCCACCGAAGGGCCGACGTTGGACAAACTTCGTAGCCAAGGCACCACGGGTTCGCGCATCGTCGAAGAACTCACCAAACGTGTGCCGATGAAACGCCTGGGAACCTCGCGCGATATCGCTTCGGCGATGTTGTTTCTTGCGTCGAAGGAGGCGGGCTACATCACCGGGCAGGCGTTAAGCGTTAGCGGCGGGTTGGTGATGAATTAATCAGGGGCGATCTGATCCCATAGTTAAATGAAAATGCTATGTAAATGAACGCCTATTCTTGTAAATGTTAATAATTCTCTGTAAATATCTTCATCTAAAGCTTCGTTGACGTACGCGTTTTAGACGCAAACAATGTCGAATTGAATTGATCGGGAGAATCCACCATGCGAGCCATTGACGTCCACTGCCACCCCTCCACCAAGGAACACTCATTGAGCGTTGGCAAATACATGGCCGCGCTGGAGGCGATGCTGGGTAAACCGATGAAGTCCAAAACTGAAGATGAAATGGCCGAGGATTTCCGCCGCGACGATGTGCTTGCCATGATGATCGCCATGGACGCGCAATCCGAAACCGGCGAGGCGGTGATCACCAACGATTACATCGCCGGGCTCACCACGCGCTATCCCGATGTGTTCCTGCCCGGCTGGGCGGTGGTTGATCCGTGGAAAGGAAAATTGGCTCTCGCGGAACTCGAGCGCGCCATCCGCGACCTGAAAATGACCGGCACCAAGTGGATGCCCATCATGCAGGGCTTCTACCCGCACGATCATCGTTTTTATCCCTTTTGGGATCTATGCCAATCGCTGGGCGCGCCGGTATTGATTCACTGCGGCACCACCGCAATCGGTTCGGGCATGGAAGGCGGCGGTGGATTGAAGCTGGATTACGCGCGGCCGATGCCGGCCATCGACAACATTGCCGCAGATTTCCCCAAACTCACCATCGTCATGGCGCACCCGGCCTGGCCCTGGACCGAAGAGGCCATCGCCATCATGCATCACAAGACCAACGTGTACATGGATATCTCCGGCTGGCGCCCCAAATACATACCGCAGGTATTGAAGGCGGAGATGAATCGCCGCCTGCAAAATAAAATTCTCTACGGATCGGATTACCCCGGCTGGTCGCCGCAGCAATGCCTCGATGAATTGCAAATGGAGGGATTGCGCGATGGCGTGGCGGAGAAACTGTTTTATAAAAACGCGTTGCGTGCATTGAAACTCGAGGACAAAGTGAAGGCCGCGCATGCGGCGGGAGAAAAGCGCGGTAAGTAGCATCAGCAACACTCGCGGCAAGTAGTAATTGAAGCAGGCCCGGCAGATAGCATCAGACGCAGCATTCAACCGAGGAGCCAACACATGATCAACACCCAACAAGGGATTCGCTCGCGATGGATTCGTTCATCAACCGTGGGCGCGTTTGCCACCGCCGCATTCACGCTCGGCGTGGGCGGATTTGCAACAAACGTGCTGGCTCAGAATCTGTCCGCCAAACCGCTGCGCGCCATCGTCCCGTTTGCGCCCGGCGGTAGCGTGGACGTTCTTACGCGGTTCCTCGGCACGCAGATCACCGCCTCCACCGGCCAACCGGTGCTGGTGGAGAATCGGCCCGGCAGCAGTACCTTCGTCGGCATGTCGGCCTGCGCCAAGGCGCCGCCCGATGGCTTCACCGTGTGTGTCTCCACGCCGGATGGTGTGGTGTATGCGCCGCACTTGTACACGACCGTGCCCTACGACGTGGAAAAAGATTTCGCCGCCGTTACCAATTTGATTTTTTCAAGCTCGGCGCTGTATGTCAGTAGCGCGGCGCCCTATGGCAGCTTCAACGAATTCATCGCGGCGGCCAAAGCCAAGCCAGGGTCGATCAACTTTGGCACCTGGGGCGCGGGCAGCGTGCCCGACATCACCGCGCGCTACATGTCGAGCCAACTTGGCATCAACATGGTGTCGATCCCCTACAAAGGCGCGCAGCCCGCGCTCGCGGCAATCCTGGCCGGTGATATACAGATCACCTATTTCGGCATCGGCCCGCTGCTCGCGCAGGCGCGCGCCGGGAAAGTGAAATTGCTCGTCACCAACGGCAGCAAACGCTCATCGTTCACCCCTGACCTGCCGTCACTCGGAGAATTTAACGCCGACTCCGGCATGCAAAGCTACTTCGGCGTGTGGACTGCGGCGCAAACCCCGCCAGCGATGGTTTCGCAATTGAACGCCGAATTCGTCAAAGCGATCCGCGCGCCGGCCACCGCCAAAGTGCTGGGCGACCTGACGCTTGAAGCCGTCGGCAATACCTCCGCCGAGTTCGAAAAATTCATCGTCGCGGATAGGGCGAATGCGGGGAAATTGTTGAAGGGGCTGGGGGTTAGGCCGGTGGATGCGCCGAATTAGGTTTGGGGTTTTCGGTCCTGCCTTTATGGCCAATGGTTCTCGATACAGGAGACCCTGTCTACTAAATTCGATCACCCCAGTAGCCCGGCTCGCGGCTTTGGTGCGCGATTGCAAAGATCTGCGGCCCGTTTAATTTATCTTCTTCGTACACGACCGTATAGGGAAAGCGATCAAAATGGTAGACACGCATGCCATCTCCGCCGTGCGGGCCACGTTGTTGATTTTCGATCAAGTAGATCGAGGACACGTTCGTACTCAGCCAAAAAAGCCGTCGCAATCATTTTGCTGGCGTGCGTTGCGTAGTAAACGGCGGCTTCACCAAGCTCAGCCTCGGCATCGGGATGTATCCAATAAGTCACGCAATGCGTGCCCTGACCCGCGCTAGTGCTTCGCTTCCGGGCACCATAGCTACTGCGCCGGTCCGAACTTCTTCCCGACGATGTAGCGCAAGGTCTATCCAAGCTTTTTGAGCGCTTGACTTAGGTTCAAAGCTGGCAATCAGCAACTCAAGCATCCGCGCGCGGTCTTCCGCTGGTAGACCGAGTACTTCAGCAGCAAGATTGTGGACGGGAGTGGTCATGATGGATCCTGGTGATTACACATGCGAAAGCATGCCATACCTGTATTGAGAATGCTCAAGGAGAGTGTGTCAAAGCCAATCGCGACAAAAGCGACCGGCTGTTCCAAGCACGAAATTGCCCCATGTGCTGTCAATTCCTTCCACGATTCCATCCTTGAAGGAGTGCAATCTTGCCATTGGGGAAGTTACGCGTCGCGCTCATGTCAGCTTGCTTGAAACCAAGCGGTTCAAGCTAATCCCGGATTCCGCTGCTTGCATGGCAAGCGTACGGTGAGTTTGCGGTGGAATACGAACCATGAACTTTCCGCTAAATGCTTTCGTCGCGAGTGGTTCGGGTGCAACTTCATGGCTTTTGCGCATGTCCGCGATGGTCTCTTTCACCACCCGTCGAATGCCTAGCAACGCTTTTTCCGGCGTTTTATCCAGCCAGCTCAAGCTAGGAAATTCCGCGCAGAGCCCCACATGCTCGCCATCTTCCTCGGACCAGGTAACCCGGTATGTATAGCGGTCGATTGTCTTATTCATTGTTTTGCTCCAAACGGTCAATCGCCAGCAGCACCTGGCGAACTTGATAGGGCTTCGCTTTCGCCCGGTCATTTTGAATATTGACGCGAGGATCGCCTTGCCATGAAGTTTTGTAGATTCGATGGCTCGTCCCGGATTGCCTCGGTTTGCCGAAATATTTGTCGCAAACCTTGCATAGGTCGTTGAAGCTAATCCCCTTGGGGTTTTGCCGCATCAGTTTAACGATGTCTTCCACCGAAGCCATGGGTCAAATGGTATCAGTATTGGGACTACCGATCAAGAGGCGCGATTGAGTGTGTGCGCGATTGAGTGTGCCTGAGATACTCGCTGCATCACTGACTCGTGAGTGCATACACCATGTCGCCGACAAAGCGCTTGAACGACTCGTTCTCGACGAACTGCTTGTAGACCTGGGTGTCGTCCTGTAACAGATTCTGCATCACCTTGCCGAGCGCCTGGTCGTGGGCCATGCGCGCGGTG
>JBJXEY010000433.1:0-2884 GCA_046153355.1 Burkholderiales bacterium
GGCACGCCGGCTGCTGACTCGGGCCATCGCCATTGTGCCGGCCGCCATCGTTACGATTTGGTATGGCGAGGCCGGTACGGCAAAGCTGCTCATCTTGAGCCAAGTGATCCTCAGCCTGCAATTGCCGTTTGCTGTCGTTCCCTTGGTCATGTTCACTGCGGATAAACGAAAATTGGGTGATCTGGTTGCGCCGATCTGGGTCACCACGCTGGCGGTTGCCACGGCGTTGCTGATCATCGGCCTGAACGTGAAGCTGCTCACCGATCAGTTTCTGCGCTAAGTCAGGAACGCCCTTTTCTCTGGTAGCGCGACACGGCGCGATTGTGTTCATCCAGAGTGCGCGAAAATTGGTGTGAACCGTCCCCGCGCGCGACAAAATAAAACGCATCGGTAGATGCCGGGTTGACCGCCGCGCGTAATGCGGCCAAGCCGGGCATGGCTATGGGATGCGGCGGCAGGCCAGCGCGCGTGTAGGTATTGAACGGCGTATCAGTTTCCAGATCCGTTTTCCTGATATTGCCTTTGTAACGCTCACCCATGCCATAGATTACTGTCGGATCAGTTTGCAGCCGCATGCCGATGCGCAGGCGATTATTGAATACTCCGGCGATGGTGGCGCGCTCGGCGGCCGCACCGGTTTCCTTCTCCACGATAGAGGCCATGATCAAGGCTTCGTAAGCTGTCTTATAGGGTAGGCCCTGCGCACGCTCGGCCCAGGTTTCATCCATTTTTTTCTGCATCAGGCGATGCGCGCGCGCCAGCAATTTCAAATCCGACTCGCCCTTGGCGAATAAATAGGTGTCGGGAAAAAACTGGCCTTCAGCAGGAGTCCCCGTCGGCGCACCCAGCCGTTGCATGATGTCCGCGTCGCTTAAACCGCGCGTGTCGTGGCGCAATTCCGCGATTCCCTCCAGGGCCACGCGCATTTGCGCGAAAGTCCAACCCTCGACAAACAACACCTCCGCCAACAACACATCACCCGAGGTAATTTTTTGCAATAGATCTAAGGGCGTCGCGCCTTGGGCGAGCTCATAGCTTCCCGCCTTGATGCGTGTTCCCTTGCCCGTTATCCGCGCCAGAGTGTTGAAATGCAGTTCGGTGAGCGGAACGCCGGCCGCGGCGATCTGGCGCGTGGCAGATCGCAAACTACTGCCGGTCGTAACGGAGAATTCGACGCTCTCTGCGGGGAGGCGCATTGGTACCAACGAGATTGCGATTAACCAGGCGAAAAACAATGCACCGATCGCAAAGCCGCACAACAAAAGGTTACGAAGAATACGAAGCATGCGATGGAGTGGATCTTGGCGGAAAAAGCGGCCCGTATAATACCGTGGCCGGTCTTTGCTTCTTCTCGATCATCAAGAAATATTGATCTATATGGATTCCACCTCCGAAACGCTTTGGATAAACGAACTCGCGCACCTGGGTGCGCACATCGAATCGGGCACGATTCGCCACTTTGGCGATGCCGCAGGTGAACTGCGCGCCGCAAGAGATGGCAAGGTTATCGCCGCTCTGTCGCATCTCACCATGTTGGAATTCGCGGGAGAGGACGCTGAAGCGTTCCTTCAGGGACAACTCAGTTGCGACGTGAAAGCCCTAGCGCAAGGTGCGGTGACGCTTGGCAGTTACAACACGGCAAAAGGCCGCATGCTTGCGTCGTTTTTTCTGCTTCGAGCCGGAGAGCGATTTCTCATGTTGCTGTCGGCCGACATCGCGGCGACTATTCAAAAACGCTTAACGATGTTTATCTTGCGCGCCAAGGTAAAAATCACGCAACTACAAGACACCTTGGTGCTGCTCGGGTTATCTGGCGCAGCGCAGAACGTGGAGCTGGAAAATTTGACGCCCACGCAAGCGGCGAACATGCAACCATTTCAATTGGCGGATGGCCGCAAGCTGCTATTAATCGCCGAAACCAATGCCTTGGAAATATGGTCTGCACTTACCACGCAGTTCAAACCGATTGGTGCCCCTGCGTGGCAATGGCTCGATATTCTGCATGGAATTCCCTTCATCACCAGTGCCACGCAAGATCAACTGGTACCGCAAATGACTAACCTGGAGCTGATCGGCGGGGTCAGTTTTAAAAAAGGTTGTTATCCAGGTCAGGAAATCGTCGCCCGCACGCAGTACCTGGGCAAAGTCAAACGGCGCATGTTTCGCGCCCATCTGGAGGTGGAGGCCAAGCCAGGTGATGCACTCTACAGCGATGATCTGGGTGATCAGGCAAGTGGCTTGGTGATCTCATCGCAAGCTTCACCTGAAGGAGGCTACGAGCTGCTCGTCGTTACGCAAATGGGGAGTCGGGAGTCATCCACGGTACGGCTCAAATCCTCGCAGGGCCCGGCGCTGCGATTCGAGCCATTGCCTTACACCATCGATTAAGCGAGGAATAAACATTTGCCAACCATGAATTTCAGTTTATATATCTATTACAAGGTCGCGCCCCAGGTCGAGGCCGATGTACGCATCGCCGCGCAAAAATTGATTGAGGCGATAAAGGAGAGCACAGGCGTCGAAGGTCACTTGCTTTGTCGTCGCGATAAGCCGGAAACCTGGATGGAAGTTTATGACGGCGTGACTGATCCTGAGGCGTTTCTGACACGTTTGGATCTGGAGCTTGAAAAACTTCGATTCGTCGAACTACTCGGTGCTGATTCGCGCCGCATGACTGAATTATCCCGTCCTGATCGTAATCCATCACCGCATCCGCCGGATCCAACGGATTGAGAAACGATGCGTGCTGCAGTTCATAGCCGTCGTCAATGCCGTCCCCATCGGAATCCTCGGCCTGATACAGGCGCACTTCCTTCGCTCGAGAAAATGCACTGCCCGCTGGAGGGTTCCGGTCAATCAGTTGCCCATATCCGCTGATACCCAT
>JBJXEY010000434.1:0-4189 GCA_046153355.1 Burkholderiales bacterium
GGAGACTGCAATGCCGGTTACTCTCGCCTGGCCGTTAGTTCAATGAAAATACCGATCAGGGGTAATTACCCCTGATCGGGGCCTCGTCAAACCTTGTTACTTGATTTCCGCCTTGGCGCCGGCATCGATCAACTTTTTCAGCACCGCGTCCGCATCGGCTTTGGGCACCGCTTCTTTAACGGGCTTCGGTGCTCCATCCACCAAGTCTTTGGCTTCCTTCAGCCCGAGACCGGTTATTTCGCGAACCGCCTTGATCACGTTGACCTTGTTGTCACCGCAAGCGGTAAGCACCACGGAGAACTCGGTTTTTTCTTCCGCCGCAGCCGCTCCAGCCCCGCCACCGGCAGGTGCCGCGACAGCAACCGCCGCAGCGGCAGCGGAAACACCAAACTTCTCTTCCATTTCCTTGATGAGTTGCGACAATTCAAGGACGGTCATATTGGCAATTGCGTCCATGATTTCTGCTTTTGCTACAGCCATTTCATTTCTCCTGAATCGAACTAGTTCAAAATAATATTTGGATAGTGGTTATTGCGCGCTCGCGCCTTGCTTTTGGTCCCGAACGGCAGCAAGCGTGCGCACGAAGCGAGACGGAATCTCGTTCAATGTGCGTGCGAACTGCGCAATCGGCGCCTGCATGGTTCCCAGCAACTTCGCCAGCAACTCCTCACGAGAAGGCATGGTCGCCAAAGCCTTGACTTCCAACGCGGTGATCACCGAATTGGGCATGGCACCGGCACGAATGACCAGCTTCTCATTGGTTCTCGAGAACTCATTGAGCACCTTGGCGGTGGCCACTGGGTCGGGTGAAATGCCGTAGATCAGCGGGCCGGTTAACTGCGCCGACAGCTTCTCGAAGGGCGTTCCACTGACCGCGCGACGCGCCAGTGTGTTCTTGAGCACGCGCAGATACACGCCCGATTTACGCGCCTCGCGGCGCAAATTGGTCATGTTCCCCACTTCCAGACCACGATACTCGGCCACGACAATTGCCTGAGCCTTCGCCACTTGCGCGGAGATCTCGGCAACCATGGCCTTTTTCTGCTCCAGATTGAGACTCAAGGTCTACCTCCATTCAACGCAAAACTCGAAACGCGAATCGACAAAAAGCTTTACTACGCCGAAAAACGTCTCTTGCCTCGCTCTTTCGATACTGCGATAAAACGGCGACCTTGCAATTCAGGAAAATCCTTCCTATCGGGCTCGCCATCTGCGTAGGACCTCGGCATTGACATTCGATTCCCGCGTATTGCGCCAGCAGACGCTATGCACTTCTATCTTTGCCATGCCGCTCGATTAAACCTTTCGGTTCCTACGGTCTTTGATAACCCGTCAACTTGACCCAATCCTTCTGGGTCTCCTCGACGGCCCAAAGTCCTGCATCCGCAGTGACCTCGCATCTCAATGCGAACTCACCGAGGAAAAATCTCACTGCTGCTGTGTCGCTCCGGTCAGTGAACCTACGTCCACGCGCACACCTGGGCCCATGGTGCTTGACACAGAAACCTTGCGCAAATAGATGCCCTTGGAACTGCTGGGCTTAGATTTGTTTAGTGCCTCCACTAAAGCGGCAAGATTGTTGTTTAGTTGTTCGGGCGTGAATGAGGCTCGCCCAATAGTGCATTGCACTACACCCGCTTTGTCGGCGCGATACTGTACCTGTCCGGCTTTGGCATTCTTTACGGCGCCTGCGACGTCCTGAGCAACGGTACCCACTTTAGGATTCGGCATTAAGCCGCGCGGCCCTAGAATCTGCCCAAGTTGCCCTACGACACGCATGGCATCCGGACTGGCAATTACCACGTCAAAATCTAGCTTGCCGGCCTTAATCGACTCGGCAAGGTCTTCCATGCCGACAATATCCGCGCCCGCCGCTTTGGCAGCCGCTGCGCGATCACCCTGCGCAAAAACCGCGACTCGCACCGTTTTGCCTGTTCCAGATGGCAACACCACCGATCCACGCACGGTTTGATCGGATTTCTTGGCATCAATTCCGAGATTAACGGCAACATCGATCGATTCATCGAATTTAGCCGTCGCCGACTTTTTGACAAGGTTCAGCGCGTCGGAGATCGGATACGATTTATTCACTTGGACCAATGATCCTAAGGATTTGGCCCGCTTACTGGTCTTGCTCATTTGACACCCTCCACCGTAATACCCATTGACCGGGCGGTTCCAGCAATGGTTCGGACCGCACCATCCAGATCCGCTGCCGTCAAATCAGGCAATTTGGCCTTCGCGATGTCTTCAGCCTGTGCTCGGGTAATTTTTCCGACCTTGTCGGTATGGGGAGTTTTGCTTCCCTTATCGATACCCGCGGCTTTTTTGAGTAGCACGGCGGCGGGAGGCGTCTTAATAACGAACGTGAAGCTCTTGTCGGCGAATGCAGTGATTACCACCGGCAAGGCCAAGCCTGGTTCCATTTTCTGCGTTTGCGCGTTGAACGCTTTGCAGAACTCCATAATATTCAGGCCCCGCTGGCCCAGCGCCGGCCCAATCGGTGGACTCGGATTCGCTTTCCCCGCCGGAACCTGCAATTTAATATATCCGACTATCTTTTTCGCCATGCTGGCTCTCCTTTTGGGTTCGAACGGGCTTTCGCCCTCCCCGGTTCAACAACAATTCAACGCTTAAAAACTTAATCGCGCTTTAAACAACCTAACAATGTCGCAAAAACCTTATTCCTACGCCTTTTCGACTTGTCCAAACTCCAATTCAACCGGTGTCGCACGACCAAATATGGTCACCGATACGCGCAATTTGGATTTGTCGTAATTCACATCCTCAACCGAGCCGTGGAAATCGGTGAACGGACCTTCTTTGACACGTACCGCCTCACCGACCTCGAACAGCACCTTGGGTTTGGGCTTCTCCACGCCTTCCTGCATTTGATGCATGATGGCTTGAACTTCTTTTTCGGTGATGGGGGGCGGTTTTCTCCCATGCGCACCACCGACAAATCCAGTCACTTTGGCGGTGTTTTTTACCAAATGCCAGGCTTCGTCGGTCATGTCCATTTCAACCAAGACATATCCGGGAAAAAACTTGCGCTCGGATATATTCTTCTGACCACTTTTCATCTCCACGACCTCTTCAGTCGGGACAAGAATTTTGCCGAACATGTCCTGCATGCCGGCACGCGAGATGCGATCAAGCAAGGTGCGTTGCACCGTTTTCTCGAACCCGGAATAGGCGTGTACAACGTACCAGCGCATGGTCATGACTTCTTCCAACCTAAAATCACGTCGTAGAGCAGAAATTCCAAGGACTTATCGCTCACCCACAGAAATACCGCCATGACGACAACGAACGCGAAAACGACACCCGTGGTCTGCAAGGATTCCTTGCGCGAAGGCCACACGACTTTTTTAGTCTCTGCTACCGATTCCCTGGCGAATGCAAAAAATTGTTGACCCTGTACGCTGTACCAAGCCACAACCGCGCCCGCCAAAATACCCGCCATCAATGCAGCCAAGCGCAATACCGTCGCACTGGAGGCAAGCAGGTAATAGCCTGCCAATCCGCCAACTACGCAAAGCACCGCGATAGCAATCTTTATCTTGTCAGACATTGTCCGGTCACCGCTGCCTTTGGGCAGCTCCCGTCCTAGTTTGTTTGCCTTGGCAGGCCAAGAGGGAATCGAACCCCCAACCTTCGGTTTTGGAGACCGACGCTCTGCCAGTTGAGCTATTGGCCTTCGAACACTTACTCAATGACCTTGGCCACCACGCCAGCGCCCACGGTCTTGCCGCCCTCGCGAATGGCAAAGCGCAAGCCCTGCTCCATCGCAATCGGCGCGATCAAGGTCACCACCATCTTGATGTTGTCCCCGGGCATCACCATCTCCGTGCCCGCCGGCAGCACCACCGCCCCCGTTACGTCCGTCGTCCTGAAGTAGAACTGCGGCCGGTAATTGTTGAAAAACGGCGTGTGCCGGCCGCCCTCTTCCTTCGAGAGCACGTACACCTCGCACTCGAACTTCGTGTGCGGCGTGATCGACCCCGGCTTGGCCAGCACCTGCCCGCGCTCGACCTCCTCGCGCTTCGTGCCCCTCAAGAGCACTCCCAGGTTGTCCCCCGCCTGCCCCTGGTCCAGGAGCTTCCTGAACATCTCCACGCCCGTGCACACCGTCTTCACCGTGGGCTTGATCCCCACGATCTCGATCTCATCGCCCACCTTCACGATC
>JBJXEY010000435.1:0-12594 GCA_046153355.1 Burkholderiales bacterium
TGGAAGGCAACGAAATCACTGTTTACGGCGACGGTTCGCAAAGCCGCTGCTTCACTCACGTTTCGGATGTGGTCGGCGCAGGCACACGCAAATTCACCCGCCGACAACGCAGTTATACGCACGCGCTTCCCCCCTGAACCCAATGGTTACCTGCATTTCGGTCATGCCAAGTCGATCTGCTTGAATTTCGGCTTGGCCACGGATTTCGATGGCGCCTGTCATTTGCGCTTCGATGACACCAATCCGGAAAAAGAGGAGCAGGAGTACGTCGATTCCATCATCGATTCGGTGCGCTGGCTGGGCTACGATTGGAAGAACCATCTTTATTTCGCCAGCGATTATTTCGATTTCATGTATGAGGCCGCCGAGCGTTTGATCCTCACCGGTCACGCCTACGTGGAGAGTCTCTCCGCGGAACAGATGCGCACCCTGCGCGGCACCCTGACAGAACCCGGAAATAACAGCCCGTATCGCGAGCGTAGCGTTGCCGAAAACCTGCAACTGTTCCACGACATGCGCGATGGCAAATTCGCCGACGGCGAGCATGTGCTGCGCGCCAAGATCGACATGGCATCGCCCAATATCAATCTTCGCGATCCGGCCATCTATCGCATCCGTCGCGCCACCCACCACCGCACCGGCGACAAATGGTGCATCTACCCGATGTACACCTTTGCCCATCCGATCGAAGATGCGCTGGAATGCATCACCCATTCGATCTGCACACTCGAATTCGAAGATCAGCGACCGTTCTACGACTGGCTGCTCGCGCGCCTCGCGGATAACTACAAACTACCTGACGAGACGGTCCTGGAGGGCATGCTGCAAACACCCTTGCCACGGCAGATTGAATTTGCGCGACTCAACCTCACCTACGTCGTCTTGTCAAAACGCAAATTGATCGAGTTGGTGGAGAACCAGGTGGTCGAGGGCTGGGATGACCCACGCATGCCCACGCTGGTAGGCGCGCGACGCCGCGGCTACACCCCGGAAGGTTTTCGCGCGTTTGCCGAGCGTATTGGCGTATCCAAAGCCGATTCGTGGATCGACTACTCGGTGCTCGAAGAATGCATGCGCGAGCATTTAAACGAAGTCGCGCCAAGACGGGTCGCGGTGTTGGACCCAGTCAAACTCATCATCGAAAACT
The DNA here is from genome assembly GCA_046153355.1 of Burkholderiales bacterium. Lineage (GTDB taxonomy): Bacteria > Pseudomonadota > Gammaproteobacteria > Burkholderiales > SG8-39 > 2-02-FULL-62-17. The sequence goes on from JBJXEY010000435.1 coordinate 1,148, forward strand.
ATCCCGAAGGTAAGGAAGAAACCTGCTCCCCACCCAACCACCCGCAAAAGCCCGAATTGGGTACGCGCCCGGTGCCGTTCTCGCGCGAGCTGTGGATCGAACGCGAAGATTTCATGGAGTCACCCACCAAAGGCTACTTTCGCCTGTTCCCCGGAAACAAAGTGCGCCTGCGTTATGGCTTCGTGGTCGAGTGCACCGGCTGCGACAAAGATGCGCAAGGTCGTATCACCGCAGTACGCTGCAACTACTTCGCAGATTCCAAATCCGGCACGCCTGGCTCGGATACCTACAAGGTCAAAGGCAATGTCCATTGGGTCAGCGCGCAGCACGCCTATGCGGCAGATGTACACCTCTATGATCGCCTGTTCAAGGCGCCGCACCCAGGCAGCGCGGATCGAAGCTACCTACTCGACCTCAATCACCAATCGAAAAAAACCATCACCGCGCAACTCGAGCCTTCGTTGCGCGGTGCTAAACCGGGCGAGCGTTTTCAGTTCGAACGTCATGGTTATTTCATCGCCGATCGTACCGACCCGGTGAGCGGCGAGCCGGATTTCAATCGAACCGTGACGCTCAAGGATTCTTGGGCCAACCCGGTCAAATAGGCAAGAAGGATTGGCCTGAAGAACGAGTACTAGCGCGCTTCTTCAGGCATTTTCCGGTTAAAGGTTCTTTTCCCCCAGCGGCGTGGCGTGACCCCAGGTGCCTGCGTAATCACGCTTCTCTGACTCGGGCAGGTAAGCATCCTCGATTTCGCGCACCTTGCCCGAGTTGACCACGGTCTTCAACTGCACAGCGCCGAATTTACTAGCGCGTACGCCCTCTGCCCAGTCATCCAGCGCGGGTTTGCCGCGTTGCTTTAAGTCGTTAAACAACTGCCACGCCGCCTGCATGCCAGCGGTAGCGGCGATCACCGGGTAGAGCACGATTCGCAAGCCCAGCGCTTCGTATTCCTCCGGTGTGGGCGCGGGCTCATCGCCACCCCAGATGGTGAGCACCGGCGCGGGAATACGCGCGCAGGCTTCTTTCACCTGTTCGCGCGTTTCAATCGAATTCAACCACACAAAGTCCGCGCCACCTTCTTTCACATAAGCAATGCAGCGTCTCACCGTCTCCTCGAAGCCGCCGTTCTCCGCGCCCAAGGTGTCGCAGCGCGCACAGATCACAAACTCCGGATCGATGGCGTTTTTCGCCGCCACCGCCGCGCGGTACTTGCCCACCGCCTCGTCCATGGAAATGCAACGCCGCCCCGCGCTGGTGGAGGATTTTTTCGGCGCCTCCTGATCTTCGATCTGAATGCCTGCGATGCCTGAATTAACGCACTCCTGCACGGTGTAGTGCACATTCACCGCATTGCCAAAACCGGTATCGGTATCGACAAAAATGGGGATGTTGGTGGCGGCCGCCACGTGACGCACGTGATCGACGATGTCGCGCAATCCCATGATGCCGTTATCCGGCACGCCCAGCAAAAACGCCGAGACCTGCGAACCCGCGACAAAGAAACTCTCGAAGCCGGAAAGCTCGGCGATACGCGCATACACCGGGCTGAAACCACCAGGCATTACAGAAAGCGTTTTTCGATTGAGTAGTTGACGAAAAAGTTTTCGCTTATCGGTCGGGGAGAGTTTGCGTTCGCCTGACATGTCGAGATCCTTTTAATTTAGACGCGGCAATTATGCCCCGCCGCGTTGACGCCGCGAAACGCGCGATGCTAAGGTGCGCGCTCCATTTTTCGTCAATGAGGCTGCACTCATGTTCATTTCATCCGGTCGTACCCAACTGCCTGCGAGTATTCCCTGCGAATGTTGCCCGCCCGGGTTGATGGTGCCCTTCAATCACCAGCCATTCGAATCCGTCTATCTGGCCGCCACCCGCGCGAAGGCAAAAGCCTCATCGAAATCCGGCTCGCGCGCGGCGCCGAAGAAAAAGCCACGAGACCCTGCCGTACCCACGATCTACAACAGCATCGACGTGCATCATCACATCGCACCACGCGGCTACATCGACGCCATCGGGCCGGAGAAACTGGTCAACACCTATCCTGGCTCGCGCACCGCGGCCTACGACTGGACACCCTCCATGGCCATCGAAATGCTGGACAAAGGTGGCGCCGCGACGGCCATCACCTCGCTTTATGCCGCCTCGTATCTTGCCGATCATCCGGATCGCCGGCGCCTGGCGCGCGAAGCCAACGAATTCGCCGCCAATATGAAGCGTGATTACCCTGGCCGCTTTGGCAACTTCGCCGTCCTACCGATGCCCGACATCGACGGCAGTCTGCGCGAAATCGAATACGCGCTGGATGTGTTGAAGGCCGATGGCGTGTACATGGTCACCAGTTACGACCGAAAATGGCTAGGGCACCCTAGCTTCGCGCCGGTTTGGGAGGAAATGAATCGCCGCAAAACGGTGCTCTACACCCACCCTACGGTGCCGTTTTTCCTGGAGGATTTGATCGCCGATATTCCCGACACCGCCATCGAAATTAATACCGACACCACCCGATCGATTGCCGATGTGATTTTCTCCGGTACCGCCGGCCGCTCGCCAAATGTCGATGTGATCTGGTCGCATGGCGGCGGCACCATCACGCAAATCATCGAGCGCTTCACGCGGCTGGCAATGCGTCCGCAATTTGCCGCGCGTATGCCGCACGGCTTCATGCATGAGATCCAGCGCTTTTATTACGACGTGGCGCAGGTCGCGCATCCGGTGCCGATGGCCGCGATGAAGGCGCTATTCCCGCTTTCGCAAATTCTATTTGGCACCGATTTCACATTCCGTACCGCCGCCGAAATTAGCGCGGGCTTGGCGCAAAGCAATTTAAGCAGCAACGAACTGCGCGCGATTCACCGCGACAACGCAGTGAAATTGTTTCCTCAGTTCGCAATTCAAAAGCGGAAATAGGCCATGATCAAAATCATGGCCACCTGCATTACCCCCTGACCGCCTGAGAGCCGGATGTTGTAGCGATTAAGGCGCGTAATTTTTTCTCGGTCGGGCTCCGGTTTCTTCAATTCCATCCAAATGCGCAAGGTATTGGGCAGCAACAGGCAGATCCCCACCACCGTCATCAGCAACACCAGCCCCAGGGAAAACATCGCCCAGAAGTACTTAGGATGATCGGGATGGCTGTAGCCCAGCCAACTCGCCAGCTCCCAACCCGCGGTACCGGCTGTCAGCGCCACAACGGGAAAATAGAGCAAGGTGCGCGGCACCATGTAGGCGATGACCTTGGTGCGCGTTTGAATGTCGAGGCTGCGCAGCACCGGCCCCATGATGAAGCCCATGAACAGATCCGCGCCCGTCCACAGCACGCCTGATAAAACATGCACCCAATTGAGCAAGAAAACGCTTTGCATACCCATGGCGACAAACATCGCCGCCGGAAACAGCAGTACCCACCAGGTCATCTGCTGCCATAGCGGCTTCATTGGAAATGCGCTCGATGCTTGAGCGGTTAATGCTTCGGCGTTCGACATAGTTCACCTCGCTTTGCGTTCGCATCGGATAATACTTCCGACACTCGGTTCCGATGAATCGATGTGAGACATAGCAGTAAGGCACAGCAAAAACCGCGACACAATGCGTCGCGACAACCAACAATTCGCAAAGTTATTCGGAGGCAACAAACAATGGGTCAATTTTCAATGGGTCAGCCGGTACTGCGAGAGGAAGACCCGCGTCTTCTGCGCGGCGAAGGCCGCTACACCGCGGACATGGAACTGCCACGCAATACCCTGTTCGCCAGCGTGGTGCGTTCGACGCACGCCCACGCCCGAATTCTCGCCATCGAAACAAGCAAAGCCAAGGCCTCACCCGGCGTGGTCGCGGTGTACACCGGCGCCGATATTGCTGAAGACAAGTTGGGCACTATTACCTGCCGCATGCCCATGAAACGCCCCGACGGAAGCCCCATGCACCAGTCGGGCATGTTTGGCATCGTGCGCGATCGCGTGCGGATGGTGGGCGACATCGTGGCTTACGTGGTGGCCGAAACCCAGTGGCAGGCCAAGGACGCCGCGGAGTTGGTCGAGGTGGATTACGAACCGCTGCCTGCGGTGGTGCTCGGCGCGGACGCCGTCAAAGCCGGTGCCCCTGCGTTGTGGGAGGACTGCCCCGACAACATCGCCTGGATGTATGAGGCCGGCGACCAAGCCGCAGTGGACGCGACATTTGCCAAAGCCGCCCATGTCGTTAAGCAATCCCTGTATATCAATCGGGTCACCAATGCGGCCATTGAAGCGCGCGGCTGTATCGGCCACTACGATCCGCATTCGCAACGCACTACTTTATATGGCGGCATCGCCTGGGGCCATACCGCGCGGCGGCTATTCGCCAATGAAATCTTTGGCATACCCGAGCACCAGTTTCGCGTGGTGGCCGGGGATATCGGCGGCTCTTTTGGCTCCAAGGGCAATACCTCGAACGAAAACCTGGTGACGCTTTGGGCCTCGCGTCGATTGGGCCGCCCGGTGAAGTGGATGGCCGAGCGCAGTGAGACCTTGTTATCCGATGATCATGCACGCGACAACCATGTTGAGGTTGAGTTGGCGTTGGATGCAGAAGGCCGCTTCCTCGCGGTGCGCGCCCACAGCCTGGCGAATATGGGCGCTTATCTTTACGCGGATCGCCAGTTGTCACCCGCTTTCTCCAACGTCGGTGGCATCTCCGGCACCTATGCCATTCCCGCCATGCACGTGACGGTCAAAGGCGTGTACTCCAATACCTCTACCACCGCCACCTATCGGGGTGCGGGCAGGCCCGAAGCTTCCTACATCATCGAGCGCATCATCGATATCGCGGCCCAAAAGTTGGGTAAAGACCCCTTGGCCATTCGCAAGCTGAACGCCATCCCCAAGATCGACAAACCCTGGAAAACCGCGCTGACCTTCGTATACGACAGCGGCAACTTCGGCCAGAACCTGGATGACGCGGCGAAACTAGCCGACTATGCCGGCTTCGCCGCGCGTCGCGAAGAATCGAAGCAACGTGGAAAACTACGCGGAATCGGCGTGACTAACACCATCGAGCGTTCATCCCCGCCGTTGCCTGAAACCGCGGAAATCAGGTTCGACGCCACCGGCACCATGACCCTAATCGTCGGCACCAAATCGCAAGGCCAGAGCCACGATCAGATGTACAAGATTCTGTTGTCGCACCTGCTCGGTGTGGATTCCAAAGACGTACGCCTCTTGGAAGGCGATACCGATGTATCGCCCTTTGGCATCGGCACCTTCGGTTCACGCTCGGCGGTGAGCGGCGGCAACGCAGTGCACCTTGCCTCAGGCAAGATCATCGACAAAGGCAAGAAGATTGCCGCGCATCTCTTGGAAGCCGCCGAATCCGACATCGAGTTCGAGCGCGGCAATTTCAAAGTCGCGGGCACTGATCGATCCGTCAATTTAAAGAAGGTCGCGCAAACCGCCTATGAGCCAATGAAACTGCCCAAGGGTCTTGAAGCCGGTTTGTACGAAACCGGCACCTTTGTCAGTCAACCCACCTTCCCCACCGGCTGTCATATCTGCGAGGTCGAGGTCGATCCCGAGACTGGGTTCGTCGACGTGCTCGCCTACTACGTAATCGACGATGTGGGCACCATCATCAATTACCTCACTCTCAAAGGCCAGATCCACGGCGGCATCGGGCAGGGGCTCGGCCAAGCACTGATGGAGGATGTGAACTACGACCCCGAAACCGGGCAACTGCTCTCGGGTTCCTTCATGGATTACTGCATTCCGCGCGCCGATAACCTGCCAGCCATCGAAGTGCATTCGCATCCCACACCCACGCCCACCAATCCCTTGGGAGTGAAAGGCGCCGGAGAAGCCGGAACCGTGGGCGGATTGGCCTGCGTGAGCAACGCGGTGATCAATGCCCTGGCGCCGCTTGGCGTCACGCATATCGACACACCCGCCACCGCGCAACGTATTTGGCGTGCCATACAAAATGCCAAGCGCGATTAATACCGATAGGAAATCACCATGGAAAATTTGATCTACGCATTTGGCAGCTCGCATGCCCCGCAACTCGCCATGCCGCCCGAGACCTGGGAATTGCGCGCCGATGTGGATCGCAAACGCAACCGCCATGCCTATCGGGATGGCACCTACTCCTACCAGGAGTTGGTCGATATGCGGCGCAATGCTTACCTTATCGAGCAGAACCAGGAGGCGTCTCGCGTGGCCAATTTCCAGCGTTGCCAGGTGGCGCTCGATACGCTTGCGGATAAATTCGCTGCGGTCAACCCCGATGTCCTCGTTTTGATAGGCGATGATCAGCACGAATGGTTCGAAGCAGCGGTCCAACCGAGCTTCGCGGTGGTGTGCGCCGAGAACGTGCTAAACGCGAAATACGATCCAGGCAAATACGACCCGCAAGCGCCCACCGGAATCGAGATTTACGCACGCACCCAACGCCCCCCGGAGGATCGCCTCTATCCGGTGCAGACGGATCTTGCCCTTCGCATCATCGAGCAGGCCATCGAGGATGAAATCGATGTCACCACCTGCTCAGAGATCCCGAAGGGAGAGCGCGGACCGTTGTCGATCACGCATTCGGTCGGGTTTATCGTGCGGCGCATTCTGCGCGACAAGCCAATTCCGATGGTGCCGATTCTGCAAAACACCTTCTACCCACCCAACCAGGCTAAGCCCGGACGCTGTTTCGATTTTGGAAAATCCATCGCGCGCGCCTTACAAGCCTGGGGCAACGACAACCCCGGCAAACGCATCGCCATTTGCGCCTCGGGTGGACTGTCGCACTACGTCATCGACGAGGAATGGGACCAACGCATGCTCGACGCCATGGTGCGAGGCGACGAGAGTGCGCTACGCCGCGAACCCAACGTCATGTTCCGCGCCGGCACCTCGGAAACCAAGAACTGGATCACCGCCTGCGGCGCGCTCTCCGGTTCGGGGCTCACCATGAAGATGCTCGACTACGTGCCTTGTTATCGCAGTGAAGCGGGTACCGGTACCGCCATGGCGTTTGCGACCTGGGAAAAAGCCTGACATCACGAATTCGTCAAAGGAGAAAAACAGTGAGCAAAGCAATTGGAATATTTGAATTTGGTGGGCCAGAGGTACTACGGGTGTTCGATCTTCCCGAGCAACACGCCACAGCGGGCGAGCTACGCATTCGCGTGCACGCCGCGACCATCAATCCAACCGATACCACTTTGCGCAAAGGCGCCAGAGCGGAATTGCTAAAAGGCATCGCGCCACCGCATGTTCCCGGCATGGATATCGCCGGTGTGGTCGACGAGATTGGCCCTGGCACCAAGACAGATCTTGCGATTGGCGATGCGGTCATGGCGATGGTGGTCAATAGCGGCAGCCATGGCGCCTACCGCGCGAGCATTGTTCTCGCCGCCGATTGTGTGGTGCGTACGCCAGCCGGCGCCTCGCTCATTGAAGCTTCGACCTTGCCGATGAATGGGCTCACCGCGCGGCGGTCGCTGGATCAGCTAGCGTTGCAACCAGGTCAAACGCTGGCGGTCACCGGCGCGGCGGGTTGCTACGGCGGGTACGTCGTGCAACAGGCCAAGGCCGATGGATTACGCGTTATCGCCGATGCATCGAGTGCCGATGAGGCGCTGGTGCGCTCGCTGGGCGCCGATGTAGTCGTGCCGCGCGGCAATGACATCGCCGCACAAATTCGCAAGGTCGCGCCACAGGGCGTGGATGGGCTCGCCGATGGCGCCTTCCAGAGCGAACTCGCAGTCGGCGCGGTTCGCGATGGCGGCGGCTTTGCGTCAGTGCGTGGCTGGAGCGGCGCGGCGCGCGGCATCGTATTTCACAAGACCATGGTTCGCGAATACAACCACCGTGCGGATCTCTTGGAACGGCTTCGCGAGCTGGCAGCAACCAAACGCATTACGCTGCGTGTCGCCGCGACCTATCCGCCGGAGCAGGCGGCCGAGGCGCATCGCCGGCTTGAAGCCAAAGGCACGCGTGGGCGTTTGGTCATTGTGTTCTGATCTACACGCCGATTTGTAGCGTAGCGCCAGGTATCTGCGCAGCACGCTTGATGACAGGTATTTGCGCAGCGCGCTTGATTCAAGACCTGGCATCCGGCAGCTGTGCGGCACGCTCTACCTCCACCAATACATCGTAGAAGGTCGCGGCGTTGCCCATATCGGCGACACGCTGCGAGGTAACGTTGTTGGCATTGGCGCCGTCGGGGGAGAGCTTTTTCCACCATAACGAAAGCGCGACAACGCAGCCTGGACGTGCCTTTTCGCCCACCCTCGCCCGCGCACCAAACTCGCCGCGATCATTGAAGATACGCACCCAATTGCCATCAACGATGCCGCGTGCGGTGGCGTCCAGGGGATGGATATCCAGATGCGGCTCCTTTTCACTTTCAAGAAATAACGGCAAGTTCGCGAAGCTCGAATTCAAGCAATTACGTTGCGGTGGCGACAAGAAGGCCAGTGGGTACTGCCGTGCTCGCTCCGGCGCATTACGCGCGAATTCGATAGGGGCCGTGAAGGTCGGCAACGGATCAAGGCCAATCGACGCCGCGTATTCGCTGTAGAACTCGCACTTGCCCGAGGGCGTGGGAAAGTCGCCTTGCGCAAACGGCGCAAAATTTGCCGGAACGTTCAAGCGCTGCCAACCGTTTTCTTTGAGCGTGGCGAAATCGATATTGGCCATGCGCGGATGCGGCGAGGCGATGGCCTGCTGCACCATCTGTTCATCGCTATCGTAAAGACAGTTGTCATCAAAACCCATTTTCGCCGCCAGCCGCCGAAACACTTCGGTATTGGGCAGCGCCTCCCCCAATGGCGCGATGGCCGGTTGGTTCAACATGACATACAGGTGCCCATAGGATTTGTGCACATCCAGGCATTCCAGTTGTGTGGTCGCGGGCAAAAAGATATTGGCGTAATCGGCGCTATCGGTGAAGAACACGTCGTGCACCACGGTAAAAAGGTCTTTGCGCGAAAATCCACGAATCACTTTTTCCGAATCCGGCGCGATGGTCACCGGATTCGAGTTGTACACATACAAAGCGCGAATCGGCGGATCGGCTTCGAGCAGCGCATCGCCGATGCAACTCGCGTTGATGGTGCGCGGCTTATTCCAGATGAGGTCTGGGCGCTCCAGGGCCTTGTGATCCATGGCGTAGAAATCCCCGGTTCCCAGGAGCACACCGCCCGCCGCGTCGCGCCAAGCGCCAACCAGCGCCGGCAGGCAAGTAATGGTGCGCACCGCCATGCCACCGCCATAGTGGCGCTGCAAGCCGTAATTGACGCGGATGGCCGAGGGTTTGGTGGCGGCATACTCTCGGGCGAGATCGATTATGACCTCAGCCGAAATACCGCAGATATCCGCGACCTTTGCGGGAGGGTAGTCTTGCACTCGCGCCTTTAATGCCTCGAAACCCAGGGTGTATTGCTCGACATAATCGGCATCGAACCGTCCTTCGTTGATGATCACATGCATCATGGCAAGCGCCAGCGCCGCATCGGTACCGGGCAAAGGGGCGATATGTTGATGGCACTTTTCCGCGGTGAGGCTGCGATAGGGGTCGATGGCGACTAACTTCGCGCCGCGGCGCTTGGCCTCCTGCACGCGGCTCCAGTAATGCAAGTTCGACGTAATGGGGTTCGAGCCCCAAATAATGATGAGCTTCGCGTCCTCGACACGTTCGGGGTCCATGCCAACGCCCGCACCAAGGGTAATCTTGATGCCGACCTTGCCCGCCGAGGAACACAGGGTGCGATCCAGAAGCGAAGCCCCGAGCCGATGGAAAAAACGCCTATCCATGGCGGAGTAGTTCAGCAGACCCATGGTGCCCGCATAGCTATAGGGGCAAATCGATTGCGGGCCGTCAGGCGAGGCGGCAATTTCTTTGAACTTCGCCGCAATCTCATCCAGCGCCTCGTCCCAACTGATGCGCTGCCAACTGCCTTGACCGCGTCCTTTGGCGCCGATGCGTCGCATGGGGTACAGCACGCGATCCGGCGCATAGGTGCGATCAAGGTAACGCGCAACCTTGGTGCAAAGAACGCCGTCGGTGAAGGGATGGCTCTTCGCGCCTTCGACTTTGATCGCGACACCATTCGCCACGGTGGTCTCCAACGCGCAGGTATCGGGGCAGTCGTGTGGGCAAACGCCTTTGACGATGCGAACCTCGTGTCCCACCGAACCGCTCTCCGATATATCAAGGGCCACGCGTATGTCATCGTTGCCCATGAAGTGTTCCTTTGGCGTATGTGGAAGGGGGCAAGTTACACATCCCGACGCACCGGTGTCAAACTGAGAACCTAAAATTTCATCTGATGAAGCGCGACATGAATCAACCTCTTTCGGACTCCAACGACCGACTTTCTTTTAGCCGACTTTCATTTGGCATGGTATTGCCGCACCGCTCACCCGATCCTTTGAATATGGATGAGGTCGGCGCCGTTGCGCAGCGCGCCGAAGCACTCGGCTTTCGCGATCTCTGGGTAACCGAAAACACGCTCGATCACGTCTATTCACTTGACCCAATGGTAGCCCTAACCTATGCCGCCGCGCTCACCAAGACCATCGGCCTCGGTGTTTCCGTGGTCACATTGCCGATGCATAGCCCAGTGCATGTGGCGCACCAAATCGCCTCGCTAGATGTCGTGAGCCGTGGCCGCGCGATCCTCGGCGTTGGCCTAGGCCGCGACCAGGAGTACAAAGATTTTCAAATACCCATGGCGCGCCGCGTCGGCCGCTTTCGAGAAAGCGTCGCGCTGATCAAGGCTATTTGGAGCGAGCCTAAGATCAATTTTCACGGCGACTTCTATCAGTTGGAGGATGCGCAGATGGCGTTAAAGCCGGTGCAGCGCCCTCACCCGCCGCTATGGCTGGGCGGCCAGCACCCCGATGCAATAACGCGTGCCGTCGAACTAGGTGACGGTTGGATGGGAAGCGGCGCACAGACTTTGACCAATTTCAAACTTAACCTCGCGCAACTGCGCATCGCGCTGGATAAAGTGGGTCGCGACCCGGCGAGCTTCTCGATATCCAAGCGTGTATTTTTGGCGGTAGATGAAAAACCAGGCGTTGCGCGGGAGCGCTTGAACCACTGGTTCACCGCGATCAACGGCAAACCCGCACTCACCGACACCGCAGGCATTCACGGCACGCCTGCGCAAGTGCGCGAACAGATCGAAGTCTTGGCTTCATGTGGGGTAAATCACATTCTGCTCAATGCCGTATCCCACTATGGAGAACAGGTTGACGCGCTGGCCGAGGCCGTGGGGCTTGGTTAAAAGATTCTCGCCAAACACGAGAGCCCCTACTTTGCAAAGTCGCCATGTTCCCACTGCAAAAAAACCGAAAGCCCCTCGGCAAGAGGAACATCAATCGATGGTAATACCAGCTTCCTTAATCGCCCGCGTCCAATAGCCCAGATCCCGCTTGACGATTTCAGCGAACTCTTCTGGCGTACTGGTGGTAGCG
>JBJXEY010000448.1:0-5062 GCA_046153355.1 Burkholderiales bacterium
ACCAGCATGTCCGATTCCATGACCAGCATCGCCGAGCCAAAAGGCGATGCCCCCCAAGGCGGCAATCCGTTTCAGACGTTGATCGACATGCTGCTCGCGCCGGCGGCACCAGCGCCGGTAGCGCCCAATGAAGTGGAGTCGATCGAAACGCAACTCTCGACTCAGTTGCCCACCGACGCCGCGACAACGCCGACAGGAGCGCAGATTCCAACATTTGCGCCCGGCGTTCTGGGTCTAATACCGGATAACGCATTGAAAGCGACAAGCCCAGCGGCACCCGCGCTTGCGGACGCAGAGACAACAATTGTCACGACAGCCTCGGACGTGGCATCGAGTGGTGCTATCGCTTTGACTGCGTTGCGCGCCACTGCTGCGGTGATGCCGCCAACCACACCGACTTTAGCCACTCCCGACAATGCGGTGCCACCCGCAGCGCTTGGCACCGATGCGGGTCGGGCGGATGTCAAAACCGAAATACCTCGGCCTTTGGGCACCTCCTTGGCGGCGTACCCGCGCGAGATTCAATCCAGCGTACAAGCACCTGCGCAAGACGCGAGGGCCGAGGTAATACAAACGCACAACGGCCCGTCGAAGGCAGCGCTCCCGGCAGTCGACCCAACCGCCCTCGCGCAATTGTTGCAACCCGTCTTGAGTGAAGAAGCCAGATCCAACCCAGCGGAAACCTTCGTCGCAACGTCGCCAAGCACGTCCACGCTCGCCAATGCCAATGCCATCAGCACCGTGCAACCCTTAGTGCGCGAATGCGAAATCAAGGCACACCCCGCGAGCCCTGTTTGGCGCGAGTCGCTCTCCGCGCAGGTCAGCGTACTGATCGGTGAGCGGGTGCAATCGGCGCACATGCACTTGAATCCTCCCGAACTGGGCCCGGTGGAGGTTCGCATTTCGATCATTGATCAGCAAACCAGCGTGATGTTCACCGCGCCACACGAAGAGACACGCCGCGCCCTGGAGGATGCCCTGCCGCGCTTGCGCGAGGTACTGGCCGAGTCTGGCGTCAATCTGGACAGCACCACGGTAAACAAAGACCACCTGGCGAACGATGCGCGCGATCCATCGCACGAGCGAACGCAGAACGCTGGAGAACACGATGACGAGACCGTCGATGAAAACGGCGAAGTTTTGCCACGCGCTGCAGCTTTGCCGCGCCGACTCGAAGGGCTAATTGACACTTTCGCCTAACGCCCGGCACGACATCCTGATCGAGAATTTCGTCGGAACACGAAAAATATTCGACGGGCGATAAGAGGCACAAATTCCCGCCTGCTCGCGGCATCGTTCCGCGACACGCTCTGGATAATTCATTTGCTGCCGTGTCGCGTCGCGGCATTTCACAGGGCTAAAAGACTATGGCTAAAGACACCAAAGCAAGCGCGGCAGAAGCACCCGCTGCGGCAAAATCAGGCGGCAAGGGTAAGCTTATTTTGATTTTGTCCTTGCTAATCGGCGCAGGCGCAAGTGGAGGTGGCGTCTGGTTCTATATGAAGAATCAAAACGCAAAACCCGCCGAGGTCGAAGTGAAGAAAAAACCGGCGCCCACTTTCGTACCCTTGGATAATTTCACCGTCAACCTATCGGACCGCGAACACTTTTTGCAAGTGGGGGTGACCTACGAGGTGCAAAGCTTGCAGGTTGCCGATGCCATCAAGCAAAACATGCCGATTCTGCGCGGCAAGATTTTGCTTCTCCTTGCCAGCAAGGAGGCGCGCGAGCTGGGCTCCTCCGAGGGCAAGTCCAAACTCATGGGCGAACTGGTTGCGCAGGCGAAAGAAGCAGTCCCGGAACCGGCGCATCAAAACGGTATCGAAACGGTACATTTTTCCGCCTTCGTCATTCAATAACGTTCTGGCGCGAGGAAACCCATGGCCACGGACATCCTTTCCCAAGACGAAGTCGATGCCTTGTTGAAAGGCGTGTCGGGCGAAGCCGAGCCCGAGGCCGAGCCGGAGCAAACCGCAGGGCCACGAACTTACAACCTGGCCACTCAGGAACGCATCGTGCGCGGGCGCATGCCCACGCTTGAAATCATCAATGATCGATTCGCACGTCTACTCAGAGTGGGAATATTCAATCTGATTCGCCGCAACCCGGATGTCGCGGTGGAACCCATCAAGGTACAGAAGTACTCGGAATTCATTCGTAATCTGGTGGTCCCCACCAACCTCAACATCATGCAGGTCAAGCCGCTTCGCGGCCACGGACTATTCGTCTTCGAACCTAACCTGGTATTCACCATCGTGGACATCATGTTTGGCGGGGACGGCCGATTTCATACGCGCGTGGAGGGTCGGGAATTCAGCGCGACCGAGCACCGCATCATCCGCAGTTTTCTTGACGTGGTACGCGAAAACTATCAGGCCTCGTGGGCGCCGGTGCATCCTTTGACCTTCGACTTTGTTCGCTCGGAAATGCATACGCAATTCGCCAATATCGCCACGCCAAGCGAAGTGGTGGTGGTGTCTTCGTTTCGCGTCGAAATCGGCGCTGTTTCGGGTGTCGTCAGTCTTTGCCTGCCCTACTCGACGCTCGAACCAATACGCGACCTCTTATACGGCACCGGACAAGGCGACCGTTCCGAGCCGGATCGTCGTTGGTTACGCATGCTCTCGCGCCAAGTGCAAATCGCCGAAGTCACCTTGGCGGCGGAGTTCGCGAGCATCCCGGCCACCATCAAGCAACTGCTCGCCATGAAACCCGGCGATGTCATCGCTTTCGATGCGAGGGAGAACGTGGTCGCGGAAATCGATGGCGTGCCAATGTTCGAATGCGCCTATGGCACGCGCAACGGCAAGTTCGCGCTAAAGATCGATAAATTCCTGGCCATTGCGCCGCAAGAAAATCAGTTGGGAGATTAGGATGAGCAACGAGACCGCCGAAGCTGTGGAGAACGACGATTGGGCAGCCGCAATGGCCGAGCAGGCGCAATCTGCGTCGAACACGCGGCCGCCCATGCAAGTGGGCAAGCCCGCTTTCGAGAATTTCGGCTCGCCCACGGGCACTGGTGCCACCCAGGACATCGACATGATCCTGGATATTCCGGTGCAACTGACCGTCGAGCTGGGCCGAACACGCATCGCCATCAAGCAAATATTGCAACTCGCGCAAGGGTCGGTGGTGGAACTGGACGGCCTGGCGGGCGAACCCATGGATGTGTTGGTCAACGGCTGCCTGATCGCGCAGGGCGAAGTGGTGGTGGTAAACGAAAAGTTCGGCATTCGCCTCACCGATATCGTCACGCCTTCAGAGCGCATCAGAAGGTTGAATCGCTGATGTGGCGTGTTTGTTTTCTTTTGACATCGGCTACGGCTTCACTTCACGCCTACGCCACCGATAACACCGCGTCTGCGTCGCTCGCAGGATTGGCGCAAACGCTGGTCGGCTTGGCGCTGGTGGTGGCGGCGATCATCGCTTGCGCCTGGGCATTGCGCCGCGTCGCCGCGCCTGGGCGTGGGAGCGCCGCATGGTTGCGCACCGTCGCGAGCACCACGGTCGGTCCGCGCGAACGCATCGTCGCCCTAGAAGTAGGCGACACCTGGCTGATCTTAGGCGTCACCGCGAACCAAATTACTCACCTGCACACCCTGCCACGCGGCGAACTGCCGGATACACCGTCTGTGGCCCCCTCTTTCGATTTCAAAACGCTGTTGGCGCGCACGCTGGGCCGCACCAAATGACAACCGGCCCGGTGCAGCGCGAAATGCGAAGACCGTCTGGCGTATTTTGGTTAGCTGCACTTCTCCTATTGTTGACGCATCCGGCGATGGCGCAGGAAACATTTTCGTTTAACTCGAGCCCCGCCCCCGGCGGCGGCCAGGTGTATTCGGTGCCGGTGCAGACCTTGCTCGCGCTCACCGCCTTGAGTTTCCTGCCGGCGGTGCTGCTATTGATGACCAGTTTCACCCGCATCATTATCGTGCTTGCGTTATTGCGCCATGCGCTGGGGACGCAATCCACGCCACCCAATCAGGTTTTGATCGGGCTCGCGCTATTTCTGACCGCTTTTGTCATGGGGCCGGTATTCGATCGCATTTATGCCGAGTCTTATCAGCCTCTTGCCGAGCGCAAGATAAGCTTCAACCAGGCATTGGAGCGCGCCGCCCCGCCCCTGAAAACCTTTATGTTGAAACAAACGCGCGAACCGGACTTGGCTTTGTTCGTCAAGCTGTCTGGCCATCAGGGCGCAAAAACGCCCGAGGACGTGCCGTTTCGCGTGGTGGTGCCGGCCTTTGTCACCAGCGAACTCAAGACCGCGTTTCAGATTGGTTTCATGATTTTTATTCCGTTTCTCATCATCGACATGGTGGTGGCGAGCGTATTGATGTCGATGGGCATGATGATGCTCTCCCCGGTATTGATTTCCTTACCGTTCAAATTGATGTTGTTTGTGCTGGTGGACGGCTGGAACGTATTGATTGGCTCGCTCGCGGGAAGTTTCGGCGTATGAGAACTCGACCCGACCGCAACGACTCGATGAGCGTTTCCCAAGGGGCATTCGAATGACACCACAAGAAGTCATGTCGATGGGGCAGGAAGCCGTGTACATGGCGATGTTGATTTCCGCGCCGCTATTGTTGACCGCGCTGGCAGTGGGGCTCGCGGTCAGCGTAGTGCAGGCGGCGACGCAAATCAATGAGATGACTCTGTCATTCATACCTAAGCTGGTGGCCATTTTTGCCATGATGATCATCGCCGGCCCATGGATGCTTGCGATGATGACCGATTACATGGCGCGCATTTTTGCCGGCATCGTGCACGTGGTCAATTGAGCGGCAGCGCGCGGATCAATCGTCGCGACGATGATTTCCTTCAGCCTCGGCGAAATCGAAGCCCTGCTTGGTCAATTTCTGTGGCCGTTTATCCGCGTGCTCGCGTTGTTAATGGCAGCGCCGGTGTTTTCGCATCGAACCATTCCGGCGCGCATCAAAATCTCAGCGGCCCTGGCCATCACCCTGGTGATCGCACCGGCGCTACCCGCGCCAGGTCTTGGCGCATTCGGTCCAGCGGCATGGCTGTTGGTCGCCGAACAAATTTTGGTGGGCATCGC
>JBJXEY010000277.1:0-3523 GCA_046153355.1 Burkholderiales bacterium
CAACGCTCATTGCCACTGCCATCCCAAGCAACATAGATTTCATCGAATTTCCTCATCGAGTTTTCGAAAAGCTCAGTAATATAAGCCGAATGAACGAATCTCCAACCAACCTTAGTCAAGATGGCGACAACCAAGTCGCCACAACTTTTTTACGCCTGCCCGAATGGGTCAATAACGATGCCGCCCTCGTGCGTCGCGGGCGCGGCTGCTCAGCGACTTTCCTGCTTGGCGCTGGCTCGGTGCCACTTTATGTGACGGTGGCAGAAGGAAATATTGTCGACATAACGCGTGGCCCCGTCTTAATGCGCTCCTGGCGTTTCGCCATTCGCGCCAATGCCGAGGCCTGGCACCGCTTCTGGCAACCCATCCCCGCGCCCGGTTATAACGATTTATTTGCCATGTCTCGCTTCGGCCACGCCACCATTGAGGGCGATCTGCAACCGCTGATGGCGAACCTGCGCTATGTCAAAGAGGTATTGGCGGCGCCACGGCGCGCAATGAGCGAGGCGGTCTTGAGGCCCAGCGCATGAGCATCGTCTACGAACCCATCACCGGGCGTTACGCCACGCTTACGCTTAGTGGACGACCCTGCCGCCTCTATATTGAGGAGGCTGGCAGCGGTATCCCCTTATTGTGCCTGCACACCGCCGGTGCCGATGCACGTCAATTCCGCCATGTGATGACCGACCCGGCAATCACTGATCGTTATCGCGTCATCGCCTTCGATCTGCCCTGGCATGGCAAATCCCTGCCGCCCGAGGGTTACGAGAATGAGGAGTACCGCCTCACTACCGAGTCGTACGCCGAGGCGATTCTCGCCGTAGCCGATGCGCTGGAACTGGATCGTCCGGTGTTGATGGGCTGTTCCATGGGAGGGAGGATCGTGTTGGACATGGGCGCGCATCACGCCAAGCGCTTTCGCGCCCTGATCGGGCTTGAGGGCGCCGATCACCAAACGCCCTGGTACGACACCGCGTGGTTGGATCGCCCCGATGTGCACGGCGGCGAAATTTGCGCGGCGATGGTCTCGGGCCTGGTGGCGCCGCAATCGCCTGATCGCTATCGCTGGGAAACGCTATGGGGCTATCTGCAAAGCGGGCCGGGGGTGTTTCGCGGCGATCTGTATTTTTATCGCCAGGATTCGGATTATCGTGATCGCACTCATTTGATCGACACCAAGGTATGCCCGCTGTACCTGCTCACCGGTGAATACGACTACTCCTGCACGCCGGATGATACGAAGCGCACCGCCGCGTCGATTCCCGGTGCCTCGGCGACCATCATGACGGCACTCGGGCATTTTCCGATGAGCGAGAATCCCGCCAAGTTCCGAGAATATCTGCTGCCTGTGCTGGAGGAAATTTACGGCAGGGGCTGACGAAATAGCCCGAACGCCTTTTCCTTTGCGCTCGCCGGCAGTCTCTTAGGCAGAACATAATTACCAACATTTTCAGATAGAACTCAATCACCATGTCTTTGATAAGATCAAATCAATACAATATTGGAATATTTTGTGAAGAGTGACAGCCCCAAAACCAGCAAGTTTGCCGTAGGCGTCGACATCGGCGGCACTTTCACCGATTTGGTGGGCTTTGATCTCGCCACCAGCCGCATTGCGGTGACCAAGGCGCCCTCCACACCGCGCGAACTCTCAGGCGGCATCATGGAGTGCGTGAAGAAATCTGAAATTGCCATCGCTGATATGGAAACTTTGTTCCATGGCTCCACGGTGGTGATCAACGCCATCATTGAAAAGAAAGGTGCCAAAACCGGCCTTCTCACCACGCGCGGCTTTCGCGACGTGCTGGAAATCGGCCGCGGCAATCGCCCGGCCAATTACGATCTTTTCTACGACAAGCCTGCACCCTTCGTGCCGCGTTATCTGCGCTATGAGGTTGCCGAACGTATCGCGCCCGATGGTTCGGTGATCACGCCGCTGGATATCGCCGGCCTTGACGCCGTGGCGCAAGCCGCACGCGAGCAGCAATTGGAGGCCCTGGCCATTTGCTTTCTGCACTCCTACGCCAATGATTCGCACGAAGAAGCTGCACGCCAACAATTGCAGGCGCTGCTGCCCGACGTGTATATCTGTACGTCTTCGGAGTTGGTGCGCGAGTGGCGCGAGTTCGAACGCACTTCCACCACAGTGCTCAACGCCTTTGTCGGACCGAAGGTGGAGAGTTACATCGCCCGCCTGGAGGAAGTCACGGCAAGCGCCGGCTTCAAGGGGCAGTTTTATTTGATGCAATCCAGCGGCGGCGTGATGACCGCGCCACGCGCCAAGCGTTATCCGGTGGCCATGGTGGAATCCGGCCCGGTGGCGGGCATGATCGGCGCCGCGCACATCGGCGGCTTGTTGGGCGAGCGCCTAGTGATCGGCTTCGACATGGGCGGCACCACCGCAAAATGTTCGCTCATCGAAGATGGCGTACCCAAGGTTTCGCAGGTGTATTACGTGGGTGGTTATGTGCACGGCTACCCGTTGCAGGTGCCCACCATCGAAGTGGTGGAGGTGGGCACCGGCGGTGGCAGCCTCGCCTGGCGCGATCAACTGGGCGCGCTGAAAGTGGGCCCGCGTAGCGCTGGCTCCGAACCCGGCCCGGTGTGCATAGGCGCGGGGGGCACCGAGCCTACGGTTACGGACGCCAATGTGCTGTTGGGGCGCATCAATGCCGCACGTTATCTGGGCGGCGAAATGGCGCTCGATGTGCCCGCGGCGCGAAGGGCCGTGGAGGAAAAGATTGCCAAGCCCCTCGGCCTCTCGGTGGAAGATGCCGCAGCCGGGGTGCTGACCATCGCCAATTCCAACATGGCGCTGGCGGTGCGCGCGATTACGATTGAGAAAGGTGTCGATCCACGCGAGGCCACGTTGATTGCGTTTGGCGGCGGCGGCCCCTTGCACGCGGCGGCGATCGCGCGCGACATCGGCATCCCGCGCGTGGTGGTCCCGACGCTGCCATCGTGCTTTTCGGCGCTCGGAATGCTGTTGGCCGATCTTCGCCACGACCTGGTGCGCACCTTCGTGCGGCCCTTTCCCATGAAGGACTACGCCGAAATAAACAATGTGATTCGCGAACTGAGTCTCGAGGGTGTGCAACGGCTCAAGGCGGCTGATGTCGCGCAGAAGGACATCGACTGCAGCGTGCATCTCGATTTGCGTTACGCCGGCCAGCAATGGACGCTGACCACGCCGGTGGGCGGAGACACGGTGTCTGCGGACAACGCGCCCGCGATCCGCTCAGCGTTCAATGCCCTGTACGAAACCCGTTTCGGCCATTCCTTTACCAACATCCCCTCGGAAGTGGTGAACGTGCGCGTCATCGCCATCGGCCGCCGGCCCAAGCCGGGCTTCCCGGCATTGGCAACCAGAAAGAGCGGCGCACCTGCCGTAACCCATCGCAGCGTCAACATGGGCTCAGGCCCGGCGAGCACGCCGGTGTACAACCGCGAAGACCTGTTGCGCGGCGATCGCATCACCGGCCCCGCCGTCATCGAGGAAGGCAGCGCCACCACGCTGGTCGGC
>JBJXEY010000466.1:0-8781 GCA_046153355.1 Burkholderiales bacterium
GAGCAATCTTTCCTACGAGCAAAAAGACTTCGCGCCGATCTCGCTCACCACCAACAACACGCCGGTGATGGTCACCACCGCCGATGGCCCCAAATCCGTGGGCGAGTTGATCGCACGCGCCAGGGCCAACCCTGGCAAGCTCAATTTCGGCACCGGCGTGCTGCCCGCGAGGCTGGCCGGTTACCTTTTCAATTCGCTCACCGGCATCAAGAGCACGGAAATCGCCTATCGCGGCAGCGTCGAAATCGTGCAAGGCCTGCTCACCGGCAGCGTGCAATACTCATTCGATGGCCTGCCCGCTAATCTCGCCATGATTCGCGATGGTAAATTTCGCGCGCTGGCGAAGCTGGCCGAGCGCCCGCTCTCGGCCTTGCCCAATTTGCCGCGCCTGGCGGATGAACCCGAGCTGGCGGGTTTTGGGAATATCTCCATCTGGTCGGGCATCGTCGCGCCCGCCGGAACACCACCGGCGATCATCGACCGAGTACAACGTTCGGTCGCCACCACCATGGCCACTCAAGATGTCATCGAACGCCTCGATAAAGTGGGCATCTCGGTATTGAGCAGCACACCGGCGCAATTTCAAAGCTTCATTCAAAGCGAGACCACGCGCTGGAGCAAGGTTATAAAGGAAAGTGGATTAAAAATCGAGTAATGCCAGGCGGCTCCGTCGATGCCCGGCATTGCATTTCAATACTTAATTTGAACTACCAATGAAGCTCAACGCCGCGCGCTATAGGGATTTTGTCTTTGCAATTCCTTGAAATTTCAGGATATGCAGAATAGCCAGGTAACCAAAGGTCATGCCCGAGGCGAGCGAATGACCCGCCTGGTAACCCACGCCATATTCGCTATGCACCGAGGCATTGCCCGCCGCATATAGGCCGGGGATCGGCCGATTGCGCTGGTGCATGACTTGTCCGTGGGTATTGGTAACCAGCCCGGCCGAAGCGAAGGCACTGGGATGCAATTCGATGCCGTAAAAAGGCGCCTCCACCAAAGTTCCCAATCCGGGATTGGTCACGCCCTCCTGCCCGATGGGGTGGCCGGTGCTCCAGTATTTTTCCCCGCGATGAAAGTCTTCATCGATACCTTTTTGCGCGAAACCATTGAAGCGCGAAATTGTGGACTCCAACCCGGCGGCATCAACGTTAAGCTTGGCTGCGAGTTCAGCCAAGGTCTTGCCGCTACTCACCCAATCCGGTATGGCTGCGCCCACTGCCTGCCCGGCGAAAGAGAGTTTGCGCGCAAACTGGCTGTCGAAAATCAGAAAACAAGGCAGATTGGCGTAGCGATGCTCCGCCGTGACGAATTGCCGCAGGGCAGGCGCCATCGAGGGGAAAAACGATTCATCTTCGAAGCGTCGCCCGGCACGATTGACCACCAGGGTATGCGGGCACAGCATTTCGCCAATGCTCGATAAGCGAAACGAGTGCTCTTCGCCCGGCTTAGCCGGTGGCACGTTAAAGCCCAGGAACAAGGCGATATTGTTGTGGATGGTCTTGCTTGCCGCGCCGATTTCCATTGCCATGGTGAGGCCGTCGCCCGCGACACTGGAGGGGGCCATCGAGAGCCAACCGGGCAAGCCTTCATAGGTATCGACCATGGCGGGATTTGCCTCGTAGCCGCCGGTGGCCAAAATGACGCCGTGTTTCGCGCCGACCTCGGTGCCATTCGCCAATACCACGCCGCACACGCGGCCATCTTGAATTAGAAGACGATCCACCGGCGAGCTTGCAAACACCGGAACATTTCGTGCAAGCAGTTGCTTCAAGAAATGCGTGATGAGGCCCACGCCACGCCCGCGCATATTCTTCTTGCGCCGCTCAGCCATCAGTTCCTTGTTCCAATGATTGTGGTCATTGGGGCCACCCCATTTGATCTTTTCCTCGACGGTCATCTCAAGCGGTGCCTGTGGCCAGACCAAAACCGAATCCTTGAATTCCCCCAGGTCGTCCGCGGAAATCAGTTCGACTTCGAACATGCGGCCTTCTGCTGTCGTACCTGGACCGCGATCATAGTAGTGGTCTGTGAATCCCTTGGTCAGGCGAAATTGCACGCCGCAACGCTCGAAAAACTTCATCGCCTCGGGCGAGCGATCAACGAACGTCAACATCCGGTCCTGGTCCAACTCGCCACCGCCGAGAAAATTCATGTAGTCCACAACTTTTTCGCGCGTGTCTTGATAACCCTCGGCCAATTCCAGATGATTGATGCCGATCCAGATGCCGCCGTGCGACGCGGCGGTGCCACCACCAAATTTATCGGCCTTCTCGTACACCACAGGTTTTAATCCGAGTTCGGCGGCGGCCAACGCCGACGCCAGCCCCGTAATTCCCGAACCAATGACTACCACGTCGTATTGTTGTTGCATGTTTCGCTCCCGATGTGCCATCGCCCGAAAAGCCCCCGGCCTTTATGGTCGTACCTAGCCGACAACACTACATAATTTGCATCGTCAATCAGCCATTGTCTTTGTGCGTCTTCAATCAGCCGTTATCTTTGCGTCCGCGACCACCTTGCCCCATTGCTGCAAATCGGATTTGATCAGCGCCACAATCTCTTCGGGGGAACTGGCCAGCGGCACGATGCCCTGCTTGCCCAATTGTTCACCCAGATCCGGCTGCGCCATGATGAGCTTCATCTCCTGATTGAGCCTTGCAATGATGTCCGCCGGGGTCTTGGCCGGCGCGGCGAGCGCATACCAACCGTCGGAGTAATCCATGAAGTTGTGACCGAACTCGCGGTAGGTCGGCACATCAGGCGCGAGCGGTGAGCGCACCGGCCCGGTGAGCGCGAACATCTTCAATTTACCGGCACGCGCCGCAGGCAACGCCGCCGGAATGATCGCGAGCAACATGTTCACATGCCCACCCACCACATTGGCAGTCGCGCCGGCGGAGTCTTTGTGCGGCACGTGCAGAATATCGACGCCGGTGCGCTGCTTGAACATCTCCATCATCAAGTGCGGCGCGGTGCCTTTGCCGGGAGAGGCGTAGCTCAATTTTCCCGGATTGGCTTTGGCATAGGCGAACAACTCGGCGAAATCCTTCGCGGGCGTGGCTTGCGGGTTGGCCACCAACACCAAACTGGTGGAGGCGATCTTGGCAATCGGCGCGAGATCCGCCACTGGGTCATAGGGAAGATTCTTATACAACCACGGCACCATGGTGTGCGAATTGACCATCAGCATAAGCGTATAGCCATTGGGCGCGGACTTGGTGACAAACTCGGTGCCGATCACGCCGCTGGCACCGACTTTGTTTTCGACCACCACCGGTTGTTTGAGCCGGTCGGAAAGCCTTGGCGCGATCAACCGCGCCACGATATCCGCGCCGGTTCCCGGTGCCACGTTGACGATCAGGGCAACGGGGCGATTGGGATAAGCCTCCTGTGCCAGCGCCGGCATAATCGCAAACAACGAAATAAGGCACGCCCCTGTCGATCGTCGATTTATCATTCTTGGACCCTTTCAAGTGACTGCACCAAATTATTGCGCGCAACCGTATCAGGAATTTATTCCTCCTGCGTAGCACTCAACAAGCGTTACAACAAGTAGCGGTTACTCGGGCCTAACGCCGGCCGCCTTGATAATCCCCGGCCACTTGCGCACCTGCTCCACCATGAAGCTGCCCAGTTCCTGCGGCGAACTCGGTTTAGGTTCCATGCCGAATTTGGCGAAGGTCGCTTTCAACTCGGCGGATGCAAGACCGGCATTCACGGCCGCATTCAATTTGTTAAGGATCGCAGCGGGTGTGGTCGCCGGCGCAAACATGGCCGCGCACACATCCGGGTTGAAACCCACATCCGGGTAACCGGCTTCGGGATACAAAGACGGTGTGTAAGCGATATTCGCGGTACCGGTAATCAATAACGTATATCCGTCTGGCGTGGCTGTCGCCGCAAGTTTATTGCCGATGGTGGTCCCGGCGCCGGGACGATTCTCCACGATCACGCTTTGCCCGAGTTGATTGGTGAGGTCCTGCGCCACCACACGAGCCAGCACGTCAACCGGCGAACCCGAGGTATAGGGCGTGATGATGCGTACCGCTTTATTGGGATAACTAGGCGCTGGATCTGCGGCGTCTTTCGCAGCCCTTTGCTGGCCCCATGCGGCGGTCAATGCGAAAAAACTCAGGGCAACACCAAAAATTGCTTTCACGGCGACCTCGCGGCGAGTGGGAATTTCGATCATGCATTATGTCACTCGCGAATGATCGAGCCATAAATACCGAATTTCTCGATAATGGGATGCATCACTCTTCGCCGAAGGCGCACGTTTCTCCGAGTGCGGAGCAAAGCCCGAGTAACACATCGAGAATCGATTCATTGCCCCAAGGAGATCCACTCATGAAACCACTGCTCGCCCTACTTGCCACCCTCATCCTTGCCGCGCCGATCGATTTTGCCTCGGCACAGACCATCACGCTGCGCTACGGGCAAATCCCCTCGACCATCAAAACAGTTTCGGCACTGCATTTTTATATCGGCCAGCGCAAGGGCTTCTTTGCCCGTGAGGGCATCGACATGCGCATCATTCCGATCGAAGGCGGCGCACAGAACATGGTGATCGCATTGACTAAAGGCACGGTGGATATCACCCGCACCGCCACGCCCTACTTGATTCAGGACGTGTTGAACGGCTCGGACAACGTCGCCATTCTCGGCGAAACCGCGACGCCGATTTACAGCCTGATCGTGAAACCGGAAATCAAAAGTTACGCGGAATTAAAAGGCAAAACCATAGGTCTATCGCTGGCCGTCGATACGATATCGATCTCCACCCGCAAGTTGATGGCGATGAACGGCGTGCGCGAAGCCGATTTCAAAGTGCGGGAGCTGGTAGGCACACCCGCCCGTGCTTTGTGCCTCATCAAAGAAGGTTGCGATGCAGTACCCCTGGGTCAGCCCGAGGATTTTCAGTTGCTAAAGCAAGGCTATCGGCGCCTGGGTGTTTCAACGGACGCGATGCCCAATTTTCAATTCATCGTCAGTGCCGTGCGCCGCTCCTGGGCCGAAAACAATAAAGATGCCATGGTGCGCTACGTGAAGGCGCTGGCCGCCTCATTCCGCTTCATGCGCGATCCGGCCAATCGCGACGAAGTGGTGCGCATCATTCTCGACACCACCGGTTCAACCGAGGAAATCGCGCGGGCGACCTTGCAACTATATTTCGAGCCCGAACGCGGCGTGGTCCCGAGACAAGCCGAGATCGACATGAAGGGATTCGCGCAGGTGATTCAAACCATGGGCGAAGTGGGCGAACTCAAAGGCCCCTTGCCACCGGTTGAGCGCTTTGTCGATCTGCAGTATCTCAAGGCGGCGGGGATGCAATAGCGCCCCCGGGAAAAGCCTGAAGAACCGCGCCGGTATTGGGTTTCCGGCATATCACCATTCTAAAGCGCGCGCCGGCATGCGCCATTACGGTTGATGCTTGCCAAACACCACATGCCCATTAGTCTGCGGCAGCACGCAACCGGCTATGCCAGTCTCCGCGCGGATCGTCACCTGTCTCTTCCCTGCGGTGCCGCGTAGCTGCTCGATCGTGTCGGTGTAAATCGCGGTGCGTGTGCGACCAGTGCCAATGTTGCCACCACTGGACATAAACGGATGCGGCCCTTCGACGCGAATGTCGCCTTTGTAGAACGGTAGCGCTTCGCCCTTTTTCACGCCATGCCATTGGAACGCCTCCAACCAATGGTGGGCAAATAAAGTGAAGCCATCGTAGGGATTGAAGATATCGATATCGGCAATCGACAATCCGGCACCATCGAGCGTCTTCTTCGCCGAAGCGGCGCACCAATCCTCGGCCTCATCCAAGGTTTGCACCGTGCTGCGCATGGTGGCCAGGTGCTCGGCGTGATTCCAGATATAGACGGGCTTTTGTTTCATGTCTTTGGCGCGCTCGGCGGTGGTCAACACATAACAACCCGAGGCATTTACTGGCAGGTCGTTGTCGTAGAGGTTGAGCGGCTCGTTGATGAAGCGCCCGGCCAAATAATCTTCGACGGTGAAGACCTTGGGTTGATGCAAGGTGTAATAACCCCACGGCACCATCAAGCCATTTCGCCGCAAGTTCACCACGAACGGCGCGACATCTTCTTTCTTACCACCATAGCGACGCATGTATTCATTGAACTGGTAGGCGTAGGTCGAGCCGCCGGTGAAGCCCCACAGGTTAGGCCACTTGGTGGGGCCTTTGAGGCGTTTCTCGGTGGTCTGGTGATAACGGCCTTCGATATTGCCCGTCGGATAAAACATCAGGAGCGTGGTGGCCTTGCCGGTGGCGATGGCCTCGATGGCGTAACCCCATTCAAGACCAATATAAGGCGGCTCGTTGCTGGCGAATTTCAATTGTTCAGCGGGAATGCCAAGCCCGCGCGCCAGCCATTCCGCCGTTACCTTGGTGATGCCGTCTTCGGAATCATAGGGCGGCGCAAAATACGGACGCGACGGACCCCAGTTGTCACCCAAAGGACCCGGCGCCGAAACGATGCCATCGATCTGATCGATGCCAATGCCGGCATCCTCCATGGCGAGTTTTGCGGCGAGAATCGAATAAGCGCCGAGGCTCTTGTCGAAGTTACCGCTCTCCCAACGTCGATCAATGGGCGAGTGCCCAAGGCCGGCCACCGCCACCTTGCCACGATTTTTCCACACGCCATCGCCGAGGCGATTGCGCATCCATCCAGTCTGCGTGGTGATCGTCATACGAGTTTCCATTCAGGTACGAGTTGTCCGGGTTCCACTTCTTCGAATATCACTTCTACCGCGGCGCCCACCGGAACTTTCCCCGCAGGCACGCCGGGAAGATGGGAAAAGAATTTGATCTCCGGGCTCTCCGCCAATTCAATGACCGCGGTATTGAAGGGCTGATCGCCCTTTAGCGCAGCCACGCGCGTATCGTGCTGTACGCAATAACCGTTGATGCGGCCGCGTCCCGCCACTTGCTTCCACGCGAGATGATCCTTCGAACCGCAGGCGCTACAAGTCGCCATTGGCGGCATTTGCATGTGATCGCAGGCGGTGCAGTTCTGCACCACCAGGCGCCGCTCATTGGCGGCCTCCCAGAAGCCGCGATCGCCCTCTTCTACTGCTGGTACTGGTTTTGGCATTACTCCCCCTCAAATCGATTTCGTTGGTGCGCTGTCCTCGCTCGGCCAACATAATCGCACGGTTGTCGATTTTTTGCGTTTCGTGTCGGTGTACGCGTCAGCACCGAACGATGCGTTTGTTTGTCGCATAATATGATTTGGATTCATCGACGCATGTCGATAGAGGTTTTACCGTCCAACCAAATGCCCGAAGACAAATCGCGAGGATTCCCATGGCACTCACCGGCTTTCATCACGTTGCCTATCGTTGCAACAATTCCCAGGAAACCGTCGATTTTTATACCAAGGTTCTGGGTCTCAAGTATTCGGCGGCGCATCGCGTGATTAGCGCGCATGAAGACCATAGCGTGACGCTGCATACCTTTTTTCAGATGAGCGACGGCAGCCATATAGCGTTCTTCGAGGTTCCAGAATGCAAACCCATGATCTGGGACCCCAACACGCCGCGCTGGGTGCAACACATCGCTTTCGAGGTGGATACCTTGGAGGAAGTCAGCACCTGGCGCGATCGCTTGGTCGCAGCGGGCGTCGAAATCGAAACCAATCGCGAGGAGAGCGGCATCAAGGTGGGCAAGACCATCACCTCGGTGTACTTCATCGACCCCAATGGGCACCGGCTGGAAATTTGTGTGGCGCATAAGCTCGATGCGAAGGCGCTGGAGAAAGAAGCCTGGGAAATGCTTGCGCAATGGAACGCGGATAAAGAGAGCAATAACCTACGCACACCGCAACGTGCAGAAGTAGTGTCATGAGCGCCACCACCGGAAAGTTAATCGCCATCGACGTTGCGCTGGGCGGCGGCAACGAAGTCTTGAGCGGCGTCTACCGCAATCGCCCGCGCATCTATGCGCGCCTCGCCGATGAAGGCTGCTCCAAGGATCTGGCCTTTGTGGTGATTCACCCCACCAGCAATTTTATGGGTCACTACTTGATCGAACCGCTGCAGCAACGTGGCCGTGCGATCCTTGCGCTCAATACCCGCTTTGTGGGAAGCGACGTTAATTTGATACTCGAGCGCGCCATTCAAGACCTGGGTGCGGGGGTGCGTTATCTGCGCGATGAAGGATACAAACGCATCTGCCTCATCGGCAATTCGGGTGGTGGGGCGTTAGTGGCGATGTACCAGGCGCAGGCGGAAAAACCAACCATTCGAGCCACGCCCGACGGAACCCCCATCGAACTCGACCCTGCGAACATGCCGCCGGCGGATTCCATCGCCCTGGTGGCCGCGCATCCTGGTCGCGCCAGAACCTACACCGCGCGTCTGGATGCGGCAGTCGTCGATGAAAATGATTTGCTTGCGACCAATCCCAGCCTTGATATCTTTAACCCCGACAATGGCCCGCCGTATTCACCCGAGTTCGTGGCGCGCGTGCGGCAGGCGCAGATTGATCGCAATCGGCGCATCACCGCCTGGTGCCAGGCGCGCCTCGCCCTGGCCAAATCCTTGAAGCTGCCCATCACCGATCAGCCCTTCATCATTCATCGCACGCATGCCGATCCGCGCTACATGGATCACAGTCTTGACCCCAGCGATCGCAAACCCGGCACCTCGCATGGAGAAAGTATCCAGGAGGGCAATTACAAAGCGAATAATCTGGGTCGCATTTCGACGCTCAAGGCCTGGTTGAGTCAATGGAGCTGCGATCTCTCGCAAGGCGATGGC
>JBJXEY010000469.1:0-4831 GCA_046153355.1 Burkholderiales bacterium
GGTGATTACGCGTTATGAAATCGAGCCGGCAACCGGTGTGAAAGGCAGTCAGATCCTCAATCTGGCGAAAGATCTGGCACGCGCGTTATCGGTGATCAGTATTCGCGTGGTTGAGACCAGTCCCGGCAAGTCATGTATGGGCTTGGAAATTCCCAATCCCCATCGGCAGATCGTGCGTCTGTCGGAAATCCTTTCCTCGCAGGCCTATCACGACATGAGTTCGCCCTTGACGTTGGTATTGGGCAAGGACATCTCCGGCAATCCGGTGGTCGCCGACTTGGCGAAGATGCCGCACCTCTTGGTTGCCGGTACCACCGGCTCGGGGAAATCGGTGGCGATCAACGCGATGATTTTGTCTTTGTTGTACAAAGCCGAGCCGCGCGACGTGCGCATGATCATGGTCGATCCCAAGATGCTCGAGCTATCCATCTACGCGGATATTCCGCATCTGCTGGCGCCGGTGGTGACGGATATGAAACAAGCCTCCAGTGCCTTGATGTGGTGCGTGGGCGAGATGGAGCGGCGCTATAAACTCATGTCATGGGTGGGCGTGCGAAATCTATCGGGTTATAACAATAAAGTTGGCGATGCGGAAAAATCCGGCACACCGCTTCACGACCCCACGACCATCGATACCGGTGAACCCGTGCCGCTGGGCAAATTGCCGCATATCGTCGTGTTGATCGACGAGTTGGCCGACTTGATGATGGTCACCGGTAAAAAAGTGGAGGAGTTAATTGCGCGCCTCGCGCAAAAGGCGCGCGCCGCGGGTATTCATTTGATCCTCGCGACGCAACGCCCGTCGGTGGATGTAATTACTGGCTTGATCAAAGCTAACATTCCCACCCGTATCGCGTTTCAGGTGTCCTCCAAAGTCGATTCGCGCACCATCCTCGATCAAGGCGGTGCAGAGGCCTTGCTGGGCATGGGCGACATGTTGTACTTGCCGCCTGGTAGCGGAATGCCGCAACGCGTGCATGGCGCTTATGTCGCCGATCAGGAAGTGCATTCGGTAGTCGATTACTTGAAGGCGCAGGGCGAACCCGACTATGTCGAGGGTTTGCTCGAAGGAGGTGACGCCGGCAATGGAGATTTGCTGCTGGGTGGTAGCGAGTCCGGCGGCGCCGAGTCGGATGCGCTCTACGATCAAGCGGTGCAAATCGTTTTACAAACTCGCCGCCCTTCCATCTCATTGGTGCAACGCCATTTGCGTATTGGCTACAACCGGGCGGCACGCTTAATCGAGCAAATGGAGCAGGCGGGGTTGGTCTCCTCCATGCAATCCAATGGCAATCGCGAGGTTCTGGTTCCGGCCCGCACTGAGTGAATATTCGATAATCGTAATGTTGACAAAGACTTAGTGTGATTACTCGGGTCATAGGTTGAACTACGCTGTCGGCAAACCGTCACTCCCGTCAGTTCTAAAACGTTAAATATTCATTCAAAACAAGTAATTTGACACGTTTTTTCATCGATTTTCACCTCATCACGCGGATAATTGCTTAGGCGTTGATTCGGAGTAAAAAGCGGGTGGCGACTGAGCCGCTCGGGACGCCAAAAAGCGCAAACGTGTCGAGGTGAGTCGGTGGAATTACGGAAAAAAATATTGGTGGTTGCGGTGGCGTCCTGCTTCGCTGGAGGCGTCAACGCATTGCCCACCGCGCCTACGGTCGCCGCTGGGGCGGCAAGTTTTGCCCAAAGGGGCAAGACACTCACCGTCACCAACACCCCAGGTTCGATCATCAACTGGCAGGGCTTTTCGATCGGTCAAGGCGAGGCGACGCGTTTCATTCAGCAATCCGCCGCGAGTGCGGTGCTCAATCGGGTAACCGGTGGCGACCCCTCCACCATCCTCGGGCAACTGCAATCCAATGGCCGCGTATTCCTGATTAATCCTAACGGCATCACCTTCGGCGCCGGCTCGCAGATCGATGTCGCCGGTTTGGTGGCTTCGTCGCTGCACATGGCCGACGCGGATTTTCTCAATGGCCGTTTCAAATTTTCCGGCACCGAATTGTCCGGTCAAGTTGTCAACCGCGGCGAGATTCGTACACCCGAAGGCGGCAAGGTGTGGCTCATCGCGCCCAAGGTGGAAAACAGTGGCCTGATCACCACGCCCACCGGAGAAATCATTCTCGCCGCAGGAAAAAGTATTGAAATTACCGACCCACGCAATGCCTCGATTCGCGTGCAAATCGAAGCCCCTGACGGCGAGGCGCTCAATATCGGGCAACTAATCGCCAAATCGGGTGTGGTCGGAATGTATGGCAAAACCGTGCGCGCCTCGGGAACCATCAGCGCCAACGCCGCTGTTGTCGAAAATGGCAAAGTGGTATTTAAGCGCAATACCGAGCCGGCGACGCTCACGCAAACAGCGGGAACCGTCGAACTCAAGGCAAGCGACACGCTAAGCGTGGAAGCTGGCGCGAAGATCAGCGCTGACGGCCCGAAAGCCGGCAAGGTCGTGATCCAGGCCAAGGATCAAATTACCCTGAATGTCGATACGCAAATTTCGGCGAATGGTGTCGAAGGCGGCGATGTCGAGGTGAATTCAGTCGCGGGGTCGTTGCTTTCGAGCTCACAGGTTGAAGCGCGCGGCAGCGATGGTCCCGGCGGGCGCGTTGCGCTCACCGGTCAACACGTGGGGATATTGCAGCGCTCGCGAATTGACGCATCCGGCGATACCGGCGGTGGGGTGGTCCTGATTGGCGGGGATTTTCAAGGCACAAACCCCGATGTGCAAAATTCGAAACTTACCTACGTTGCCCCCGATGCCCAGATTCACGCTGATGCCCTAACGCTTGGCAATGGCGGGAAAGTGGTCGTTTGGGCGGATAACACCACACGCTACTACGGCACCATCACCGCGCGTGGAGGCGCCAATGGCGGCGATGGTGGTTTTGTTGAGGTATCGGGTAAGGATACGCTGGTCTACAAAGGCAACGTCGATACGCGGGCGCCGCAAGGCAAGACGGGGATGTTGTTGCTCGATCCGGCGAATATCATCATTGCAAATGGTTCCGGCGACAGCGCTGATGATGGCGCCGATGTGTCGACAACGTCATTTGCAGGAGACCCTTCGGGCGTCACCGGGGCCGTTACCACCGGTGACAACCCTCCTGGTGGAACGCTCACCTTATTTGAATCGGAATTGGAAGGTATATCCGCAGCGACTAACATTTCTCTTGCGGCGACCAATGCCATCACCATCAATGACCTGGCCGATAATAATTTGAATCTGGCGCAAACCGGTGGCGGGTCGGTGAGTTTTAATTCGGCCAGCTTCAGTATGAACGCCGGTGACACGATTACCACCGCGGGAGCTGCGATAAACCTCACCACGACAGGGAGCAGCGTAGTTGGAGGTATCAATGCAGCCGGTGGCGCGATCACGCTAAATGTTGGCGGTACGTCCTCGGTAAATGGTGTGATCGCGGGTTCCGGAACCGCGCTCAATAAACTGGGTGCCGGCACGTTGACCTTAGGTGGAGCAAATACCTATACGGGAACCACCACTGTTTCTGCCGGTACTTTGACTCTGTCTGGCGGTTCGGCTATTCCAAACGCTGGCGCGGTGAATCTGGATACTTCTGGCGCCGTCCTTAATGTAGCCAATGCCGAAGTGCTGGGTTCGCTCGCCGGCGTTTCCGGTACTACGGTTAATTTGAATACCGGAACGCTTACCGCTGGCGACGCGGGCAACGCGACGTTTTCCGGGATCATTCAAGGTTCCGGCAACGTTATTAAAGCGGGCACCGGCACCTGGACGCTCAGTGGCAGCAATACCTATTCGGGATTAACCACGATAAATGCCGGCACGCTCAAGCTTGGCGCGGCCGGTGATTCGACCAACACCCCGTTGGGCACGACGATTTCTGGAACGCTGGTACGACCGGGTGCGGCTCTCGATCTCAATGGATTTTCACTTGCAACCGCCGAGGCGCTAACGCTCAATGGCACAGGCGTCGCTTCAGGCGGTGCGCTGACAAACAGCGCGGGCGCGGCGAGTTATAGCGGATTGATCACGCTAGGTATGGCGTCGAGCATCGTCACCAGTGCGGGCGATATCAATATCACCAATCCCGGCACTATCACTGGGGCCACCTTCGGATTGACGTTGGGCGGTAGTGGCAATGGGTCGATTGCCAGTGTCATCGGCACGACCAGTGGCACGCTGACAAAAAATGGCGCCGGCACCTGGACTGTCGCGAACGCCAATACCTATACGGGTGTAACCACGGTTAATGCGGGGACCCTTCGCTATGGCGCCAACAACGCAATCCTAACGTCGAATACAGTGACGGTGAACGATGGCGGTACGCTGGCCTTAAACGATTTCTCCGGCACCATCGGCGCTTTGACGGTTAATAGCGGTGTTACCGGTGGTCAAGTTACCACGGGCACCGGCACGTTGACGCTAGGCGGAAACGTAACGTCCACCGGCGGTGGCACCAACGCCTCGATAAACGGGAAACTGGATCTTGGCGCGGCTACCCGCACCATCACCGCGACCAATACCGCCGACGGAATAAATGTGTCCGCCGTGATCAGTGGGCCGGTGGGACTTACCTCCGCAGGGACCGGCACCGTGACCTTGTCAGGTGCCAATACTTACACTGGCGTGACTACGGTAAGCACCGGCACCTTGAAGTTGGGCGCCGCAGGCGATGCGACCAATACTCCGTTGGGCACGATTCAATCAGGGACAACCGTGTCCTCGGGCGCGGCACTGGACTTAAACGGCTTTACGCTTGGTACCGCGGAACCACTGACGCTCAGTGGCACCGGTGTAAGCAGCAGCGGCGCGCTGACCAACAGTTCAGCGGGCGCG
>JBJXEY010000474.1:0-5379 GCA_046153355.1 Burkholderiales bacterium
CCCATCGATGAAATGGAACCGCCGCCACTAAACCAGGACCCATTCCTGGGAATCACGTGGGTGGCTCGGTTACTTCTTGTCTCGGAACAGGAGGCCCTTTAACACATCTAACCAACGATCATCCTTCGTCGCTTTTTCAAAAAGCTCCTGCATGGGACTTCCATGGTTGTCATGTGTGTCGTATATCCGAATTGGATTTTGACCCAGATTCTCGATTGCAGTCTCTAGCAGCCGCTTCAACATTTCGGCATCCACTTGCCCTGCTTCGCGCTTATACCCCTCAAAGGATTTTGCGGACGCTTCCTTATACGCGTAGTCTTCGCGTAGTCGTGTGGTATAGCCATATTGCTTGACGGCAAACCAGCCAAGCCAAATCAAGGGCGCTGTTAGGGCCAATTTCGCGGGAATATGCTCCCAGTGGGCTGTGGCGATTAAAGGCTCGATGTATACCAAACCCAAAATAGACAATCCAATGATCGCGACCCCAAATACTCCAGCCCATACGGCCATAGGAAACCGAAGGGCCGTTCGACGGGCGGTAAATGAGGCCGCCATTCCAGTGCGGTTAGCATCGCCCAGTAACTCATTTACTTTTTCTCGGTGTTTTTCGAACGCCGCAAATAGCTGGATCTGCGTTGCCTTATTCGTCTCCAGCTCACTCTTCAATGTGGTGAACCCAACAACTAGCCCATTGATGGTGGCGCAATGCTGTTGAATCTCCTCGTTGCTGGTCACGGACGCATCTAATAGTTCTCGCGCGGACTTCTCGGTGTGCTTGATCAATGCCAGCACTTCCGAAGCATCTGTGCTCGAAGCGTTGGTTGCATCGAGTGAGGCTGCGCAGGCAAGATTGGCGGAGACGGCCACTTCTGCCGATTGCTTAGCTGCACCTTCATGGGCCTTGGCTTCGTTCAGCACGAGGTCCATTTGTTCTTTAAGCTGCGCGCCTTCCTTTATCGTCGCCATCGTCTGGATCGCCGTCAGCTCTAGGTTTTTCAGCGCGTTAAGCTTCGCCTGGTAGCCGAGCACTTCTTCGGAAAGGTTGTGTAGCCCATACTGCCAAATCGCTGCGTTGAGCTTTTCGATCTCGGATACCAGCACTTCGACTTCGTCCGTACCGGCAGTTAGATTAGTCTGGGCATTGGATATTGATTCAAGCAGCCCGACCACTACATCCTGTACGGTGATCGGTAACTGGATCAGTTTCTGCTTATCAATTGCATCTCGAAGGATATCGCAGCTGGCGCGCAGATTGATGTAGGACTCGTCGAATGTGATGCGCCCACGATTTGGGTCGTACCCCAATTCGGCACATTTTGAGGCCGCAGCCACCTGTGCTTCTTGGGAAAACGTCGCCAGTAGATTCGAAATCTTTTCAATCATTTTTTCACCCCTTCATGAAAAAACACAGAACCCTATCGCTCCGTGACTACGATCTAGCATACGCGCTGAAGCAAATAATGCCTCAGCGCTGGAAGCTGTATTTCGGGAAGCGCTGCGAAAGCAGTCGGTCGAAGACTTATTTTTCGCACTCAAAAACTTCAGGAGCAGAAGCTCGCCGCATCGAGAATTTCCGTCAGGTTACGAAGAACTGCACTGCCGAGATACTTGTAGGGTTCGCTAAGTTACCCGGCACTTACTGGTGCCAACCCCGTATCTGCTTCTTTCGCCAACGCCCGTGCGAGACTGCATTTTCGCAAATCGTCTTCGGTCAACCTTCCGGCAACCAATTCTTCGCAATCTGCGAGGAATTCAGGTGATGGAACGTGTCCTTCGATCCGAGTGTTTGCAAGCGCTTGTTCTATTGGATAACGGCGCTGCGCTTTGCTAATTGTCATGGCCTGCCCCTTTAGAAGAATAGAAAAATTGTACGCGCCGACGAACGGCGAAATGCGCAACGCTCGTACAATCACTTTTCTTCCCGACGGTATTGGAACCCGCATGAACCGATCCTCGATCCTCACCTTGCTTGCGCTCGCTTTATCCTCAAGCTTTCTGGGCACCACGCCCACGAACGTACTCGCCCAAGCCTACCCCGTAAAACCCATCCGCTTCATCATTCCCCAGGCGGGCGGGCAGGTGGATACGCTGGCGCGCTACCAGCCGGGTAAGCGCAACTATGGCACGGTGGGCGTGGGCAGCGGCCAGTACCGGGGCGCGGCGTACCGAAGCGATGCCGGAGCTGCCTATTCTTGGCGAGTCCGGCATTCCCGGATTCATCGCGGCCACTTGGTATGGGCTTTCCGGGCCCGCACAATTGCCCAGACAAATCGTCGAGCGACTCAATCGCGAAACCGCGGAGCTGTTGGGCCAAGCGTCGATGCGTGCGCAACTCATCGCGCAGGATCTGCTGCTGATCCCCGGAAAACCCGAGGAGTTGACCGCACGGGTCAAGGCGAAGATACCAGTATTCACCAAGGTGGCGCGTGATGCGGGTATCGAAGCGGAATAGCCACTGCCGAATTCAGCGTGATTGAAGGAAATCGACGGAAATCAGGAAATCTGACGCAGTGAGGATGACGGAACCAACCATGGCAAATCTATTAACTATCGAGCCTAGTGCGCTGGCCGAATACCAAGACTGGCTCAATACGATCAAGCAACGCATCGCGTCCGTGCGTCTGCGCATGGCGCTCTCGGCCAGCCGTGAATTGATTCTGTTTTACTGGGAGCTTGGCGCGCTGATTGCCCATAAACAGGCTCAAAGCCAATGGGGTGACAAGCTGATATCCCAACTGTCGGCTGACTTGCATAAAGCCTTTCCGGATATCAAGGGACTGTCGGCCTCCAACTTAAAGTATTGCCTGCGCTTTTTCCAGTTCTATTCCGGCGCGCAAGACATCCGCTCCGCAGACGGCGTACCCCCGCCATTTGGTCAACAACCTGTTGACCAAATGCCCTGGGGGCACAACATCCAAATATTTACCAAATGCCGTAGCCTGGCCGAAGCCAGTTTCTACATCGACCAAACCCTGGAGCAGGGTTGGAGCCGCGATGTGTTGGCACTGCAACTCAAGTCGAACTTGTATGCCCGAGCAGGCAAGGCGGTCACCAATTTTTCTCGAACCTTGCCACCGCCACAGTCTGACCTGGCCCAACAAACCCTCAAAGACCCTTACACCTTCGATTTCATGTCCATGACGGGCCCGTACAACGAGTTGGATGTGGAGCGCCAACTCACGCAACACATCACACAGTAAAAGGTGGCGCGTGACGCTGGGATCAAAGCGGAATAGCCACCGATTTGCATTCTTTACCAAGGAGAAAAAAATGATGCACCGACCCAGAAAAACACGGCGCGACTTTTTACAGGCTGGTTTGGGATTGACCGCTGCGGCACTTAGCCCCATCGCCGCTGTACCCGCCCACGCCGCCGACGCCAGCACGCTCGAGCGCCTGCGCCGCCGCGAGCGCGATCCCAATCGCCGGGTGCTGTTCAAAGGGGGCACCATCATCAGCATCGACGCCAAGACCGGCGATCATCTGCGCGCGGATGTGCTGGTCGAGGGTAAGAAGATTGCGGCGATTGGGCCGGATCTGAAAGCCGCGCAAGCGGAGATCATCGACGCCAGCCGCTCGATTCTCATCCCCGGATTCGTCGACGCACACCGTCACGCCTGGGAAGGCCAGATTCGCGGCATCATTCCCAATGCCGCCACGCTCGCCGACTATGCCGCCGCGACGCATCGCGGCTTTGCTCTGCACTATCGTCCCCACGACATGTACGTGGGCAACTTGATCACGGCGCTGGGCTGCATTGACGCCGGCATCACCTGCATTCTCGACAATTCGCATAACTCGCGCTCGGCGGCGCATTCGGATGCGGCGATCCAGGGGCTTTTCGATTCCGGCATTCGCGCGGTACATGCCTCGGGAGCGCCGCAGGTGCCGCCATGGGAAGGTCAATGGCCGGGCGATCTTTCGCGGCTGAAGAAACGCTACTTCAGTTCCGACGATCAATTGGTCACGCTTCGCATGTTCGCCGGGCTCAATGCCGAGCACATCAAAATCGCGCGCGAGCTCGATCTGTGGGTAACCAGCGAATTCTCCGGCGGCGCGGCCGGCGAAGAGGCGCTACGTGCGATCGCGGCCGCTGGCCTGTTGGGCGCGCGCCACACCTTCAACCATTGCTCCAACGTCACCGACAGCGGTTGGAAACTGATTCGCGACGCCGGCGTCAAAGTGAATGTATGCCCGACCTCCGACCCTCACTATCGCCTGGGCACTGGCCTGCCGGGCCTGCAACGCGCGCTCGACAATGGCATCCGGCCAGGTTTGTCGGTGGACAATGAAGCCAGTTACGGCACCGACATGTTCACGCAAATGCGCGTGGGCTTTTACCTGCAGCGCGCCATGGCGGGTTATCGCGCTTTTAATAAGGAAGCCAATGTACCGGCCCCCATCCAAATTCGCGACATGCTCGAATTCGCCACTCTGCGCGGGGCCGAGTGCTGCGGTCTCATCGACAAGGTGGGTTCGCTTGCACCCGGCAAAGAAGCCGATATCGTGATGATTCGCGCCGACGCCATCAACACCCTGCCACTCACCAGCGCCGTTGCAACGGTGGTGTTCCAAGCCCACGCCGCCAACATCGACACCGTCATGATCGGTGGCCAAGTGCGCAAATTCCGCGGCAAGCTGGTGGGCGTGGACGAGCGGCAGATCGCAAAAATGGTTGAGGCGTCGCGAGATGAACTCATCTCACTGCGCGGCTACAAACTTGATGTGTTGCGCGAACCAGTGAATTGAGGGTGTTGTTGCCACCCCTCGGTGTTATGCGAGAAGCCGCTCCGTCAGGAAGGCAGTCATGATGTCCATCGCCCGGTCTGACGCATCGAGCAAACCGACGCTGGAGGGGAATACGTGCGGCATACCGTGCCAAACATGCACAGTCGCATCGCTGCCTTGCGCCGACGCACGCTGCGCGTAGCGCAGTGAATCATCCAACAACACTTCGCTGGTGCCAACATGCAGTTGGGTCGGCGCAAGGCCGGCAAGTTTGCCGTAGAGCGGTGAGGCGAGTGGATGGGTCGGGGATTCCGCGCCGAGGTACAGCGCTGCCGAAGTTTTCAGCATGCCATGCGTAATAAAGGGATCTTCTTCGGCCCGCGTGGCATAGGTCGAACCGGTTAGCGCCAAATCTGTCCAGGGTGACATGACCACACAAGCGGTGGGTGCCAAGCCGATACCTGCGTCGGCGTCTGCTTGCGTTAAGGCGAGCACCGTGAGGGCAAGACCTCCACCGGCCGAGTCGCCAACAATGGCGATTTTTCCGACCCCTGACGCGGCAAGGCCACAGTACACCTCGTGCGCATCGCCAACCC
Organism: Burkholderiales bacterium; assembly: GCA_046153355.1. Classification (GTDB taxonomy): domain Bacteria; phylum Pseudomonadota; class Gammaproteobacteria; order Burkholderiales; family SG8-39; genus 2-02-FULL-62-17. The sequence continues at coordinate 5,325 of JBJXEY010000474.1, forward strand.
CCGTAGGAAAGGGGCGTTCAGGGGCCAGCCCGTAGTCCGGGACAAAGGCGGCGAT
>JBJXEY010000475.1:0-5815 GCA_046153355.1 Burkholderiales bacterium
CCTGATTTGCGGTCTTTGATATCGACGTTTTTTCCAGCCGCATCGTAGGCCCAGCCGTGATACGGGCATACGTGATAACGCGCGTTGCCGCGCTCCAAGCGCGCCACGGTGGCGCCTTTGTGGCGGCAGGCGTTGATGAAGCCGCCAATTTTTCCGTCTGGCGCGCGACTGACTATGACGGGTGTGCGGCCAATGCGCGTGGTGATGTAATCATTGGGCTTGGCGATCTCGGATTCCATGGTTAAGAAAATCCAGGTGCGCTCGAAGATGTATTTCATCTCCAGCTCGAACAACTCGGGGTCACTATAGACGCCGGGATGGACGCGAAAAATCTGCTCTGCCGGCCGATCATCCACATAGAGTCCGACGTTCATCTGATCCATGTGCGCTCCTCTGGGAAAGCCGAGCCTTGTTCGAATGTCATGCGCGTCATTGGCGGTCGATGTATCGCTTGCTGCAATGACGCGGCGTTGGCGCGCTCAAGCCGCGCGTTTTTCTTTCCGCATCTCACCGCGAAGCTGTTCGGTTGCGGTGTGATCAAGACTTACGGTCTCTGCATCGATCACGACGCCATAGTCGCGGCGCGCCGATTCGATCGACACATAACCCTGAACCACGTCGTCGTGCACTTTCGCCGCTGGGCGTTTCAGAGCGGACCCGAACCCGCCACCACCACCGCCACGCACCATGACCCGATCGTTATGACGTAACAATTGCGAAGGCACCTTGGCGTTAGGCAGTTTGTCCTGGCGAATACCATCGACTTCCAACTCAACCTTATTAGCCAGGCCATCCATGCCGCCAGCAAGACCCCATGGCGCGCAATGGGCGCGGTCAATGGTCGAGTTGATGGTCAGATCCTGCAAGGAGCGAACCGAACGTTCCGCACCGATGCCACCGCGAAATTCTCCAGGGCCGCCGGAGTCGGGCACCAGGCGAAAGAAATCCATCATCACCGGGTATTTGGCTTCGACCATTTCAACCGGGCTGGTGTGGGTATCGCCATCGTTCATCGCCACCGTGGCGCACATGCCATCTTCGGTCATCTTGGCGCCCCAGCCACCGCCGGTGTGACCGACAGTGCCGATGAAAAACCGACCGTCTTTGTGCGAGATGCCGGTGCAACCGCATAAAATCAAACACGCGTGGTGTCCGGCAATCACTCGATCGGGAATCGCCGGTGCCAGCGCTTTGAACACGGTATCGACCACGGTCATTGGATAGGTCATCCATAAGCGCATGGGTGCAGGCCTTATGGCGCTGATGAATCGGCCAGGCGGGACGATCACTTTGAGCGGACGGAAGCTGCCTTCGTTGATTGGGTAGTCGGTGGGGGAGGTAAGGCATTTGAAGGCCACCTGCGCACAAGCCACCCCGGTCGACGGGCCTGAATTGTAAAAGCCGCGCACCTGCTTACCCACGTCGGTGAGATCGATGGTCATCTCGCCGTTCTTGACGACTACCTTTACCTTAATAGGGATGCGTTTGCCAATATCCAGGCCGTCATCGTCCATGAAGGACTCGGCTTCGTAGGTACCATCGGCGATCGAACGCATACGTGCACGTGCGGCGCGTTCGGATTGATTCAGGATCTCATCAATCGCATTTAACACCGGCAGCCGGCCATAACGATTGATGAGTTCCAGAAAGCGCCGCTCGCCGGTGAGCACCGCGGTAATCTGCGCGCGCAAATCGCCTTGTGCTCGCTCTGGGATGCGCACGTTCATCATGATCACGTCTACGAGATCTTGATTGAGCTTGCCCGCGCTTTGCAGCTTCATGATCGGGATTTGCAAGCCTTCGGAATAAATATCCGTGGTGAAACCGTTCAATACGCCGCCGATGTTGATCCAATGCGCCATGCAGCAGGCAAATCCAACCAAGTGTCCTTGATGAAACAGGGGCATGGTCAAGGTCACATGATTCAAGTGGCTGCCGGTAAGGTAGGCGTCATTGGTGATCAGGATGTCGCCCGGCTTCATGTTCTCGTAGCCGAAATGCGCGATTTTGGCTTTGATGGTTTCGGCCATGCCGCGAATGAACATGGGCAGGCCCAGGCCGATCGACACGGTTTCACCCTTCGGCGTGAATAGTCCCACGGTGAAATCGAGCGCCTCGGAAATAATCACGTTGTAGGCAGTGCGCATGAGATTGGTTTTCATGTCGCCGGTGACTGCCATCACGCCATTGCGAACGATTTCGGTGAGGATGGGATCGACACGTGGGGGCTTGCTTTTACTCACTATTTTCCTCCGTGGTGTTGCGTTGATGCGCCGGGCGCGTCCATGTGTTTTGACTTGCCGGACAGTTAAATTCGATTGTAATCTTTCCTTGCTGCTAATATCCATGCCGCTCATAGGTTGGCGAGTTTAGGCACAGCGGTTGCGAAAGACAGCGGTTGCGAAAGAGATAGGGAGGGCAAATTGCCATGAAACCTCGTGGAGAACGTCTGGCGTGTTCGTTAAAAAGCCTGGATGGTTGTTTGGGTGCGTTTTCGGTATTTCCCGGTGAGGCGCCGAAATCAATTGCAAAAATCGAAGACGTGGTGTGGAACAAAGATCCGCAGAAAGATGTGTCCGAAGGCGCGTTTTCCGTCATCGGGGATATGGGCATGACAGGACGGGTGCTGATAATTAATACATACCAGTGGCGCGCGTTGAAGCAGGCAAAAATCGAATCGCATTTTTACGCGGCGATACTCTGGGGGCTAAACCCCATGAAGGTGGTTGAAGACGCGCAGATGATGACCAAGCGCGGCGCGTAAATCGACGCGTTGGCGGCGATTGTTACGGCGTCAAATATGGCGATTCGAAAAGCTGTGACGGGCCGAGTGTATTTCCCCGTGGGCGAACGACAAGGAATACTCGTTTCCTTGATTTAGGTATTGTCAATTCCAATGCGCAACGATATCGGGCTGCTTTGCGCGGTCTGGAGGCGTATCATTTCGCCCCGTCGCACAATAGCTGGTGGATAGAAGGGTTATGGCTACAAAATCTAGGGGATATAACGCCGAGGATATTGAGATCCTTGAGGATCTCTCGCCCATTCTCCATCGTCCGGGGATGTACACGGACCCAGTCAATCCGAATCATGCGCTGGTCGAAGTAATCGATAACGCATCGGACGAGGGCCTGGCGGGATTTGCCAAGAATATCTCGGTCATCCTTTATGAAAATGGCTCGGCCATGGTGGAGGATGACGGGCGTGGCATTCCGGTGGACATTCATCCAAAAAAGAAAGTGCCTGCTGTGCAGGTTATTTTCACCACACTGCACTCTGGCGGAAAATTCCGCAAAACCGACAAAGATGCCGCTTATCGCATCGCGGGCGGATTGCACGGCGTCGGCATTTGCGTGACCAACGCCTTATCGACGCGGCTGGAAGTGCAGGTGACGCGTGATGGTGCAGTGCATCGGCTGGTGTTCGCCGACAACGGCAAAGTGAAGGAGCCGTTGAAAAAAATCAGCAGCGCAAGTCCGCGCGAGACTGGCACCCGTATTCATTTCTGGCCAGACGCAAATTACTTCGACTCGCCCAAAATCGTGGCGCAAGACATTGCGTTATTGCTGCGCGCCAAGGCGATGCTATTACCTGGCGTCAAATTTTCTTTGGGCGTGGAAAAAACCGGCAAGATCGAGACCACCACTTGGCATTTTCCCGAGGGTATCAAGGGCTACTTTGCCAGTGCTATTTCGGGCAACGATCCGGTGGCGGAAACATTTTTTGGCGAGCGCTACATTTCAGCACAATCGGAATCCGATAGCTTTGCCGAAGGGGAGGGCGCGCTTTGGGCGATTGCCTGGACGGGAGATGGTGAGGTCGTGGCCGAGGCCTACGTCAATATGATCCCCACTCGCCACGGTGGTACTCACGTTTCCGGTTTGCGCGAGGGCGTGTACAACGCGATTCGCAATTTCATTGAATTACATGCCATGAGCCAGCGTGGCTTGAAAATCGTTCCCGAGGATGTTTGGTCGCGTGCTTCTTATGTGTTGTCAGTGAAGATGCTCGACCCGCAATTCAAGGGCCAGGTGAAGAATGAGTTGATTTCGCGCGACGCGGTCAAGCTTTGCGCCCAAATGGTGCGCGACCCGTTTGAGTTGTGGCTCAATCAACACACAGGCGAAGGCAAGCGTATTGCCGAGTTGGTGATTCGTCAGGCATTGACGCGCACCCGAGCGGCGCAAAAGGTGGCGCGACGAAAATCTTCCGGCGTGGCAGTGCTGCCCGGAAAATTGACCGACTGTGCGTCGGACGATCCGGATCGCAATGAGTTGTTTATCGTTGAAGGCGATTCGGCGGGTGGTTCGGCGAAACAGGCGCGCGATAAGGAGTTTCAGGCGGTATTGCCGTTGAAAGGTAAGCCTAAAAACACCTGGCAGGATGACCCAGGAACTTTGTTCGCCAATAAAGAAATCGAAGCCATCGCCTTGGCGATTGGCGTCGAACCGCATGGTGGCGAAGTGGCGGCGGATTTGTCGGGGCTGCGCTATCGAAAAGTTGTCATCATGGCCGATGCCGATGTGGACGGCGCCCATATACAGGTTCTGCTATTGACGCTGTTTTACCGTCACTTTCCCAAATTAATCGAAGCGGGCAATGTATATGTGGCGCAACCGCCTTTGTTTCGCATCGACGTGCCATCCTCGGGAAAAGGGAAACCTGCGCGAAAGCTTTATTCCCTGGATAAGGCAGAACTTGCGGCAATCGAGGAGAAACTCGAAGACGAGGGCGTCAAACCCGATAGTTGGACAGTGAGCCGATTCAAGGGCCTGGGTGAAATGAGTCCGGAGCAATTGTGGGAGACCACCTTGAATCCGGATACACGGCGCATGTTGCCGGTGAGCCTTGGCGACAATCTGGCGGAACCCGATCGCGACGTATTCAACATGATGATGGCCAAGGAAAACGCTTCCATGCGGCGTGAGTGGATGGAGGCCTACGGCAACTTGGTCGACGCGGATATTTCCTAATCTTTTACGTCAATGGGCAATCAAAAAGATTTGTTCGAAGGAGTTGCGGTGGAAGTGAAGGAGAACGAGGGTAAGTCGGTGTCGGTCGCCCCTGCCGGTGGCGATGGCGGGGGAGCAGAGCCGCCAGCACGTTTTGCGCCGATGTCGGGCGAGTGTGGTGATGCGCTGCCGTTGGGGCGCTACGCTTCTACACAGTATTTGCAATATGCAATAGCTACGGTCAAAGATCGAGCGCTACCACGGGTCACAGACGGCCAGAAACCGGTGCAGGCGAGAATTCTTTATGCCATGTGGGAGATGGGCGGTCGCGCCGGCACGCCGCGCAAGAAGTCCGCGCGTGTGGTGGGCGATGTGTTGGGCAAATTTCATCCGCATGGCGACGCGTCTGTCTACGACGCCATGGTGCGTATTTCGCAAGATTTCACCATGCGTTATCCGCTGGTCGATGGTGAGGGAAATTTTGGCTCGCGCGATGGCGATGAGCCAGCGGCCATGCGTTATACGGAAGCCCGTTTGACGAAATTCGCCGAAGTATTGCTTGGCGAATTGGACAGCGGTACGGTGGATTTCTCGCCTAACTATGATGGCAGCCTCCAGGAACCGCAGGTTTTGCCAGCGCGCCTGCCGGTGGTGTTGCTCAATGGCGCCTCCGGTATCGCGGTGGGACTGGCGACCGAAATTCCTTGCCACAATTTGAATGAGGTGGCTTCGGCGGCGATTGCATTGATTCGCGATCCTGAATTAACAATTGCCGGCATCATGAAATATATCAAGGGGCCGGATTTTCCTGGTGGTGCGCAGATCATTACGCCGCGCGCGGAAATGCGCGAAGCCTATGCCGG
>JBJXEY010000563.1:0-3797 GCA_046153355.1 Burkholderiales bacterium
CTGTGACCGGTCTCTCCGTCGGGGTGAACATCTTCCAGTGGAGCACCAGCAATGGCCCGTGCGCCAATCCGCTCACGAACGACCAGGTCACCATCACCCTGTTCGACCAGAACAATCCGGTGGCCGACGCGGGCACCGACCAGAGCATTTGCACGCCGACGATCTCAGCCGTGCTCAACGGCAGCAACATCATCTTCCCGGCAACGGGGCAATGGTCCGTGGCCAGCGGCACGGGCACCTTCGTTGATGCCGCCGACCCGAACACCACGGTGAACGGGTTGAGCGTAGGCGAGAACATCTTCGTATGGACGGTGAGCAACGGGCCCTGCGCGAGCCCGCTGACGATCGATCAGGTGAGCGTTTTCCTCTACGACTCCAACAGCGCCACCCCGGATGCCGGCCCGACCCAGGACCTGTGCGGTATCACCACCACCACCTTGCAGGCTGCAGCACCGACCAGCCCGGCGATCGGGTTGTGGGATGTGGTGCAGGGCAGCGGAACGTTCAATGACCCGAACGATCCCAACACCACCGTATCCGGGATGGACATCGGGGTGAACGTGTTCACCTGGCTGGTTTCGAACGGCCCGTGCGGAGCGGGATCCGGAAGTGATGACGTAACGGTGAACGTGTTCGATCCGAACGCCCCCGACGCGGAAGCGGGCCAGAACACGCAGGTGTGCGGTGCCAACAGTTCCGTGGGCCTCAATGGCAACGCGCCCTTGGTTCCGGCCACCGGTTTCTGGAGCGTGATCAGCGGCCAGGCCACCATCAGCGATCCCACCGATCCGCTCGCCGTGGCGGACGGTTTCGCCGTGGGCGTGGTGGTGCTGGAGTGGACCATCGACAACGGGCCGTGCGGCACGTCGAGCGATCAGGTAACGATCACCGTGTTCGACATCGCACAGCCCGTGGCCAACGCCGGCGCTGACCAGAGCCTGTGCCTGCCCGTGAACATCGCCACGATGAGCGGCAGCAACTACACCTTCCCCGGCACGGGCACGTGGACGCTCGTAAGCGGAAGCGGAACGATCACCGACGCCACACTTGCCAACACCACGATCACGGACCTCGGTGTAGGAGAGAACATCTTCCAATGGACGGTAACGAACGGACCCTGCACGGGCACCACCACCGACCAGGTGAGCATCTTCATCTACGACAACGCCGCCGCCGCCGCTGATGCGGGTCCTGACCAGGACCTCTGCACCCCGACGACCTCGGCCACCCTCAGCGGCAATGCAACTGTCGGTGTCGCTGTTGGCACGTGGTCGCTCGTACAAGGCAACGGAACGTTCGCAGACGTGAACGACCCCAACACCGCGATCAGTGGGCTCGGTGTGGGTGAAACGATCGTGGCCTGGACCATCAACAACGGTCCATGCGGCAGCAGCAGCGACCAGGCGAGCATCTTCCTTTTCGATGCGAACAACCCTGATGCCAACGCCGGACCCGATCAGGAACTCTGCACACCGGCAACCAGCACGGCGCTCGCGGGCAGTGCCGTCACCTTCCCGGCATCGGGCGCATGGAGCGTGGTGCAGGGCACAGGCACCTTCGGTGATGCGAGCGACCCGAACACAACGGTGAGCGGACTATCGGTAGGCGAGAACATCTTCGAGTGGACCGTGGACAACGGGCCGTGCGCGAACGGGATCACGGCGGACCAGGTGAGCATCTTCCTCTTCGATGAGAACAACGCGGCCGCCGACGCCGGCGACGATCAGGAGATCTGCACGCCGCTCAGCACCGTTACCATGACCGGCAGCGCCGTGATCTTCCCGGCCAACGGCACCTGGACACTGGTGAGCGGTGCGGGAAGCATCACCGATGCCAATGACCCGAACACGGGGATCACCGGCCTCACCGTGGGAGAGAGCGTCTTCGCCTGGACGGTGAGCAACGGACCTTGCGCCAACGGCATCACCTCGGACACGATGAGCGTGTTCGTCTTCGACGCGAACAACGCGATCGCCGATGCGGGCGCTGACCAGGAACTGTGCACGCCTACCACGAGCACCACGCTCGCGGGCAGCGCCGTCACCTTCCCCGCCGTAGGCACCTGGAGCGTGGCGCAGGGTACGGGCGTATTCGCCGATGTGAACGACCCCAACACCACCGTGAGCGGCCTCACCGTGGGCGAGAACATCTTCCAATGGATCGTGAGCAACGGGCCATGCGCGGATCCGCTCACCACGGACCTGGTGAGCGTGTTCCTCTTCGACGAGAACAACCCCGTGGCTGACGCAGGGCCCGATCAGGAACTGTGCACGCCGAACACCAGCACCATCATGCAGGGCAGTTCGGTGATCTTCCCCGCCAGTGGAACGTGGACCTTGGTAAGCGGCAGTGGTTCCATCACCGATGTGAACGACCCGCAGACCAGCGTCACCGGTCTTGCCGTGGGTGCCAACGTGTTCGCGTGGACGGTGAGCAACGGCCCGTGCGCCAACCCGATCACCACGGACGAGGTGACCATCTTCCTCTTCGACGAGAACAACCCCGGCGCGAACGCCGGACCGGACCAGGAGCTTTGCACCCCGGCCAGCAGCACCAACCTTGCTGGCAGCGCAGTGATCTTCCCGGCGGTGGGAACCTGGACGCTCGTGGGCGGCACCGGCAGCATCACCGACCCGAACGATCCGAACAGCGAGGTAACGGGCCTGTCCGTTGGAGCGAACATCTTCGAATGGACGGTGAGCAATGGGCCCTGCGCGAACGGGATCACCACGGACCAGGTGAGCATCTTCGTCTTCGATGCGAACAACCCGGTGGCCGATGCGGGGCCTGACCAGGAGCATTGCACACCGGTGAGCGACGCCACGCTCGCGGGCAGCACGGTGATCTTCCCGGCCGTTGGTACATGGACGCTCGTGAGCGGCACGGGTACCATAGCCAACGCCAACGACCCGGCAAGCACCGTGAGCGGCTTGACCATCGGGGAGAACATCTTCGCGTGGACCGTGAGCAACGGTCCTTGTGCGAACGGCCTCACGAGTGACACGGTGAGCATCTTCATCTTCGATGAGGACAACGCCATCGCGGATGCCGGGCCGGATCAGGACCTCTGCACGCCCACCACGAGCGCACAGCTCGCCGGCAGTGCCGTGACCTTCCCCGCCATCGGCACCTGGACCGTTGAGCAGGGCACCGGCACGTTCGCCGACCCCAACGACCCCAACACCACGGTGAGCGGGCTGAGCGTAGGGCAGACCATCATCCGCTGGACCGTGGACAACGGCCCCTGTGAAAGCGGCATCACGGACGACGAGCTGAACATCTTCCTCTACGACGAGAACAACCCGGTGGCCGATGCGGGTCCTGATCAGGAGCTCTGCACGCCGAACACCAGCACCACCATGGCGGGAAGCGCCATCATCTTCCCGGCCACCGGCCAATGGTCGTTGGTGCAGGGCACGGGCGACATCGCCGATGCGAGCGATCCCAACACCGCCATCAGCAACCTGGCCGTGGGTGAGAACATCTTCCAGTGGGTGGTCACCAATGGCCCGTGCGCCAACCCGCTCACCACGGACCTCGTGAGCATCTTCATCTTCGACGAGAACAACCCCGATGCGAACGCAGGGCCCGACCAGCAGATCTGCACGCCGATCACCAGTGCCACGCTCGCAGGCAGCCCGGTCACATTCCCGGCCACCGGTGAATGGACGATCGTGAGCGGCACCGGAACCATCACCGATGCCGCCGACCCGAACACCACGGTAACGGGTATCGGCATCGGCACGCTGGTGCTGGAGTGGACGGTGAGCAACGGCCCCTGTGCCAATGCCATCACC
>JBJXEY010000476.1:0-4513 GCA_046153355.1 Burkholderiales bacterium
CTCGATGCCGATTCGTTCTATCAAGGAATTGATCGACTACGCCAAGCAGAATCCGGGCAAGCTTTCCTTCGGCAGTTCGGGCATCGGCTCGGCCTTCCACCTGGATGGCGAAATTCTCAAGGAGGCGGCGGGTATCGATATCGTTCACGTGCCTTACAAGGGTTCGGCGCCGCTGGCCACCGATGTCGCGGCGGGGCGCATCGAGATCGGCGTGATGTCCTACAACAATGTGAAGCCGCATATCGCGGCAGGCAAACTGCGCTTGATCGCAATCATGGAGAAGAACCGTAACGACACGGTGAAAGGTATTCCCACAGTCGCGGAAACCTTGCCAGGTGTGGTGCGCTCGCCTGGCTTCACCGGCATTCTCGGGCCCGCTGGTTTGCCCAAGCCCATCGTGGACCGCGTTTTCCTGGCAGCCAAGGCGGCGATGGATTCGCCGGAGGTGCGCACCTATCACCAGAACAACGCAACCGAAATTGCGATTCTCACCCCCGATGAAATGAGCGACACCATGAAAAATGGCCTGGTGATGGTGTCAGGGTTGATGAAGCGCATTGGGTTGAAGCCCGAATAAACGGGCCATAAGGAGTCGCGTTCTTTTCTTGGACTTTTAAGAGGCAGGTATGGCTGATAAAAAATTAAAGATCGCGATTTTCTCCGGGCCCACCGCCACGGTGCAAAACAGCGAACCCCTGGTTACCAGTAATAAGGCGCGCGAAAAATACGCTCTGCCGCTATTGAAAAATCCCGATGGCTCATTGCCACGCTTCGATGCCCTGCGTGCGCAGCGCTTGGCGGCTCCGGTAAAGGTGTATGTGAAGCAGTTTTCCGCGCACCCTTTGGAGGCCGATGCCGCGGATTTGTATGGCCCCCCGGATGGCTATCTCGATGCGAGTGGCGCGTTTCACAAAGATCGCGGCGCGGCAAGCGATACCCCGGTATATGAAATCATTTTGCATCCGGAGGATGGTTTATATCCTCTGCCTTATATGGCGCGGCAGGCTGATGGCAAACCCTGGGACGATTTGACCTCGTCGCCCGGCGCCCTTGCGGCGAAGTCGCGCCAAAGTTTTTATCCCGATGCCTCGCGCATCGTCGAGGAGATCGATCGCTTCGGTATCGGCGAAGATGGTCTGACCAATATGCTGTCATCCAAAGCGGATTTCGATTTTTATCGCGCTGCGCCGTCAGGTGGATACCAAAACGGCTTGGGGGCCGCTGCACGCACTGACGTCGGCGAGGGCGATATCGCGCCGGAAACCTGGGGGCGCGATTTCTGGCCGTACCGTCCGCCGCATCTACGCGGAGAGCCGCCGCGTGCGCGTTTGGCCATCGTGACCAACATAGTGCAAAAGGCCATGGCGAGCGGTGAGTATGGCGGTGCGATTTGGCTCGAGGGTAGCCCCAATGTTGAGGAATCGATTTATTGGTTGAATTTGTTGATCGACACCACCGTGCCGCTGTGTGGCAATTCTTCGCAACGCCCGCATGGCGCGTTATCTAACGATGGTGATCGCAATATTGTCGATTCGGTGGATTACATTGCCTCCGGAATCTGGAAGGGCGAGGATGGCAAGGATACGGTCGGTGGTGTGGCGATTCTGGATGAGCTGATCTTTCATTCGCGGGTGGTGCAGAAGGCGGATGCGCGCCCCGGTGGCTATGTTGCAACGGGAGGTCATGGCGGTATCGTGGGCACCATCGGTCAGCCGGGGCCGCCGGCGCTCACCTATCGTCCGGCCTGCTTACATACGCATAAGTCGCTGGTGCGCGTGACCTTGTTGCCTGCGAGCGTGCAGGGTGTTCGTCGCGGCGCGAAGGGCATCGAACCGGTCGAGGTCAAGGTGAAGGTTGCCAACGGGGAGTTGTTGGGCAGCGCGATTCCGCAGGTGTCGATGGTCAAGAGTGGTCGTTACATGCCGGAGTCGGAGGGCGAAACACCCGAGACCGAGGTGGATATCCTCGCGCGCATTGAGCGCAATTTGCAAACCGCGCCCTTAGCGGGGTTCGTCGGCGAAGGCGCGGCACCTTTCGGTGGATTGACTCGCTCGATCGATGCGGCGTTGGAGTGTGCAGTGTATTCCGGGATGCCGGTAGTCAAGGTGGGGCGCGGCAATGCCGAAGGTATGGTGCCCATCACACTGGGCGTATTCATTGCTGGCTCGAACCTCACCGCCAATAAAGCGCGCCTCCTGTTGATGGCGTGCCTCTTAAAATTCGGTGCGCTGCCAGTCGCGGCCGATCCGACGCATCCCACGGCGGGTGAGCGATCCGCCGCGCAAGCGGCGATTGCGAAGTATCAGGAGATTTTCAACACGCACTAGCGGGCAGAACTAGCCCGGTCCTGACTATAATCGCCGGCGTTATAAAAAATCCAACGCATTTCAATAATCATGTTTAGGGAGCAGTGAATGATCATCGATTGTCATGGGCACGTCAGCGCGCCTGCGGAATTGTGGGCGTATAAAGCGGGCATCCTTGCGCATCGCGGCGCGCATGGCAAAGGTAGCGTGAATGTGTCGGATGAGCAGATTCGGCTCGCGGCCAATAAAAAAGAGATGGGCCCAGCCGGGCACCTGGATTGCTTGAAGAACAATGGCACCGACAAGCAGTTGATCTCACCACGTCCCTTCCAGATGATGCACAGCCAGAAGCCGGCGCGCCTGGTGCATTGGTTCACCGAAGAGGTGAACACCATGATTTCGCGTAGTTGCGGACAATTCCCCGATAGCTTCGTGCCGATTTGCGGTCTGCCACAGGCGGCGGGTGAGCCGGTGGAGAACGTGTTTGCCGAGCTTGAGCGTTGCGTGAAGAAGATGAACTTTAAGGGCTGCTTGCTCAACCCAGATCCTTTTGAGAATAGCGGCCAGGAAGCCCCGCCCTTGGGCGACCGTTACTGGTATCCGCTGTATGAGAAGCTCTGCGAGCTGGATATCCCCGCGCACATCCACGGCACTGGTTCGCATTCCGAGCGCACGCCCTATACCCTGCATTTCATCAACGAAGAGTCGATTGCGGTGTTTGGTTTGGTGCATTCCGAGGTGTTTACCGACTTCCCCAACTTGAAAATCATTGTCTCGCATGGCGGCGGCGCAATTCCCTACCAGTTGGGGCGTTTTCAGTCGGGCTATCGCCACAAGGGCGGCGGTAAAACCTTCCTTGATGGTATGAAAAATCTCTACTACGACACCGTGTTGTACACCGAAGATGCTCTGCGTCTTTTAATCAAGACAGTGGGTCCGGAGAGGTGTCTCTTCGGTGCCGAATGTCCCGGTGTGGGATCGGGTATTAATCCCGAGACTGGCACCACCTACGACAATATCCGCCCGTATATCGAGAAATTCGATTGGCTCACCTCCGCGCAAAAGAAAATGATTTTCGAGGACAATGCGCGCAGACTTTTTCATCTGTAACCCGCGGCCGACACGCGAATAGGAGAAATCAATGGCGAAAATCGTATTGGGCATGTGGACCACGCATGGTCCGACTCTGGGCACCTCGGCCGAACAATGGCCCAACCGCATCGCGGCGGATAAGAAAAACATTCATCCCTTCCGCTTGAAGGATTACACCTTCGATCAATTGGTTGAGTTGCGTAAGAACGAAAACCTGGCCGAGCAGTGCACGCTGGAAGAACGCCAGAAGCGCAAGGCGCGTTGCGATGCAGGCATCAAGGTGATGGCCGACAAATGGGAGGAAGTCAAACCCGATGTGTGCGTCATCATGGGCAATGATCAACACGAAATGATGTTGACCGATCTCATGCCCGCGCTCACCGTGTTTTGCGGCGATAAAATCTGGAACGAACCAGTACCCGAGCATCACATTGCGAAAATGCCGCCAGGGATACATGAGGCAAGCTGGTCGCACAATCCGCCCGAACACACCGAATATCCTGGCCTGCGCGACTTGGCGGAGAAAATCACCAAGAAGGGCATCAAGAACAGTTTCGATCTGGGCGTTTCCTACGAAATTCCACGCAACCCCGATCACTACTCAAACGGCATTGGCCACGCCTTTGGCTTTGTTTATCGCCGGATTATGCGCGACAAGGTGGTGCCCAATGTGCCACTGGTGGCCAACACGTTCTATCCACCCAATCAGCCGACTGCTAAGCGGCTCTACGATTTTGGTCAATTGGTGGGCGAGACCATCGACTCCTGGGATAAAGACCTTCGCGTCGCGGTCATCGGCTCTGGGGGTATGACGCATTTTTGCATCGACGAGGAATTCGACAACATGTTCTTTGATGCCTTCAAGAACAAGGACTCCAAGACCCTCACCGATATCGACGACGGCTGGTTCCAGGCGGGTACGTCCGAACTTAAAAATTGGATACACGCCGCAGGTTGCCTGTTTAACTCGGGGTTGAAGGGCTCACCGACCGTGGTGGATTACATTCCTTGCTACCGTTCCGAGGCGGGCACCGGCACGGCCAATGGGTTCGTGTATTGGCAGTAGCCCAGAAGCGATATCGATAATTGCTGGATATCTGCTCTGGATCTAGAAG
>JBJXEY010000479.1:0-4878 GCA_046153355.1 Burkholderiales bacterium
CCTGAAGTACCGAAGCGAGTTTCCCGCAGCCCACTGCGTACTGGACACCGACGCAGCGCGGCTTGCGGCGGCCGCCGAGTAACCGGTGCCACCCCGGACACCGCCCCTAGCCGCTTTGGCAGACATACCTCCGGCATTGAGGACTTCAGTAGGTACGCGGGTCATGTGGATCTTTAGCCTGGGCTTCATCAGGTGCCTGCCAGGGGTTAACTTACGCGCGCGCATTTTCTGCCGGGCCACTGCGTTGGCGTCATACAGGCGTACGTTTGGGTTGACCTGCACGCCGGCAGCAGCGCGGGCGTTCATCTGCGCGGCCGCGCGTTCCATATCCGCAACAGTTGATAGTTGGTTTCTGATCAATGCAGTACCTTCGACAGCGCCGGCAGCACTCGCCAGTATGTTGCCTGGCCCGACAGTGCTGCCCAGAAATTCACCCCACGTTCGGTCGAGGCTGCCTGGCGGTTCGGTGGAGCTAGTCGCGGTTTGCCATTGGCGTATCCACTCCGGTAAGGCCGTGCGCGTCTGTGCGGGGCCGCCTGCGGCCAACAAGCCATTCAGATAAGCGAGAGCCACCGGTTCGTCCAAATCAAAGTCGCCGTCCAGAAAGTCGTAACTGACATTGCTGTCATCGCGCATACACATGCCCGGCGTGTAGCGCGAACCCGGCAGCAATGGGCTGCGCTGGGGTAGCGACAGGCCGCGCCGAATACTCAGCGGGTCATATAAGCGCAAGAATTCTTGCGCCTGGCGTTGAGCTTCCTGTTCTAACGGGGTCATGGTGTCGTTTCCGGGCGGAATCTGTGATTGCTGGGGCACGCAAAAATAGGTGCGCGGGCCAATAACGCAAGTTTAGCGTGTAATGCTATCGCTGGCGGCCATCCCTCAACCGTTACATTCGAATCCCTCGAGGTGACACTCGCTAAACTAAACTGTAATTCCAGCAACTTGCCGAGCCGATCGCATGCGTGATTGGTGCGGGACGCTGTTGCGCGCGCGCCTTGGTGTCGGAGCAGGAAGTAGTGGGCAAGTCATTGACTAGACCGCTGCAAGGCGCATGCGAAATCGGACTGCCTGTTGCCGGAACACACAGCGCATTGCGGCAATACTGAGTGTTTTTCGCATGCAATGCATAAGTATTTGATTTGAAATAGTTTTTTATCTATTGATGGCAATCATGAGTTTGAACTGAGGCGGTTCAGTCGATGGTAGTCACTACCTCTTTGTGTGTAGCTGCGTGCGTACGCAACGCAATGATGTCAACATATAATGGATAATAGCTGCCGTCCTTTGATCGACAAGCCTCGTTAAACCGGTATGACGAGCACCGAATGCCTTAGCGATTTTAGGCGAGCTATAGTTTATAGCCAATAGGGATGCAAACCGCGATGGCACAAACAACAAAGACGCGAGTCATGGAAATCACCACGCCCCTGGGTGACGACGTTCTGCTATTTCACCGCATGGGCGCGCGCGAGGAACTCTCGCGACTTTTTGAGTACAACATCGGCTTATTGAGCACGAAACCCGATGTGAATCTAGACAAGATCATGGGCCATAACGTGACCGTCAAGCTCGAATTGCCAGAAAAAAAGACGCGCTTTTATAATGGTTATGTTACGCGCTTTGCGCAGATGGGCACGATGGGGCGTTACTACGCCTACCACGCGACGGTGCGGCCCTGGTTATGGTTTTTGACACGCCGGCGCAACTGCCGCATTTTTCAGGACATGACGGTTCCCGAGATTATTAAAAAAGTATTCGACGATCACAAAGCTGTGGCGGATGTGGATGATGCGCCGCTCAGTGAGCGCTACTCAAAGTGGAATTACTGCGTTCAGTACCGCGAAACCGACTTTGACTTTGTCAGTCGGCTGATGGAGCAGGAGGGCATCTACTACTACTTCAAGCACGCAGAGAAGCGGCACACCCTGGTGATCGCGGACTCATTCAGTGCCCACAACACGACCGAAGGTTACGAAAAGATTCCGTTTATTCCCGCCGGTAGCAGCACCCTCCCCAAACAAGAACACATCACCGACTGGACACTCGAGCGCGAGATCCAACCGGGACGTTTTGTGATGGACGACTACAACTTCGAGACGCCAAGCGTAGAGCTCGAGTCCAGAACGCAGATCACGCGCAATCACGAAATGGCCAATTACGAAGTTTACGATTACCCCGGCGAATTCGATGTTACAGGCGATGGTGAGCGTTACGTCAAAACGCGGTTGGAGGAAATCCAGGCGCAGTTTGAGACGTTCCAGGCGCAGAGCAACGCGCGCGGCGTCACCGTGGGCAGTCTATTCAGTCTGGAAGGTCACACTCGCAGCGATCAAAACCGCAAGTACTTGATCACTGGCGCGAGTTTTAACCTGGTATACAGTCAGTACGAGTCTCTCGAAGGGGGCGGGGTGACCTACGACTGCAGCTTTAGCGCTATGAATAGCGACACCCCTTTTCGCGCCAAGAGCAGCACACCCAAGCCGTTGGTGCAGGGCCCGCAAACGGCGGTGGTGGTGGGCCCGGCGGGCGACGAGATATACACCGACAAATACGGCCGTGTGAAAGTGCAGTTTCACTGGGACCGCGAGGGCCAACACAACGAGAATACCTCGTGCTGGTTAAGGGTTTCCCATCCCTGGGCGGGCAAGAACTGGGGCGCGATATCCATTCCGCGCATCGGGCAGGAAGTGATCGTCGACTTTCTGGACGGCGACCCGGATCAACCCATCATCACCGGCCGCGTCTACAACGCCGAACAAATGCCGCCGTGGGATTTGCCCGCCAACGCCACACAAAGCGGGATACTCAGCCGCTCTTCCAAGGGCGCGGGTGTGCCCAATGCCAACGCCATCCGCATGGAGGATAAAAAAGGCGCGGAGCAGATGTGGATTCACGCCGAGAAAAATCAGGACATCGAGGTCGAAAACGATGAGACTCACTGGGTGGGGCACGACCGCAAAAAGACCATCGATCACGACGAAACGACACTCGTAAAGCACGACCGCACCGAGACGGTGAACAACAACGAAACCATCACCATCGGCGTTAACCGGGTCGAGTCGGTCGGCAGCAACGAAACCATATCCATCGGATCGAACCGAACGGAAACAGTAGGCGCAAACGAGACCATCACCATCGGCTCAAATCGAACCATCAGCGTCGGCTCAAGCGAAACGGCCACGGTAGCGCTGCAGCGTACGCATTCGGTCGGGGTCAACGAAACCATTAGCGTCGGTGCCGCGCAGGAAATCACCGTGGGGGCGGCGCAGGCGATAACCGTGGGCGCAGTGCAGGCAATTACCGTGGGCGCCAATCAAACGGTCAATGTCGGCGCCGCACAAGACATCAGCGTCGGTGCGGCCCGTTCGGTGGACGTGGGGGCGAATGCATCGATGAAGGTCGGCGCTGATGAATCACGCAGCGTCACCGGCGGCAGAAGTACTACGGTCGGCAAAGACGACTCGCTTAAAGTTGCCAAGAATCTGCTGATAGACGCGGGCGACTCGGTAACCATCAAGACCGGCAGCGCCAGTATCACCATGAAAAAAGATGGCACCATCACCATCAAGGGTAAGGACATCACGATTGACGGCAGCGGCAAAATCAACGTCAAGGCGGGCGGCAATATTGTGATGAAGGGTTCGAAGATTTTGCAGAACTAACAGCGCAGTTTTTTGTAAGTATTTGTTTTTATATAGTTTTTATAGTGGCAATTTAGGGGTTGACGATGAGCAGCCTGGATTTGACGGAAGGTAAAGCCGTGGAAGTCGCCGAACAGCAAACCGGTGCAGACCTGTTGCGCCCGCTGGTCGAGGCGCAGCCGATGAAGCCCGCGCAAGCTGCTGCGCCGGCTGGCGTGATCGTCGGCGAACTCATTGCCATCGCTAACGAAGGCCGCACGCCGATGGTGCTCTACGTGGGCCAGCCGGGCACCGCGGCCGTTGCTGCGCGCACCACTATCGATCTGCACGGCCCGCACATCGGGCGCAAGGTGGTGCTGACGTTCGAAGGCGGTGATGCGGCGAAACCGATCGTCATGGGCGTGCTGCGCGATAACGAAGAAGGCTGGCCGCTCGCGGAAAAACCGGGTGAGGTGCAAATCGATGCCGATGGCCAGCGCTTGATTGTTAGTGCCAAGGAGCAGGTGGTTTTGCAGTGTGGCAAAGCGAGTATCACGTTGACCAAAGCGGGCAAAGTTTTGATTCAGGGCACTTACGTGTTGAGCCGCTCGTCGGGCGTGAATCGCGTCAAGGGCGGTTCAGTGCAGCTTAATTAGAGGACGTGATGAGCTTGAGGCTTACCCAAAAGCACTTCCCTCATCCCAACCCTTCTCCCGGAGGGAGAAGGGCTATAAACCGTTCTGCGGTACTTCAGAATTGCCCTGGTCCCGAAGCGCTGAGGATTTTCCTCCCTCTCCCGCCGGGAAAGGGACCGAGGGTGAGGGAAAATCGGTTGACCGCACCAAGCCCGCTCAACCATTAGCCATCATCCACTAGTCATGGAATTCATCAACGCCACCCGCATGACCGCTGGCTACAACATGGGCCTAGAGCCCAGTGGCCGCGAATTGCTGGTGGTGGTGATCAAGGGCACGTTTGTGATTCCCAAGCCCGGCGAACAAGTGCGGCTTGCGGACGAACAACTGCCGCTCATAATGGCCGACACCTTCACCGGCGAGCCCGGCTTCAGCGCCCCAGTGAACGAAGTAGACTTCGCGCCGCGCAAGCCCGCATGCGACGTGCTGCTAACCGGCACCGCGCGCGCGCCGGGCGGCAGGCCCGTCACACGCATGCGCGCGGGGATCAAAGTCGGCCCCATGGAAAAAGCTTTCGACGTGGTGGGCAACCGCGTATGGCAGGCGGGGCTTGCGACGAT
>JBJXEY010000562.1:0-5577 GCA_046153355.1 Burkholderiales bacterium
CCTGATTGTTATCGCCTCTTTATATATGCACTTTGCCATTATAGGACTCCTTATGAATAAAATAACCTTTCTATTTGGGGAATAGGTTTTATCATCTGACTCGTAGGGAATATCTGAGCGTTTTAACATTTCAATCATTGCAAGAAAATCATTTTTAATCATCTTTTTTGCTCCATTGATTCTTATAGATTAATTGACTGTTTTCAACTAGAATATTTGTTCTAATTGTCTTCATCTTGACGGATTGTTAACCATTGCTTATTTTCTGAGATTGTACCCTCTTCATAATGTGACTTGATTCGGCGTTTGGATGAGCCGACCCATAAACGAACAAACACAGATAATGCAATTAATACAAGGACTGTACAAGTACAAGAAAATGGACTAAAGGCAGAAAAGAAAAAACCGTTAAAATTCTCAAACATGACTAACCTTTTTAACTTTGTATTCTATATTATAAGGAAAATCTTTTAATGCTTTTTGCCATTCATTTTTGATGTTTTCTGATATTCCTTCGCCATGCCAACCCACACAAAAAGTATTTTTATGTTTGTAATAGATAACGTCTTCAATATTTATATTTTTATCTAACATCCACAAGAATCCGTCTTTTTCTATTTCAGCAGACTCAAAATCGCTTAAAATTTGTTTGCGTTTGCGTTCGTTTGCTTTTTTGATTCTTTCACTTGTTGCAGATATTTGATTTTCGATATATAAGGGCATGATAACATCTGACTCAGCCTGCGTTAATTTTGCCCTATTATTTCGCCCATCTGCTACACTTTGCAAGCGCAATAAATAAATATCATTTTCTTTTAAATGTTCACCTCCTAAACATTTATAGCAGAATTTGTTTTCGTTATGTTCTCCATAATATTGCGCTCCGCAATAGCCACAAGAAAAAGCATTTTGCCGAATTTCGCGCATTTCATCATTGACAATCAAATAATGACCTATCTTAATGCGTTTGTTTGGCACGATAGACTGAATCCAATCGAAGACTCTTAAGCCATCTTTTGTGTTCCATTGATTGTTAAAAAGATGTTTTGTTTCAAGTTCAATGACTCGATTTTCGCCTGAGCCACTAGAATCATTTTTCATTTCAATCACATCGAATAATTCAACCCCTGATTCTTTGCGTTCTGCTTTTAAATTTTCCCATGCCTGAAAATCTTTTTTATCATCTAATCGAAAATAATATCCGATAATTTTAGTCTTAATTATTTCTTTTGGTTTGCCATTATCACTTCCGAAAATAGTATTTTTTGTCATTTTCTGACTCCTTTGTTTTGTTTTATCTTACATCTATTCTATGATAAGTAAAATATTTCATACTTCCGTTTTGCCTCATAATTTTCCTTATATTCTGATTATAATTTACCTTGTGATTAATTGCAAGAGTCAAACTCTCTCAATTTTCGCCCATTGCACGCCCTTAATATTTCCATCTTCATCCTGAATATTAACGATTATATTTGAAAATGAGCCGAGAGTCTGGCGTTCCAAACTGGTACAAGTGGCAAGGTATGAGCCTTTTAAATCCTTAACCTTGACTCGTGTACCCTTGCGGACTCCGTTGTATTGCTTTAATTCTTGCGTTTGGAATTTCATCTTATATCATCCAATATTTATATATTGACTTATCGCCCGAATCCCATGAGTCAAAATATAAGCCGTTTTTTACTGTAACAATATGATTCGCAACTCGTAAAATATAGATTCCTTGAGGATGTGTTAAAGCAAATTCTTTAACTGTTGGCTTGTGTCCATTTATAATCTCAACTTTGCAAGCCTTGAATCCGTATGCTTCGATAAATGGTATATAGCATTTTTTATTCGCATTGATTTTATACCATGCGTTAATTTTGTTAGTTTGCATTATTTGACTCCATCATATACACAATTTAAAATTTGTCTCAATGTGCCTCTTGCGATTTCCCTATTGTTTGGAATAACCGCATTTTTACGATTCGGGCATGTAAAAATCATATGACTCCCGGCTTGTCTAGCCAGTGAATAACCGAATGACTCAACCAATTTAATTAATTCTTTTGTTTTTTTAATTTGCATTGCTTCATTATATGGCATGTTAACCTCTTCTTTCTTTTAATGCATCCGCATTAAATAAGACATCTAAGAGAATGAGCCGACCTTCAGAATCTACCTTAATATTTCGCTTGCCTATTTCAATTATATAATTATCCCCATAATTACGCCCCGCTCCATCTATTGATTCTAATGCGTCAATGATTGACTCAAGTTCTGGACTATTATCTCGCAAGTATTGAATCAATCTTTGATTTTTTTCAAATCCTAACTCATTGCTTACATTCCAAAGATTTTTATCAAATGCTTTTTTAAGTTTTTTGAATTGACTCCGTGCTTCAGCATGTTTAACAGATAATGACTCATAATATGGCATTTTATACAGTATGCCGTATCCGTGTTTATTGTCATAATTTCCCATTTTTTCAATTTGGGGAATATGTACATTATTCGAGTCCGCCCACATTGAAACCGCTTCTTTTGAATAATCGGAATGTCTATTTCCATTATTAACGAATGAATAAACAGAATCACCGACTCGGTAACATCTAGCAAATTGACCTTTGCCGATAAACTCCGCTTGAATCGTGGACTCTCTTCCTGATTCGTCTATAATGATTATATTTTTAATTTTGTTTATCATTTTGTGACTCCTGTTTTTATTTTTCTATACTGTGATTTTATCAGGTTAGACTCCCATAGTCAAGCGGATTCGGATTTTTTAAGGTAACTGTTATGAATTTAATATGATATTGTAATGCTCAAAACTATTGACAAAATAAGACCTTTAACCCATGAGCCAAAAAAACGGGGATTCTAGCCACTTTTAACCGTTTGTAGGTGTTATATCACAAATTGGTTAATGCGTATAAGCGAAGTTTTTTAAGGTTGTAGCATTGACAAAATTTGACTCTTGTGATTTTTCTTAACCTTAAAATATTCCTGAAGGGTTGTATTTTTTAGTTTTTTATGATAACGAAGTCATTATGGTATTTTCAATTTGATTTTCAATTTTGAAAATTTTTTGAAAATGGGCTGAAAATGCTTTTCAATTCAGCCGTTCGATTTTATTCATTTTGAAAATTTTTAATTGAGAGTGAAAAATATTTTCAATTAGAACAAATGTTCAGGAAATATTGAAAATCTGCGTTAATGCGTATAGACCGAATTTTAAAATTGGTGGTATTTTACCCTTGACTCTTCTATTCCTTTACTGTATAAACAAGTTAAGAGGGAATATATAAAACGGGGGAGTACATAATCAGATGTAAAAATTAAATACTTTTGAGGATGTGCCACAAGCCGAGAATCTAAAAAAGTTAAATAATAAAAATCTACTCATTGCCAAAGATGACAAACAGAAAAGAGTCATAAAATGTTAAAATCAGATTTATTAAAATTGCTAGAAAATTTAAAAGATGATGAAAATTTAACTTTCGCTTTATTCGTTGAGACAAAAACGGGTTATAAATGGCAACTTCTTAACCCTACTATTAGAAGAGAGGACTCGCCCTTTGATGTAATAGGATTAACGACAATTCCATTTAAAAAAGACACATTGCAAGAATTTTCAGAAATTAAAAAATAATATAAAATTATTTTGTCATCTTTAACAATGAGTAGATTATAAAAAAAATTATGAAATGGAGCATAAAAAAATGGATGATGTAACAGTAAAGCAGTTAAGAGATTTTTTATTTGACATAAAAAATCAAGATATGAGCATTCAGGAATTCAGAACATTATTATTTAATATTAATGGACAATTTGAGAATGTCACAGCAAAATTAATCAATGATACCGAATTTAAAGAATTGGATAATTTCGTTAAAACTTTACAGGAGTCAAAATGACACAAACACAAAGAGAATCATTAAGACAATATAAAAGACGAATGACACAAGCAAGACTCGCCCTTCGTGGTGTAGATGTAGACATTGACAAAGAAGTGTATAAAAAAGCATTCGGGCTATATATCAATGCTAGAAATGCTTATAATGTATATTTTCGCTCATGTATGAGTAAAGGAGTCAATCATGGATAAGGTAACAAAAAAAACAATTAGAATCTAACATTGGAAAAACCGCGATAGTTAACAGTAATTTGGAGGGTCGAATCATTGGAGTCTGTGAGACTTTCCCTTCTTACAATGGAAAAAAGTCATCTCTTAATTATGTTATAGAATTAACACTTCCTCGCTATGATGAATTCAAAGAGAATTTTATCAGTACAATATTAATTCATGTTTCAAATATAATTGAAATTGTTTAACAAATAGAATCCCCGTTTTATCAGCATAAAAACTGATAGATGGGGATTTTTATTATCTATTTATTAGAACATTTGTTCTAAATTGTTATGAAATTGTAATTATACTATGCGAATTAAAGTGTTGACATACTTTAGGAAATGATTATAATAAGGGCAATTAAACAAACTAACAAAGGATTTTATAAAATGACAAACAAAAAACTTTTTATTATACAGTATTGAATATGACAACTGGTGAATCATGGGAGGGATACACCACAAGCGCAAAAGAAGCACAAACAAACATTAATTTAAACAGTGGGGATACAATCTTTACAACGTGGAGACCATCAAAAGAATCAAAACGCTTTACACGCTCAGCAGTAAAGGAAATTAAATAATGAATAAATACAGGTTAGCATTTCGCAATCCCTTAAATGGAAATAGTCATTCAGTTAATGTTAATATGGATTGTTTTAACTGGTCGTTTGAGTCTGTAGTAAGTCAATTCTCCAATAGAGAATCATTACAGTATTTTATTTTCTTAGCAGAAAATGAATTCGGGAGTCACGTTATAGCAGAATCATTCAAACATTCAAGATTCGAGTCTGTTTTTTGCAGTGGCGGAAGTGCTAAGCAAGCCCAAACATATGCCGAGTCTGGTATCCTATCGGATGAAGTAAAAAAAATAATTTCAAATTAACATTTTAAACCCTCTCAATTGAGAGGGTTTATTTTTACCATAAAATAGAACAAATGTTCTAGTATTTCGTGTAGTAGAACCTCTTAAAATTGCAATGATTCTGCAATGAAGTTGCAATGTTATAAAGTCCGTTTGTCTGTATAATATGGGTATAAGTACAAACAAAACAGACAAGGATTATAAGAGATGACCACTAACGAAATGAAGCAACTAATTGAAGAAAAATATCAGACAGAATTTAACGCATTTTGTTTATATATGACAGATGAAATTAACATAGAAGCGATGAAGTATGCAAATTCATTGATGACAGTTGAACGGGTTGCAAGTATGACAGTAACAGTTAAAACATTCTTCGCAACTTTGGCAATGTCATCATTTGTAAAATAATTCTAATTAAACAAGAGGAGTCAAGATGATTTATAAATTATGGTTAGGCAAGGTATACAAAGCAGTGCAAAGAAGTTTGTCAGATAGCGAATTACTAACCTTAAGAAGACTATTCGATAATCACTGGTCGGTCAGTGGGGCAGTGGAATATATAAACGGATAACAGTTAAAACATTCTACACAATAAG
>JBJXEY010000280.1:0-8549 GCA_046153355.1 Burkholderiales bacterium
TATTTAAGGCGCTCTCGGCAACCAAGATCGCTCACATTCCCTACAAGGGAACCGCGCCCGCATTGACGGATTTATTTGGTGGCCAATTGGATATTTTATTTGTCGAGTTTGCTTCGGCGTTGCCGCACATACGCGGCGGCAAGCTACGCGCCTTGGGCGTGGGGAGCGAAAAACGCAATGCGCTGCTACCCGAGATTCCAGCGTTGAACGAGGTACTGCCGGGTTTCAGTTCCACTGCTTGGTTCGCCATCGTTGCGCCACCGGCCACGCCCATTACCATCGCGAACCGCTTGTCGCAGTCGGTCGCGGAGGCGCTGAAGCAGCCTGAAATGGCGCAACGCCTGAACGAAACCGGTGTCGAGGCGGTGGGCAGCACGCCTTCGCAAATGGCCGCGTTTTTGAAACAAGAGCGCGACCGCTGGAGCAAAGTGATACGCGAGTCAGGCATTACCGCGGAATAGTTAAGCGAGGAAAACCATGGATTCAGTCGATGTGGTGGCACGTAAAGTAGGCGAGGCGCAATTATTCGGTGAGACCGGCAGCGGAACTTTGATGGGTAGGTTATTGCGCCAGTTCTGGCATCCGGTGGCGCGTGTTGACTCCCTGCAGCCGGGCAAGGCGCGCGCGGTGCGCCTGTTGGCCGAGGACCTCACGCTTTATTGTGGCGCGAGCGGAGCGTTTCATCTCATCGATGCGCGTTGCGCGCATCGTGGCACCTTACTGCACACCGGCTGGGTTGAAGGAGAGAGTCTTCGCTGTATGTATCACGGCTGGCGCTACGATGGGTCCGGGCTTTGCACCGAGATTCCCGCGGAGGGGCAAACGCGAGTGCATCCCATCCATATTGCGGGGTATCCGACGAAAACCTATGCGGGCTTGGTATTCGCCTATCTGGGCGATGCCCCGACACCTGCCTTCGATCTGCCGCGCAAAGATGCGCTCGAAGACGCTTCGCGTCACCTTGTCGTCTTGGATCAACAGTGGGATTGCAATTGGTTTCAGCAGATCGAGAATTCTCTGGACCCTGTGCATCTGGCTTTCGCGCATCGCTGGGGAAAACTCACCAATTACGGCGAAGGCAGAAAAGCCACTGCCACGCCGACACAATCCTACGAAGAAACCTCCTCCGGCGTACGGCAACGATATTCCACTGGCGCGAAAGATCGCATCAGCGATTGGACCTTTCCCAATTACAACCATCTCATTGTTCCCGGCGCGAAGCCCGAAGACCCGTGGAGCGAAATATGCGCCTGGACGGTGCCGGTGGATGATGAGACCACCATTCGTTATCGGGTGTATTCGTATCCCGCATCGGGCGGCGAACAGGCGAGGCGTGTAGCAAGCGAATCCCCCGACTACAACCCGGCGGATCACTATGACGCTTTATTCAATCGCGATGAAGCGGCGAGATTACAGGCGCTGGATGTTGTCGACCTGCAATTTTTCACCGCGCAGGATTACGTCGCCATGCGTGGCCAGGGAAAAATCGCTGATCGCGTGAACGAAAATTTATCGGTGTCGGATGCCGGTGTGATGTTTCTGCGCAAGCTCTTCCTTCGCGAAATGGAAGCGATTCGCGCGGGGCGGCCGGGGAAGAGATGGGCGCCGCTTGAACAGAAGATGGAACTACCGGTACAGGCAGCGCATTGAACCAATATCGCATTGAACCAATATCGCATTGAACTAATCTCAGTAGCGCGCTAACCAAGATGCGCGTCGCGGCGATTGTAGAGTTCGTTGTCGGCATAACCCATGGTCTCAGGCGTCGCGCGCCCCAACATCACCTGAAAATACACCGGCTCCAAACTCTCGTTGATGTAACCATGAATCACTCCCGGCGGGCAGCAGATCGCCTCCCACGGCCCAAGGCGAATATCAATGCGCTTGCCGCTTTCATCCTCGACAAATGCAGTGAGATAGCCTTGCAACACGAAGAACACTTCCTCGACTTCGTGCGTGTGTGAGGCGTTGCCCTGTCCGGGTTCGACATACATCACCGAGAGCGTGAAGCCGCGCGGTGGAATCACGGTAGGATCGCCATGCTTACCCGAGCCACCCGCGCCAATAAAGCGATGCTGCGCGCGTTTATAGCCCTCGATCTTGGCATCCTCGAACGCGGCCCAATCGGGTTTGCGGTCGCGAAAACGCGCGACGAACTTCTCAGCAATTTTCTCTATAGGCCAATCGGCGATCTCGGGCGGGCGGGGGTGGCGAGCGATGTTCATGGGTCTCTCCTCTTTTATTGCTCGATAGCTTAGCAGGAGCGCGATGAAGACAAAACGTGGTCTGTCATCGTCGGCGGGCGAAGGCGGCCATAGCCGTTAAAATTGGGCCCCCGCGCGGCTTTGTGGCCGCGCTTTGCCAACCCGCCGAGAATGACGATGTCCGAATCCCCAAGCCCAATTCAGAAGATCGAAACCCGTGTTCATGCCATTACCTACGAAGCAATAGGAGTCCATAGCTTCGAGCTGCGCTGCCCCGATGGCGCTGCGTTGCCGGCTTTCGAGGCGGGCTCGCATATCGATTTGTATTTAAGCAATGGCATGGTGCGCAGTTATTCGTTGGTCAATCGCGCCGGTGAAACGCACCGCTACGTGGTGGGCATTCAGCGTGACCCGGCGAGCCGCGGTGGTTCGCGCTACGTACACGACAATTTGAAGGTGGGCGACAAACTCACCATCAGCGCGCCACGCAATAATTTTCCCTTGAATGAAGCGGCGCCGCATAGCGTGTTTTTTGCCGGTGGTATTGGTGTGACGCCGATGTTTTGCATGGTGCGTCGCATGGCGGAAGCGAAAGCCTCCTGGCAGCTTTATTACTCCTGCCGCACCCCACAGCATGCGGCCTACCACGATGGTATTGAAGAACTGAGTAAAACAAGCGGCGCGCAAGTCACCTTTAATTACGATCAGATACCCGGCGGCAAAATGCTTGATCTGAAGGCGATCATTGCTGCGCTGCCGCCCACCACGCATTGTTATTGTTGTGGCCCTTTGCCGATGCTGGCGGCGTTCGAGGAGGCCTGCAAAGGGCGCCCCGAGGGCACCGTGCACGTCGAATATTTTTCCGCGCGCGAAGAAGCCGCCACCGGCGGCGGTTACAAAGTGGTGTTGCAACGATCAGGCAAATCGATCTTCGTGCCCGAAGGCAAGACCATCCTTGATGCGTTATTGGATGCCGGCGAAGACGCCCCGTATTCCTGCATGGAAGGCGTGTGCGGCAGTTGCGAAACCAAGGTGATCAGCGGCACGCCCGATCATCGCGACATGATCCTCACCGAATCCGAGCGCAAGGCCAACAAGACCATGATGATTTGTTGTTCCGGTTCGAAATCGGCGGAGCTGGTGCTTGACTTGTAAGGAATTTTGGTTGCGGCAATCGTGATTGATACCGTTGTCATTCAGGGTACTGGCAACCAGCGCTCCAGATGCCTGCGCAGGGTCGCCACCGACACCGGCTTTACCATCACATCGTTCATGCCCGCGGCGAGGCATTGTTCGCCTTCCTCTGCGAGGGCGCTGGCGGTGCAGGCAATGATCGGGATCGGTGCGCGAGCGCCGCTTGCGGCCTCCGCAGCGCGAATTGCTCGGGCCAGTTCATAGCCATCCATCTCGGGCATGTGGCAGTCGCTAAGCAACAACGCGTAGTTTCCTTTGCGCCACAGTTCGAGCGCCACGCGGCCATCCTCGGCGAGATCCGATTCATAGCCCAATTGTTTCAGTTGCCGGGCTATCAGGTTCAGGTTCACAGGGTGATCTTCGGCGACCAATACCCGTATCCCCGCCGGCGGACGCGGCATGTTCATGTGAGCGGCGCTTGGCGCAACAGCGGGTGCCACCGGGTTTGCCACCTGCAAGGCTATATCGAGCGTCACTGTGGTGCCGGCGCCTGGTTCGCTGCGCAATCGCAGCGTCGCGCCCATTGCCTCGGCCAGGTGCTTACAAATCGACAAACCCAGGCCGGTGCCGCCAAAACGACGCGTGGTGCCGGCTTCGGCTTGCACAAATGGTTGGAAAAGTTTCTTCTGCGCCTGGGCGTCGATGCCGATACCGGTGTCGATGATCTCGATTCTTAGCCGTTGCGATTTGCCCGTGACGGCTTCCACCTTGATGGTCAGGAATACCTTTCCACGGGAGGTGAATTTGATGGCATTGGAAAATAGATTGTTAATAATTTGCCGGATGCGCAAACTGTCGCCAATCAATTGCGGTGCGAGATTGGGGTCGATGTCGGTTTGAAATTCCAACCCGCGCTTGGTGGCAATTTCGCGATACAGCATCTGGCACTGCTCCGCCATTTGCCGCAAATCGAAGGGAACCGCGTTGATTTCCATCTGACCTGATTCGATCTTGGAAAAATCCAGTACCCCATCGATCAATCCCAGCAGCGCGTGCGCCGAGTCGTTGACCACTTTCAGGGTTTCTTTCTGCGCGTCATCCAGGCGCGTGGCATCAAGCAGCTCCAGCATGCCCAGTACGCCGTTCATCGGTGTGCGAATTTCATGGCTCATGGTGGCGAGGAAGTTACTCTTGGCTCGATTGGCGGCGTCGGCGGCATTCTTTGCATCGAGCAAGGCCTGGGCCAGTTTTTTCTGCTCGGAAATATCCACCCAGGAGCCGATGCCATATTCACCGGTGGT
The DNA here is from genome assembly GCA_046153355.1 of Burkholderiales bacterium. Classification (GTDB taxonomy): domain Bacteria; phylum Pseudomonadota; class Gammaproteobacteria; order Burkholderiales; family SG8-39; genus 2-02-FULL-62-17. Next base: position 4,640 of record JBJXEY010000280.1, read on the forward strand.
ATCCAGAATATTGCTGGTCATTAGTATCCATGCACGGGAGCCGTCTTTACGCACAAACTCCATTTCCCTGGTGGAGATGTATGTGCCGGCATTTTGGGGATACAGCGATTCGCCGATACCGCGCCAGACCGCCTCGTCGGCGTATAACATGCGCGTCGATTTTCCTATCAGTTCGTCCGGGGCGTAGCCGAGCATGGCCGCAGCGGCTGGATTGCAGCGTTCGATAACGCGTCTGCGTACGATGCAAATACCCGTCGGACAGGTGGCGAGCAATGATTCCAGTTCTCGGTTGGTGGCAGCGAGCGACTCCTGCAACAGGTGACGTTCGGTAATGTCGTGTGTCAGACCGGTGGTGCCGATGATGTTGCCTGCTTCATCTCGCAGTGGCGATTTAAGCACTTCGAAAATGAATTTCTGACCACGCGCATACATAATATTTTCGCTTTGCGTGGCGCACCCGGTGGCGAGAATTTGGGCATCTTCTTCCTGCGATTTAGGCAAAGCGGCCAGGGGGTGAATTTCGCCGACGGTCTTGCCAATTATTGCGTCGCGGGTAACGTCGCTAAATTCGAGATAGGCGCGATTCACCGTGGTGAAGCGACCCTTTAGATCCTTTGACCATACGCGCTCGGGTAGCGCATCCAACACCGCTCGATATTCATGCAGCACCCGGCTTTCATCGAGTTGGCGCAACCGTTGCGCGTGAAAATCGACAATGATTCCGGCGAACACGGTCGCCTCGGATGACAATTCGACGGGAAATCCGCCGCGCAGAACCGTCCAGCGAAATGCGTTGTTGGCGCAAAGTATCCGTGGCGAATGCCAGACCTTGCCGCGAGTATCGCGCGCGGCGCGCGCCTGTTGGGCGAGTTCCGAATAGTCATCGGGGTGAATGAGATCGCGCATTGTGCGGTGGGCCTCGGCGGCCGTATCTGATCCGATCAATTCGGCAACGTTGTCCTGGAAACAAACCAAGTCGGAGTCTAGATTCCAGACGAACGGGTGCATTTCCGCAGCTCGGTAAGCGGCATGCGAGAAATCAAGATTCACCAAGGACTCGAATGTTTTCGGCAAACATCCCCCGTGTACGGCAACAAGTGAATTTCGCGATTATAGAGGGGCCTTGATTTTGGCAATACAGACCAAACACGCAAACAGAGGCAAAATAGGCGCGCAAATCAGTCGTTTGGACATTGGTACACCTAACCTGGGAGTAAGTATGAAACGCAGCACCGATCGAATTCGCGTCACGCACACCGGCAGCCTGCCGCGGCCACCCGAGTTGCTCGCCACCATGCACCAGATTGCCGCCGGCAAGCCTTACGACGAAGCCAAGCACCAGGCCGCCATCGCGCGCTGTGTTGCCGACAGCGTACGGCGGCAAAAGGAATCCGGCATCGACGTGGTAAACGACGGCGAGTGCGGCAAGCCCAGTTTTCTGGGGTATATCGGCGAGCGTCTGTCAGGTTATGAGGCGCGCATTCCGCCTGGGGGAATTCCGGTGCCGACTGGTCCAATTGGCACCACCGGACGCGACGCGGAGATGTTCCCCGAGTTCTATAAAAATGTTCTTGAACATAATCCGTTTGAGAAAGCGGTGCGCCTGCCGCCCCTGGTTTGTACCGGCCCGATCAAATATATTGGGCAGGAGAAAATCAAACGCGACCTTGCCAATCTCAAGGCGGCGATGGCGGCGGCCGGCGTGGAAGAGGGTTTCGTGCCGACCTCGGCGCCCTTTACCATCGTGCCCAATGAATATTATCGAAGCGATGCTGAATATCAGGAGGCCTACGCCGAGGCGGTGCGTGAGGAATACCAAGCCATCGTCGACGCGGGTCTGCTCGCGCAAATCGATTTTCCGCATCTGGTGAGTTCCTGGGACGCGAAAAAAGATGTTTCGCTCGCCGACTATCGCAAGTGGGCCGAAGGGCAGGTGGAGCGTTTGAATCACGCCCTGCGCGGCCTGCCGGAGGAGCAGATTCGTTTTCACACTTGTTATGGGGTGAATTTTGGCCCACGAATTTCCGATCTTCAGTTGGCTGACGTGATCGACATTTTTTTCAAGATCAAAGCTCAGTCTTATTCCTTCGAAGCCGCCAATCCGCGCCACGAACACGAGTGGCGCGTGCCGCAGAAGGTGAAGATTCCCGATGGCAAGATCCTCATTCCCGGCGTGGTGACACACTCCAACGCCATGATCGAACACCCGGAAGTGGTGGCCGACCACATCGAGCGCTGGGCGCGCGCGGCGGGGCGGGAAAATATTTTAGTAGGCAACGATTGCGGCTTTGCCTCGGTGGCGGGCAATACCGAGATTCCCATGACCGTGGCGTGGGCCAAGTTGAACGCACTGGGTGAGGGCGCGCGCATCGCCTCGAAGCGCCTGTGGAATTAAGCGGCTTGGTGCGAGTTGCTCGCGGACCACGCGGCGAATGTTGTTTGATGAGGATATGTCGATGAATGCCGCATCACTTAAAACCGACGTGTTGATTCTGGGCGCCGGCCTCGCAGGCTTGGTGGCCGCAATCGAAGCACGCGCGCAGGGCGCCGATGCCTTGGTGATTGATCGCCTGCCGCCCCCGGAGCAATGGAACGCGGTGACGCAGTTGCCCGGCGGCATTGGCAACGATACCTGGCGGTCCGGTGGAGGAGGTCTTGCACGTTTTGCTGGCGATGCGTTAGTCGAGCATCTACTCGATGGCCCCGGACAACTGGAGGCAGGGCGCGATCCCATCGACATCTTGATCGAGCGCCACATGCGCCTGGGTTGGGGCGAGGTGGATACGGCTTTGCTGCGTACCTATTGCGAGCGGGTGTTCGACGATTGCTGCTGGTTGCGCGACGAATTAAAAATGCCCTATGACGTGACGGGGCGCACGGTGAAAGGCTTGGGCATCGGCCTATCGAAACGGCTCTTCGAGGCGGCGCGCGAACGTGGCGTGCGGATGCTGTTTCATACCCGGGCGAATAATTTGTTGGTCGATGGCGAAGGGCGCATTGGTGGTGTCAATGCCACTTGCGAGGAGAAACCCATCGACATCGAAGCCGGTGCGGTGGTACTTGCAACGGGAGGATTTCAAGGCAACCGCGAAATGTTAATGCGGCATGTAGGCGCCACGCTCACCCAGGATATCGCCATGGTGGGCAGTCCGGAGAATACCGGTGATGGCATCGTCATGGCGCAGGCCTTGGGTGCGCAAACGCGGCATTTGTCGGTGTGCCATATACGCACCACGGATATTTATTACGGGCAGGGCCCATCGCGCTATCTCATGCACATATACCCGATGGGTATTTACTTCAATCGCAATTACCAACGCTTTATCGACGAAGGTGTGGCCGATAGCGACACCGTGGCCAATGCCATTGCCTTTCAACCGGGCGCCAGCGCCACGTTGATATTCGATGACAAGGCGCGCGCGAAGTACGCAAAAGAGTTTGATAAATACCCGCGGCGTGAACAACTCATCGCCAGCGCCGATTCCATTGAAGGTTTGGCCAATAAATTGCATCTGGATGCGGCGCGAATGAAATCGCTCGTCGAGACCTATAACGCGAGCATTCGCGAGGGCAAGGCGAGTGGCCCCAATGTTCCCAAGACGTTATGCGCGATTCCTCTGGATACGCCGCCTTATTACGGCTTTCATCCGGTGCTGCCGGCGATGAATCACACCCTGGGTGGCCTGGTGGTCGGCGCCAAGGACTGCCAGGTGATAAAAGCCGACGGCACACCAATTCGCGGTTTATTCGCCGCAGGTACCGTGATCAATTGGGCCTACGGTAAGCCTTATGAAGTGGATGGTGTTGCCACTTATCGCGGCAGTTATCATGCGGGAGCCAGCAGCGGCGCGGGTATCGCGCTGATGTCGGGACGGCTCGCCGGCCAAAACGCCGCCAAGGCAGGTGTAGT
>JBJXEY010000480.1:0-3451 GCA_046153355.1 Burkholderiales bacterium
CTTATGGTCTGTACTATGATTGCGCCCAATCATTCTCGACACACGGAAATCACCATGACCCTTCGATTGCATTTTTGTCGCGCCGCGACGGCGGCGCTCATCGCACTCTCCTTTGCCACACACGCTCAAGAACCCGCTGCCTCATGGCCATCTAAACCGGTGCGCATCATTGTGCCCTTCCCCGCCGGCGGCACGGCTGACTTGATGCCGCGCTTTGTCGCAGAGCGTCTCGCGGCCAAATGGGGTCAAGCGTTTATTGTGGAGAACCGCGCCGGTGCCGCCGGCAATATCGGCGCCGAAGCCGTGTACAAGTCCGACCCGGATGGCTACACCCTGCTCTCCGCGCCTCCGCCGCCCTTGGTGATTAATCAAAGTCTGTATGCGAAGCTCGCCTTCGATGCGACCCAATTCGTGCCCGTATCGGTGATGGGCGAAGTGCCCAATGTGTTTTTAATGCACCCAAAGGTTGGGGCGAACAACGTTCGCGAAGCCATCGCCTATATCAAGGCCAATCCCGGCAAGCTCAATTACGCCTCGCAAGGTAGCGGCACCACCTCGCACCTCACTGCGGAAATGTTTAAGACCATGGCAGGTGGGCTCACTATCACCCATGTGCCCTACAAAGGCACCGCACCGGCGCTCGCGGATCTGTTGGGCGGCCAGGTGGAAATCATGTTCGATAATCTGGGCGTGTCGCTGCAACACGTGCGAACTGGCAAGGTGAAGGCCTTGGCGGTAGCGAGCAACAAGCGCATCGCGGCCCTCCCCGATGTCGCCACCATGGCCGAATCGCTGCCTGGGTTCGAGTCGGTAGCCTGGTTTGGCGTGGTTGCGCCGCCCAAGACTTCTCCCGCCATCGCGGAAAAATTATCCGCGGCAATTGCCGAGGCGTTGCGCACCCCGGAGATGAAAAAGCGTCTAGTGGAATTGAGCGCCGAACCGGTGGGCAACACGCCCACCGAGATGGCCGCTTACATGCGCGCCGATACCGAGCGTTGGCGCAATGTGATTCGCGCGGCCAATGTGAAGGCGGAATAACGCCAGACCCTCTTCGCATTGCCAAGCGCTTGGTTCAGACCGCGACAAATGCCCGCTCCCAGCGCAGCTTGCGATCAGCCTCGGTTATAGGCAAATCATTGATGCTCGCGAACCGCCGCATCATCAAACCATTCTCGGCGAACTCCCAATTCTCATTGCCGTAGGAGCGGAACCAATGGCCTGAATCGTCGTGCCATTCGTATTCGAAGCGCACCGCGATTTTGTTGTCCATGAAGCACCACAATTCCTTTTTCAACCGGTAGTCGAGCTCGCGATCCCATTTGCGCTTGAGGAATACCTGGATGCTGTCGCGGCCTTCACACCTAGTAAGTCTTGTATTGCAGGTACTTGCCCGACATCACAATCTTTACGCGATCGCCTTTTTCATGCGGCAGGCGCGACATATCCATGTCGAAATCAATGGCGCTCATGATGCCGTCGCCATATTCCTCGTTGATCAACGCCTTGAAGGTGGTGCCATACACGCTCACCAGTTCGTAGAAGCGGTAGATCAGCGGGTCGGTGGGGACGGCGGTGGGCAACGATCCCTTGTAGGGCACCTGTTGCAGGAGCAGCACCGCTTCTTCGGGAAGATTGAATAGCTTGCCCACGGCCTCGGCCTGCTTCTTGGTCATCTGCATTTGCCCAAGGCACGCTGCGGTGGTCCATTCCTTGGACTGGCCGACCTTCTTGGCGATGTCGGGCCATTTAAGACCTGACTTCATTTTTCGAAAAACGATCAGGTCGGTGACATCTTCGCGCTTCATGGGTTTCATCAAGGCATTGATGGCGGAATCGGCGTCGCGTTTCATGGTTTCCTCCGTGAGTTCAGGTTGAAAGTTTCTTAAAGTTCAGGTTGCAAGTTTTTTCATGCTGACCACGGTGGCACCGCGTTGCGCGCCACCTTGATCGTTTGGGGAAATATCGGTCGAGGGCAGACCTGGCCGCACCACGGGTGTTACCGCCGGTCGGGTCTCCTCTCCCGACTGGTAAAGCTTGGATCGATTCACCAGAAAATCCACCAAGTGATTGCGGATGCGGTAGTACTGCGGATCGTGGTGAATATTGTGGCGGTCGCGTGGCTTGGGCAGCGTATTGTCAACAATTTCTGCGATACAGGCATTAGGGCCGTTAGACATTAACAATATTTTATCCGCAAGTAGGATCGATTCGTCGACATCATGAGTAATCATGAACACCGTCTGGCGGGTCGCGGCGCAAATTTTCACCAACTCATCCTGAATCACACCGCGCGTCAACGCGTCCAGCGCGCCAAACGGTTCATCGAGCAACAACATCTTGGGTTGAATGGCGAACGCCCGCGCGATACCCACACGCTGCTTCATGCCACCAGAGAGCTCGGAGGGTTTCTTTTGCTCAGCGCCGGTGAGCCCCACCAAATCGATGAATTTTTGACAATGCTCGCGCACCCGCTCCCGGCTCCAACCAGGCCAACGGCTTTTCACCGCGAACGCGATGTTCCCCATGGCGGTAAGCCAGGGCATCAACGCGTGGCCTTGAAACACTACGCCACGATCGAGGCTCGGCCCCGAGACCTCGCGTTCATCCATGACCACCGCGCCCTCGCTGGCGCTATCCAATCCAGCGAGAATGTTGAGAATGGTTGTCTTGCCGCAACCAGAATGCCCGATCACGCAGGCAAATTCACCTTTTTCGATGGTGAGGTTCAGTCCTTCGAACACCGTGGTTAAACCGCCGGTGGCCGAGGGAAAACGTTTGGCTAGCGCATGGGCGTTAAGAAATGGCATAACGCGTCATTCCACGTAGGTAACAAGTTTTTGCAGCCAACCGACCATCCAGTCAAGCAGCATGCCCACCATGCCTATGACCAAGATCCCGGAGAGAATGTTGGTGATGGATAAGTTGTTCCATTCGTTCCACACGAAATAGCCGATGCCGGTGCCGCCCACCAGCATTTCGGCGGCAACAATCACCAACCAGGCAATACCCATGGAGATACGCATGCCGGTGACGATGGTGGGCGCCGCTGCGGGCAGGATCACCATGAAGGCCCGGCGCAAGGGCTTCACCTCCAGCGTCTTGGCAACATTCAACCATTCGCGGCGCACCGAGGCCACGCCAAAGGCGGTGTTGATCAGCATCGGCCAGGTGGAACAGATGAAAATCACGAAAATCGAGGAGACGGCGGAGTCCTTGAGCGTAAACAGCGCCAGTGGCATCCACGCCAGGGGCGAGATCGGTTTCAACACCTGAATGAAAGGATCGAAGGCACGATACAGCAGGGTAGACATTCCAATCAGGAAGCCCAGCGGCACCGCGAACAACGCCGCTAACGCGAAACCCAACAGCACGCGCCCCACTGAATACAACAACTGCAAACCGATGCCCTTGTTATTTGGCCCCTTGTCGTAGAACGGATTGCCAAGGTGCT
>JBJXEY010000486.1:0-3289 GCA_046153355.1 Burkholderiales bacterium
ATCGCCGCCTGTTCGAAACTTTGGCCTTCGCCGAGGATTCGGCTTTTCCTGCGCCGCGTTCGAGTTGTCGCAAATGGGAAAGATAGGCGCTGACGGTCTGAAACTTGGCGGCGGTCGCATCCTTGACGGCCCAGAGTTCGCGCATGACCTCGTCAGGTTGTCGTGGTTTATTCATTTACACCTCCAAGGATTTCTTCAGGGGTGGCAATGACTGGGGGCTCATAGCCAAGCTGCCGCAGGGTTGTCTCAATATTGCGTCGCGCGAATGCGCCTGCGATATGACGAAAGTTGAAGCTGGCGATGGCTTGAACCCGATGCACAGTCGCTATTGCTATATGCGCCGCATCGGCAACCGCCACGGGCGGCAACGCCCCGCGTTCGATCAGAAGTTGGGCTAGGTACTCCACCTCCGACGACAAGCTCAACCGCACTAGACCTTCCATCAAACCGAGACGCTTAGCCACCTGTGCAGGATCCCCACGCGCGGCCTCGTCCAGTACCACAGGCGATATGACAAACTTGAATCGATCCCGCGCCGCCCACAGTGCTCGTGCTTGCAATTGCCGCGCAACCTTATTCGCGTCGCGGCTGGGCCGCGCTGCACGGTACGAGACGACTGAAGTCTCAATGTACACACGGGGATTCATGACTGAAAACTAGCACAGCGAATCGTGCGTCGCGAGGCGGATTTAGTGTCGCCACCCATCGAATTTTTCAAGCTACATCGTAGATTCCTCCGAACTCGATCCCGCCGCCGCGCCCATTCGACGGCACCCGGATGACGGCTGACGAAATAAGTCGTCATGTTCGAGCGGTACGCGAAACTGAATGGACCTCCAGCCGGTAACCGCCCATGCCCATGACCGCGCTCTTGCCGACATGCAGCCATTGGCCGAGCCATAGCCACCGCAGCAATGTCCCGAGATCGCCCTGCAACTGCCAGGTGCCGACCACACCGCCCAGAGTCATTTCTTGATGTTGGTGACTGGAATAGCGCGTCCAATCGAGCCACCTTAAATCGCGTTTATCGTGTAGTTGCTCCGCACGCGTGGCCAGTTCGTGCGGATCAGCCAGTGCCCCTGGTAGATCAGCGTGCAATTCAAATAGCAACGACGCACGGCGCAGTAATGTCGTAATCAGCGCGCGCGGCGAAAGTTGATTTGCGCCCAGGGGCTTGCCCTGGTGTTGAAGGCGCAGCGGTGTGTGAATGTGCAGGGTAACGGCAGCGCAGTCTTCGATGGCGGGAACTGCAAGACCCGGCTGATGTTCGAGTACCCGGCCCCGTTCCACATCCCACACCGGCACCAGCGCCTCGCCGTCTTCCCATTGCACAGTTTCGAGGTGCGCCTTCGCCCGTTGTTTGCCCAAGCCGTCCGACAATGCGCGTTGCAACGCATACACGATCAGCGGTAGTTGCCCGAGCGCGCGGCCGATCAGCACCACGTTGAACGACAACGGTGCGCCCGCTGCAATGTCGCGCGTACCAAACGGTGGCGGCTCGATGACATAGGGATTGGGTACATGGCTGAACTTCTGTAATGCATGTTGCGCCGGTGCCGGCGTTTCGAAGATCGCCGGATAGGCGCAGGTGCGAAACAGTGGGCAGGCCGGGCAATGTTTCAGGCCGGTTATGCAGGCGGCGCGTCGTAATGCCGCGCCGAATTGACCGCGCAAAAGTGAGCCGGCGTATTGCGGCAGTTGAATGTTGTCCTCGGCGCGAAAGGTAAAGCGGTACCGGGCGACGGGGAGGGTCTGATCATGCACAGGCTTGGCTGCTATTTGCTCGCAATTATTTTGTGTTTCATTTACCGGCGAGCCAACTCAGAACCTTCAAGGTCCTTTGATGATCCGTATCTTTGTTAGGGTTTTTTGCAGCACTCTTCTCCTTCCAGCATTTTGCTTCCTTCATCATGGCTTGGAGTCGCTGTGCCAATTGCTGTTTTTCGACGCCGACAATTTGGTTCTGTTCGATGCCGGTGGTCAATGCAGCGATCACAGGCTGATTCTTATCAGCGCGACCATCGAGGTATTCCCGGATAACGCGGTCCACGGGCGACATCTGTGCAAGCTGTTGCTCGTACGCGTCTTCTGCGGCCAGACGAAGACGTTCCTCTTCGTCTGCGGCCTTCTTGCGCTCGGATGCCGCAGCCGCTTCGGGATCAATCTGCATTGCGCCGTAGCCGACGGCAGTCTTGGCCCCGAATCCGAGCCACTCGTAGGCGTGAACGAACGCCGCCCGCAGCAGGTTTTTCCAGCCGTCGCCTTTGAGTTGTTCGGGCAGATAGCGCTCATCGCAGCTCACGACAAAGCGGAACAGCGCGCCCGACGGCACGGTAAGAAAAGGGATGGGGTTGGGTTGGCCCGAATCGTGAGGCGTCTCGAATTTCTTCGTTCTCTGATCTTTCTGGTAATAGTGCGACTGATGCGGCGTCATCACGTCCACGCGCATCTCGACCTTGTTCACTGGGAGTTGCGGGATCACGTCCCAGAACGAGAGAGCGCCGCGTTTGAGCGGCTCTTCTCCGGGCTCGAAGCCGAACAGGGCAAGAATAGTTTCGTCATCCCAGTTCTCTTTGCCACCCCATTCGCCTGAAGCCAATTCACGCGCCGCCGCGCGCAGCACGCCTTTCACACCGCTGCCTGGCAGGTAGGGCAGGCCATGCGGATCGAGGAACGCGAAGCCGTTTTCTAACGGGTGCTCAACGCCTAAGCCGGTCGCGAAGGGCGCGGTCGCGAGCGCATCGAATATTTCGGCGTTGAGGGCTTGAGCAAGCGCTAGTTGACGGTCGCGCAAGGCCTTAAGCGCTTTCTTCGAATCTTCCGGGAGCGACAGCACTCGCTTGATGGCCTGCGTCTTGTTCTTCTTGTCGAGAGTCCAGTCGGCGTTCCACGCTTCGAGATATAGACCGAAACGATGCCCGGGCGGGGCTTGCGAAAAATCGCGGCCGAGATAGGCAGGCACTGCGGCTTGGCTCATCCCGTTACCTCAGAGGGTTGGTGCGAGTTGGCGAATCCACCTTAGGATCGCATGCGTCTCAGCGGTGCAATGGCGGAACTGCACTGGCGTTTTCTCGAAGAGATCTCCCATCAGTTGTGCGAAAGGCGTGATCGATTCGCCCTCGCCCTGTTTGGTGATCCAATGGATGACGTCATTCAATAGCGCCTTGTGATGTCGTTTGTCCTTCTCTTTGAGGAAGGCCAGCGTCTGCATGAGCCCGCTATTCATCACCATCATCGGCATCGCTTTGGCGAGGTTCGTGTAATCGTCGCGGGCGGTTGGTTCGATGGC
>JBJXEY010000497.1:0-9200 GCA_046153355.1 Burkholderiales bacterium
GCGAACGATTGGCAAAGAGGTATCGATACCATTACAGCCATTTTTCTCGAATCGATTCAGGTCAACTTACCTGCTACGAGTCAAAGCGAGGATTGAAATTAACGCGGCTTACTCGCCGTTCCGCGCCAGGAAATCGAGCAATACCGTGACACAGGATTCCGCAGAAGCGACCGCCGTCTCCAACCGCACCTCTGGGGTTTCTGGGGCTTCATAGGGCGCATCGATACCAGTGAAGTTCTTCAGTTCGCCGCGGCGCGCCTTACGGTACAGGCCCTTGGGATCGCGTTGTTCGACAACCGCAAGCGGCGCATCGACAAACACCTCCACGAATTCAAGCCCCGCTACCTGCACCGTTTCGCGAGCCATGCGCCGATCCTGCCGGTAGGGGGAGATCAAGGAGACAATCACAATCAACCCGGCGTCGGCCATGAGCTTGGCTACTTCGGCAACGCGCCGCACATTTTCCACCCGGTCGGCGGCGGTGAATCCCAAATCTCGATTTAAACCATGGCGCACATTGTCGCCATCGATGAGGTAGGTATGCCTTCCCTGGGTGTGCAGCGCCTGATCCAGCAAATTGGCGATGGTGGATTTTCCCGCGCCAGACAAACCGGTGAGCCAAACCACCATGGGCTGCTGGTCTTTCTGCCGCGCACGCGCGGCGCGATCGATGGTGATCGCCTGGGGTGGGACGTCGTGCGCCTGCATCAAGGGAAAATGCGGCAGTCCCGCGCCAACCGTGTCAAAACTCACCCGGCGCGCAAGTGATAGTTGGTTTCCAGTTGATCGAAATACCTGCAGTCATTTAATTTTCCGGAATAAAACTTCTCTTCACAGTGGCGTTGAGATTATCACGAAGGAGTGCCTGCCAAAGCACTTGCCGGTACGCAGCGGGCATAACCCAAGCGGACGTACAATTCGCGACGCAATTTCGTAGCGCAACTTCGCAGTGCAAATTCGCAAAGGAACCGCAAGCATGGCCAAACTTAGACACATCGCCGTTTCCGTCGCCGATCTCAAGGGCAGTGCCGATTTTTATGAGAAGGCTTTCGGCATGAGCCGCCTGCGCGAGAATAACGTGGCGGTGAGTCTCTCCGATGGTGTGGTCAATATCACTTTGCTTAAATTCCCCACCGACGAGATGGCGGGCGATGAACGCGGCAAGGATTTTCAAGGCCTGCATCATCTTGGCTTCGTGGTCGATGATGTCGATAGCTCCGGCGATCATGTCATGCAGTGCGGCGCGACATTCCACAAGGCACCCACAGTGGAGATGCAGGCCGAGACCAAGTACCGCGGGCCGGATGGCGTGATATTTGATTTATCCAGCCCCGAGCATCGTTGGCCTGGCACCGCGATTTGATTTTTTGAACTTGTTTCCCTCCAAGATCCAAGGTTTGATTCTGCGGAACTACGCGCGGTGAGCGCCCTTCCGCGCGCCTCGGCGCTCGCCCCCTTCAAGATTAAAAGTTTTCGCTTTCAATGGCCGGCCGATTTGGCCACCTCCTTTGCCTTGGAGATGGAAATCATCATCCTCGGCTGGTATGTGTTGGTCGAGACGCAATCGGTGTTCCTGCTCACGGTGTATGCCTCGCTACACCACCTGGGCACGCTGCTTGGGCCGTTTTTCGGCGTCGCGGGTGATCGCCTCGGGCAGCGCAATATGCTGTTTGCCATGCGTGTGTTCTATACGCTGATGTCCGCCACGCTGATGGTATGTGTTTTCGCGGGCGTCATTAGTCCGATGGTGGTGTTGGCGATCGCGACTTTTTCCGGCTTGGTACGCCCTTCGGATATTGGCATCCGCAACGCGGTGATCAGCGAAATCATGCCGCCCAACCAGTTGCTCTCGGCCACCGGTTTGCAGCGCACCACGCAGGACACCGCACGCATCGCCGGCGCGCTCACTGGCGCGGGCCTGGTCACGCTGTTGGGCATGGCGCCCGCCTATGTGGTGATCACCTGCCTGTACGCAACCAGCGCGTTGCTGACGTTACTGGCAAGCCGTTCGCGCGTGCTAGTGACAAACCCGGCCGCGCCGATCCTGCGCGAATCTCCCTGGCGCGAATTGAAGGAAGGCGTGCGCTACGTATTGCGCACGCCGCACATCATGGGGGTGATGGTCCTAGCGGTGCTGCTTAACGGCACGGCTTTCCCCATCTATATGAGTCTCCTGCCCTATGTGGTGAAGGAGGTCTACGCCGATACGCAGACTACCTTGGGTTATATGGTGGCCATTGGCTCCCTGGGTGCGCTATTGGCTTCGTTGTTGGTGAGCAGATTCAATGCCCGCGTCAGCCCTGGCAGGTTGATGTTTCTCGCTGCGTCGGCGTGGTTATTGATGTTGCTGCTGTTTGGCCAGATGAAAACCCCCGCCTGGGGCGCGCCGTTTTTGTTTCTCGCTGGCATGGCGCAAGCCTGCTCACTAGTGCCCATGACCACCATCCTCTTGCGTTATACCGAACCGGCGTACCGCGGCCGAGTGATGGGCATCCGCATGCTGATGATCTACAGCAATATGCCGGGAATATTGCTGTTTGGCCCCATCGTCACGCATATTGGCTATGCGCAGACCATGGTTCTGTATTGCGTGTTCGGCCTCACCTGCCTCGTGGCGATCGGCATGTTTTGGCGCGAACATTTGTGGATCGCCGGCGCGCGTGCCAATGCGCGTTAGTTGAGGATTGATTCGGTTAGCCCCGCCCTAGCCCCAATGGGGCATCGTTTTCCTCGCTAGCCATGGCCTGCGAGGCCAAAATGCCAGTCAAATCCGCCGAATACCGGCACGTGCGCCTTTACCCAAGGCGCCTGTCCTGCTAGCCTAGCGCCAGCAGTTGCAGTCAAACCAAAATCATATTCAAGGAGACCGATTATGCAGAAAACCACACAGGCAATGGTTATTGCCGCGCTGGTCGCGGCTGGGTATTGCGGAGGCGCCATGGCGCAAAGTGCCGATAAAAAAATGAACTTTTTCGTCACCAGCACAGGCCCTGGTAAAGGCGCCGATTTGGGCGGCTTGGGGGGTGCCGACAAGCATTGCCAAAGCCTTGCGGCCGCGGCAGGCGCGGGCAATAAGCAGTGGCGCGCCTATCTCAGCACCTCCGACGATGGCGGCAAGAAGTTGGTCAACGCGCGCGATCGCATCGGTCGTGGGCCCTGGTACAACGCCAAGGGCGAGATGATCGCCAAAGATCTGGATTCGCTACATTCCGATCAGAACAAGTTGACGCAGAAAACCGCGTTGAACGAAAAAGGCGGCATCGTCAATGGCCGCGCCGAGAAGCCCAATATGCACGATATTTTGACCGGATCGGATTCGCATGGTCGCGCCTTCGCCATGAGCGCCGACACCACCTGCGGCAACTGGACTAAGAGCGGCGCCGAAGGATCAGCCAATGTCGGGCACCATGATCGTGAAGGTCTCTCGCCTCACCTCGCCGCCAAATCCTGGAACCATTCGCATGGCTCGCGTGGTTGTAGCCAAGAAGCGTTGCGCAGCTCCGGAGGCAATGGCTTGTTCTACTGCTTTGCCGCAAAATAAACTTATTGAACGCGCCCGCGAACTCGCGCCTCGATGGCGCGAACGCTCCGAGCGCGCCGAGAAACTGCGGCGCGCACCGGATGAGTCGATCGCGGAATTGGTCGATGCGATGTTCCCGCGCATCACCCAACCGGCGCGCTTTGGCGGCCTGGAACTGGGCCTAGATAGCATTTGCGCGGTGTCGATGGAACTGGCCAAAGGCTGCGCCTCGCAAGCCTGGGTGAGCAATGTGTTCTCCGAACACGCCGGCACCGTGGCACTTTTTTCCGATGAGGCGCAACACGAGGTATGGGACGCGAATCCCAAGGCCTTGGTGTCATCCTCCTATTCACCCAGCGGTAAGGTGAGCAAAGTGGCTGGCGGCATTCGCGTAACCGGCCGATATCACTTCTCCAGCGGCGTGCACCACGCGCACTGGACCTTCATTGGCGGCATGCTCGCGCGCGACGGCGCGCCGCCCTTGCCGATACTCGCGCTGATCCCAGCGCATGAACGCCGCATTATCGATAACTGGCATGCGGTAGGCATGGCAGGCACCGGCAGTTGCGATATCGAATTCGACAATGTTTTCGTACCCGAGCATCGTGTACTCGATGAGTCCCTCGTATTCGAAGGTAAGACACCTGGCTCGTTGGTGAATAAGGCGCCGGTGTATCGCATGCCGCAGCGCGGTATCGCGCAATTGGCGCTGGCTTCGGTGCCGGTGGGCGCGGCCGAAGGTGCGGTGGAGGATTTCGCGCAGACCATGCAAAGCAAAATTGTGCGTGGTCAACGCATGGCGGAATCCGAAGCCTTGCAATTGCGTTTGGCCGAATCGGCCGCCGAAGTTGAATCCGCGCGGCGCTTGATACTTGGCACGGCGCGGCAGGTCATGGATAAGTTATCCACTGGCGCCTACACCGACTCAGCCGACATGGCGCACGCTTCGCGCAATGCCGCCTATGGCGCGAAACTCGCGCAGCAGGCGGTGTCGCGTCTTTTCGAAGCAGCCGGTGGTGGTGGCATATTGCTCGACAACCAACTGCAACGCACGTTTCGCGATATTCACGCCGCAGGCGGACATATTGGTCTTGCCTGGGATCGCAACGCGGTAATGTATAGCCGCGAACGCGTCGGCCTGGGTATAAAAGGATTTTTTCCGGGACGCTGAGCAATGACCGCTGAGAATCGACGTCTGAGAAACGATCACTGAGAAAAGAAAACACCTCGATGCATAAAACCCTGCCGGATTTCTCCAGTTGGATTGGCCGCTCCTCTACTGCCAGCGAAATTGCCAGCGCCGCGCCAATTGCTCGCATCGCTGCAACATTCGGCATGACCCCGCCCGCAAAACACCAAGGTGATCGCCTGCCACCCGGGTGGCACACCGCCTATTTCACGCCACAACATGGCCCTGACAAGATGCGACCCGACGGCAGCGCCGGCGCCGGGGCTCTGGCGCCTTCTTTTGACCTTGCGCGCCAACGCGTGGGCCTGGATCGCGCCGAGTATCCCGGTGAGATTCGCATTGGCGATGTGCTGACGCGTACTGCGAGCTTGGCCGATATAAAAATAGAGGAAACACCCGATGGCCCGGTGGTGAGGCAATTCTTGAAAAATGAAATCTCCACGCCACGTGGTCTTGCGGTCGTGGAACTACGCGAAATGATTCTGTTCGATGACAAGCGGCCCGTCGATCCGCCCTTGCCGCCCTTGCCCGAAGCGCAATGGAAAAAAACCGTCACACCTGACGCTATTTTGTTATTTCGTTTTTCGGCGGTGCGCTTCAACTCGCATCGGGTGCACTACGACCGCGAATTCGCCATGCGAGAAGAAAGATTACCCGGATTAATCGTTCAGGCTTCGATGCTCTCGTTTCTACTCTCGGAGATGTGCCGAACTGAAATGAAACACCGCACCCTCAGAGTATTTAATCCGCGCACGCGATTTCCCGTGTACGACACCGGGCCGTTCACGCTGTGCGGCGCACCTTCCTCCGATGACCTTGGCTCGACGCTGTGGGTCATTGATGCACAAGGCGCGGTGGCGATGATCGCTACGGCAGAATTTTCATGAAAAAAATCTGTGTAGTGGGCGCCGGCGCCGTGGGTGGCAATATCGCGGTGCGACTCGCTAATTCAGGCAACGAAATTACGGTTATCGCGCGTGGCGCCAACGCCGAGGCAATTCGACAACGTGGCCTGGTATTGAAAATGCCCGGCGCGACGTTAAGCGCCCACCCACGCGTTTGCGAAAATATGCGAGAAGCTGGCGAGCACGAGGTGGTGTTCGTCGCAGTCAAGGCGCATTCGTTGGCGGAGATTGCCGATGACTTGCCTTCGCTGTGTGGTCCGGACACGCCGGTGGTTTTCATCATCAATGGCATCCCCTGGTGGTATCCGCTGGGTGGCGCGAAGCTTGCCTATCCCTGGCCAGATCTCAACTATCTCGACCCTGCCAAAGCGCTGGAGACCAAGCTAGGTATTGGCCGCGTTATTGGCACGGTGGTGTACGCCGGCAACAGCTTGATCGAACCCGGCGTGGTACAAAGCGCCGCCGCTGCCGCCGGCACCATATCGATCGGCGACCCTAATCTTAGCGGTGACCCGAATGGCGCACGCGCGGCACGTCTGGCGAGCGTAGGCCAAATGCTCGAAGCAGCCGGTTACAAAGCCCCAATCGCCGCCGATATACGTCAAGCGGCCTGGATGAAGTTGGTGGGCAGCAATCTTGCCGCCATGCCAATTTGCACTTTGCTCGGCAAACCCCTGGCGGTGTTCAGTCAAAACGCCGAGCTCGCCGCCTTGAATCGCGCGATGTTGTATGAAGGCTTGGCGATTGCCGCGGCGTGGGGCTATGTATTGCCGATCAATCCCGAGGGCGAACAAGATCCGCGGCTGCTCACCAACCCGCACAAACCTTCCATGACGCAGGATTTCGAGCGCGCTCGTATGCTGGAGATCGACCCGATACTCACTGCGGCGCAACGCATGGCGCGCGCCGCGGGCGTGCCCACACCGAACTTTGATGCGGTGATGGCACTACTCAAGCAGCGCGCCAGCGACGCGGGCCTTTATATTCAACTTCCAAGGAGAGTTTCATGATTTACGAAGCCGAACGCGGCGACCTTTCTATTTCCGTCGTGGGCGACGCGATGATTTCACGCCGCATGAGCGTGTTTCGCGAACCGGCGTTTTTAAAGTTGATCGACTTGGTGCGTTCCACCGATGTGAGCATCGCCAACTTGGAATTGCTCTTCCACGATTACGAGAATTCCTGGGCGTGGTCGCACGGCACGTACACGCGCTCCGACCCGAAGAATTTGGAAGAGCTTAAATGGATGGGGTTCGATGCGGTGTTCACGGCGAATAATCATTCTTTTGATTTCTCCGAGGGCGGGTTCCTCACCACCTTGAATTATCTGGATCAACTGGGCATTCCGCATGGCGGCGGCGGCAAGGATTTGGATCATGCGCGCGCACCGGGCTACTACGACTCTCCCGCCGGGCGCGTGGCGGTGATGTCGGCGGCGAGCACCTATACCGATGTGTCGCGCGCCGGCTACGGCCGCGCCGATTTCCCCGGCCGGCCCGGCATCAATGCCCTACGGCGGCAAACCGTCAATTACGTGACGCGCGATCTGTTCGATGCCATGCGCCGCGCCAATGCCGAGCTTGGCTTCGAGGCGCACGCCGATGCGCATGCACGCTTTGGCTTCACCGGCCGCACCAAACCACACGATAAGAATGAAGTATTGAAATTCTTGAACGAAGAATTCCGCGTCGCGGACCAGTGCCGCGTGGAATCGAAGGTTCATAAGGAAGATTACGAGGGCATCGGTCGTTGGATACGCGGCGCGAAAAAACAGGCCGATTGGCTGGTGTACGGCGTGCACACCCACGAGAGCGGCACCGGCGGTGAATACCACGGCGCCTCACGCACCGATCCGCCGCAGTTCATGGTGGATTTCGCCCATTGGGCCATCGACCAGGGTTGCGATGTGATCGCCGGTCACGGCCCGCACTACCTGCGTGGCATTGAGATTTACAACGGCCGGCCGATTTTTTATAGCCTGGGCAATTTCATTTTGCAAAATGAAACCATGCCCTGGGTGCCGCACGAAGGTTATGCGCGCTTTGGCCTGGGCGCCGAACAAACGCCTGGCGATTATTTTCACGATCGCTCCGATGGCGGCGCGCGCGGCTTTCCCGCCGACCGCGTGTTTTGGGAAGCGGTGCTGCCCATTTGCCAATTCAAGGGGCGCGAATTGAAGGAAATCAAACTCTACCCGGTGGATCTCGGTTGGAAGCGCCCCATTCCGCAACGCGGACGACCGGTATTGGCCGAAGGTGAAGTCGCCCAACACATCCTCACCTTCCTACAAAAGCTTTCGGCGCCGTTAGGTACCAAGATAGCGATCGAAGGCGACGTTGGTGTTATCCGGCTGTAGCGCCAGCGCTTGAAACCCATCGCCGCCGCGCTGGCGGTTGCCATGTGCAATATGGTGGCGATGCGTTCCAGCCGCGTATTGCTCTCCTTGTTCGCGCTGGATCTGGGGACCAGCGTTTCGGTCATCGGCGCGCTGGTGGCAAGCATCTCGCTTTTTCCGCTATTCCTGTCCATCTATGCCGGGCGACTCACTGATCGATTGGGCGTGCGAAAACCCCTGGTGTGGGGAGCAGCGGGCGTCACCCTGGCGATGATCGTGCCCTACTTCATGCCCAATCTCGCAGGTCTTTTTTTATCGGCTGCATTGCTCGGTACTTCGAATATTTTTTTCGCGCTGGCGATGCAACACTGGGTCGGATTGCTCGCGGACACGCCCGTGCAACGCACGCGCAACTTCGGCAATTACGCCACCTGCGTCTCTGTCGGCGCGTTTATCGGACCGATGATCGCGGGTTTTGGCATTGATAGCGTCGGCCACGCCGGCGCCTATCTAATTTGCGCGACTTTTCCCCTGGCCGCTTTCATAGCGGTGGCGTTTTTCGTGCGCGACCAGCCGCCGCCGGAAAAACGCGCGGAAGGCGCGCCCGTGGGCAACGCCATGGATCTGGTGCGCGTACCCGAGTTGCGACGCATCCTCATCACCGGCGGCGTACTGCTCACCGGCATCGATTTGTTCGAGTTCTACATGCCGGTGTACACGCGCGGCATTGGCCACCCGGCCTCGGTAATTGGCATTATCGTCGGCATGTATGCACTTGCCGCATTCGTGGTGCGCGCGGCCATACCGAAACTGGTGCGCTGGAAAACCGAAGAACAGTTGTTGACACGCTGCCTGCTATTTGGCGCGCTGGGTTTTCTGCTGGTTCCTTTTTTGGAAAATCCCTGGTTGCTGGGCGCAATCGCCTTTACGCTCGGGCTTTGCATGGGCTGCGGACAACCGCTCACCATGTCCATCATCTACAACCGCTCGCCGGCCGGCCGCTCAGGCGAAGCGCTGGGCCTGCGCTTGACCAGCAACAATCTCACCCACACTGGCGTGCCGGTTATCTTTGGCGCCCTGGGTGCGGCCATTGGCGTAGCGCCGGTATTCTGGGTTATTGCCGCGCTGCTTGGCACGGGCGCCTGGTATAGCCGTTTTGGCGCGCGAAAATAAACCACACAAGGAGATAAAACGTATGAACCAATCGGACAATGCCCTCTTACACGACAAAGAAGCAATCCGCGAGGTGCG
>JBJXEY010000510.1:0-5017 GCA_046153355.1 Burkholderiales bacterium
CCGATCTGGTTCCATTTCATCGATGGGTCTATAGACGACCAATGCGACCGAAGAACTGTTTGGCCATTTGAATATTGTGGATCGCTTCTAGCCTACAGCGGGCTTCGTTTTGGACTCGTCTTGAACAGATTCAACGATCTAAACGAAAATGGTTCGTGGAAAAATCAACCCAAAGAGTCCAAATGCGCAACAACCTGTTGCGCATTTGCCCCGGGGCACGTCCTCCAAATCATTTAGCGGAGCAAAGACCCCGCCACCCGTGATTTCTACATCCGAGAGACCCTGGCCCAGAGCTAGAGCTAGAGCTAGGCACGGGCTTCGTCGGGTGCCAGGTGCGGTTGGAAGTGGGCGGCGAAGACTATCTGCTGGATTTGCTCCTTTATCACGTCAAGCTCCGCCGCTACGTTGTCATCGATCTTAAACCCCACGCCTTCGCCCCTGGCGATGTGGGCCAGATCAATCTGTACCTCTCCGCCGTGGACGACCTCCTGCTCCCCCACGATGTCCAGCCCACGATCAAGGAAATTTATCCCCACAACCTACCCTCAGCCAACGCCTCGCTGAAACTGCGTATCGGCCAAACTTCAATATTCTCGTCAACCCGCAGCGGCCGCTCGCCGTCATAAACCAAGATGCGGCGTTTGATGCCTGGCAGATCGCCTATCGCGCGCAGCCCCCGCGTCATGGAGCTGTCGAAGCGTTTGCTGGCCTTGACCTCGATGGCGATGAATTCACTTTGGCGGCGCAGCAGGAAATCCACGTCGGTGTTGATGGCCTGCGCGGGCGACCAGTAGGTGAGTTCGTCGTAGAGGTGTTGTTCCTCGGCGTGCGCACGTAGGAGATGCAGCACGAAGCCCTCGAACAGCGCGCCCGATTCCTCTTGCGTCACCGGGCCGAGTTGCCGTTTGACGGCGCGCACCAAGCCGGGGTCGGTCCAATACAGTTTGGGCAATTTACGCTCGCGTACACGCAGTTTCGCGTCGTAGCCATGCAGGCGATATACCAGGAGGGTGTCTTCGAGGATTTCCAGATAACCGTCCACGGTCATGCGCGCGACGCCGGCGGTGCGATTCGATAAGGGGGTGGACCTCATTCAGCAGGCTGGGGATGCGCTGCACCTCGTCAACGATCACCCAGGAACCTAGCTCGCGAGCGGACAGTTCCTCACCAAACAATCCGGGGTTGGCCAGAAAATCATGGTGGCGGCGTTCATCCAGAAGATCGACGCGATAGGCGTCTGGCAAGGCACAGGCAGCCCAGGTGCTTTTGCCAACGCCGCGTACACCTAGAAGCTGCTACCGGGGATGTGGGAAAGCAGGTCGAAGTTCTTGTCTAGCATGCCGTCATTTCAACATGCAAAATGACGGCGTATGTTGCAGCCGATGTAATCATGACTTTTCTGCGTTGTTATACCTACGGTTTTTCAAAGTTTTCTCGCAACTTTCACCCAGAGCAGACTGACTATCACGACTTATGACGACTTCAAAAATGTTATGATTTATATCGTAAATTTTGACGATATATAACAATTTCTAATCAATATTCGCAATCTATTACGACTATGAACATCACTGGCTTACTCACAGACGTTGCCATACTGGCCGAATTAGGCGCACGTATAACCGCTCGTCGGGTTGAGTTGCAGTTGACCCAGGCGGCCGTGGCGGAACAAGCGGGTATCGCCAAGCGCACGCTCGAACGTATGGAAGCTGGGCATACGTCGCAGTTGGCCACTTTGGTTCGTGTGCTGCGGGTGCTGGATGCCGCATCGGGGCTAGACACCATGATTCCAGAGTCCGGGCCCCGGCCGATGGATTTGTTAAAGCGAAAGGGCAAGGTTCGGCAACGGGCTTCGGGTCGGCGTGCCGTAAAGCCGGCTGGTACACCATGGAGTTGGGATGACAAGCTATGACCACACTTGCCGAAGTCAGGCTGTGGGGCAGAACCATCGGCGCGGTCTCGCTGGAAGACAGGGAGGAAGTCGCCAGCTTTGAATACGATGCGGATTTCACGCGAAGCGGGATTCAAGTCGCGCCGCTTGCGATGCCGCTTTCCCAGCGCGTGTTCCGCTTCCCCGAGCTTTCGCGTTCGACTTTTCGCGGGCTACCGGGCCTCTTGGCCGACTCGCTGCCCGACAAATTCGGCAACGCGTTGATTGATGCGTGGCTCGCATCGCAGGGGCGGGAAGCGAATTCCTTCAACGCCGTTGAGCGGCTTTGTTATACCGGTGAACGCGGCATGGGTGCGTTGGAATTTGTTCCCGGCATCGGCCCCGGTGCAAAGGAGACATCGCGCATCGAGGTAGATAAGTTGGTCGAGCTTGCATCGGAGGTATTGACCGAGCGGAACAACCTACAGGCAACCTTTGCGACTGAAGGCGCAGAAGGTGCGCTCAGGGATATTTTGCGCGTGGGCACCTCCGCCGGTGGCGCGAGGGCGAAGGCGGTGATCGCATGGAACCGAAAAACCAATGAAGTGCGCTCGGGCCAGGTCAAAGCCGGTGAAGGATTTGAATATTGGCTGCTGAAATTTGACGGCGTGAGTGGCAACAAAGACAAGGAACTGGACGACCCAAAAGGCTACGGGCTAATCGAATACGCGTATTACCTGATGGCGATTGAATGTGGCATCGATATCAGCGAATGCCGGTTGTTTAACGAAAATGGCCGCTCGCATTTCATGACGCGCCGCTTTGATCGTCTGGCTACCGGTGAAAAACTTCACATGCAGTCGCTGTGCGCCCTGGCGCACTACGATTTCAACCTGGCGGGTGCCTATAGCTACGAGCAAGCGTTGCTCTCGATGCGGCAACTGCGTTTGCCCATGCAGGCCATTGAGCAACTATTTCGGCGCATGGTGTTTAACATCGTGGCCCGCAATCAGGATGACCACGTAAAAAACATTGCCTTCCTGATGAATAAATCCGGCGAGTGGTCGCTATCTCCGGCCTTCGATATGACCTACAGCTTCAATCCCACGGGTGCGTGGACGGCAAGCCATCAGATGACGATGAATGGCAAACGCGAGTTTTTCACGTTGGAAGATTTCAACGCCTGCGCCAAGACCGCTTCGATGAAACGCGGGCGCGCCGCGAAAATCGTCACCGAAGTGCAGGCGACGGTAGCGCAATGGAGATCGTTTGCGGAAAAGGCAGGCGTGCCTGAAGTCGTTTGCGAAACAATTCAGCGAACGCTAAATCTCCAACCCTATCGATGAAGTCCGGCGAGCGAAAAACCGTCCAAAAACCGGATCATCCAATACACTCATAATTGTCGTTATTAACAACCATATCATCGAAAAATGCTCGTCCTTCCTAGATAGTGTAAAAATAATCTTTAACTTTCAGATCGCGTAACAACCAACGCATCCACCGCCGTCACCCCCAACCCACTCTCATGCACCATCAGCGGATTCACATCGATCTCGATGATGTCAGGCACGGTGATCATCAGTCGGCCGATCGCCCCGGCGGCGCGTGCCACGGCGTCCAGATCGATAGGTGGCGAGCCGCGAAATCCGGTGAAGAGTTTCGCCGAACGCAGGTGCATCAATGCGTCGAGGATGGTGGGTTGCGTGGCATCGGCCGGCAATAAGCGCACGTCGCCGAGCGCTTCGACCCAGGTGCCGCCAAGGCCAAGTAGCAGCACCGGTCCCCAGGCCGGATCGCGTTTGGCGCCGACCATGAGTTCGAGGCCGCGCGCTGCCATGCGCTCGACCAAAGCGCCTTGGAGCTTTACGCCGGGTGCCGCGCGTTTGACGTTATCGCGCAGCCGGGTCCAGGCGATGCGCAGGGCGGGTTCGTCAGCGATGTTGAGGGTGACGCCGCCTGCTTCGGTTTTGTGGGTGAGCGCTGCGGCCTGTGCTTTCAGCGCCACTGGGTAGCCGAGGCGCGCGGCAATTGCTAGAGATTCTGCAAGGTTACGCGCCAGCTCACCCTCGGGGACGCCGATGCCGATGGCATCGAGTAATTGCTTACCCAGCCACTCGGGCTGGCTGCCGTGGCCTAATTCGGGCAGGTCTTCGAAGGGTTGTGTTGCGGTTTCGTCCGAGGCGCGGGCCAGCGCCCGGCCGTAGTCGGTATAGAGAGCAATCGCGCGAAGGCTCCTGTCTGGCGAGCGCGAGAAGATGAAGTTGCCTTCCTTCGCGGCGGCAAGTACTTCGGGCGGATGCGGGTGATAGTCGCCCAGCGCCGCCACCACCACTGGCTTTTTCGATTCGCCTATGCCATTACCGATATAGCCCAATCGCTGCGCGCCCACCCTGCCCGAGAGCGGAAACGACACGAACACACTGCCGATGTTGGCATCGGCTAAAAGCAGGCGCATCGCACCAGTGACCACCGCTTCCGGCGCGCCTGCGGTGGAGTCGAGCGGATTGCCGGCGTTGCCAAAAGCGGGCAGCAGTTTTTTGAGTTCGGTGTTGGTGTTCTCCGATAACGCCGGCAGGGCTATGTCGAGCTTGTCGCAGAAATCGTTGGCAATCGCCACGTAGGCGCCGGACGCGGTGAAGATCGCCGGCCCCTGCGGCAGGGGATGCGGATAACGCACCAGCATTTCGCAGACATCGATCAGTTCATCCAACGACTCCACCAGCAACACACCCGCGCGCTCCACGGCGACACGCATCGCGCCGTAATCGCCCACCAGCGCGCCGGTATGCGATTGCACCGCTTCGCGCGCGCGGCTGCCCTGCCCTGGATGCAGCATCACGATAGGCTTTCCCGCGGCGCGTGCACGCCGGCAGGCGGCGAGAAAAACCTCTGGCCGCCGCACTTGCTCCGCGTACAGCATGATGACGCGCGTCGCGGCATCGTCGATTAAGTAGTCGAGAAAATCGGTGCAATCGAGATCCATTTCGTTGCCCGTGGTCACCAGATACGACATGGATACGCCGCGCGCTTCGATGGCCCATTGCAGATGCGCGAGCATGCCGCCGCTCTGGCCGATGATCGCTACGCCCGGCTTCGCCTCGTTGCCATCGCGACGCGCCGCGCGCACCGAGAGCATGTGGATCATCA
>JBJXEY010000513.1:0-17377 GCA_046153355.1 Burkholderiales bacterium
CTTAGACATGATCCGCACCCTTCGCGATGACGGCATGGCGATCATGCTCTCCTCGCACATCCTCGATCGAGTGCAGGCGATTTGTGATCGTGTGGCTCTCTTTAGCAAAGGCAAAATCGCCATTGAAGGCAGCGTGCGCGAACTCGCGGCGCAAGTGCTAGGGGGCGGTTACACCTTGCAAGTGGATACCGAAATCAGCACCGGCGACCCGCGCAATACCGCGCTCGCCACCCTTTTGGGAAAAGTGGACGGCGTAAGCGGCGTGCATGCCGAGAACGAGCCCGGACGTTTTCGCATATTGGCTCTCAAGGATGTGCGCGACGCCGTGGCGCGCGCCATGGTGCATGCCGGCGCACCAATTTTGCGCTTGGCGAGCATCGAGCCCAGCCTGGATGAAATTTATCGTCGTTACTTCGAGAAATTAAATGGCACAACCCAAGTCACGGCGTAGCGGCTCACCCTGGAAGGGCTGCGGCATCGTTTTCGCCAAGGAATTTTCCGACCATCTGCAAAGCCCACGCATGTTGGTGCTGCAATGGTTAATCTTGCTCACCGGCATCGGCGCGGTATTCATGTCGATACAGGGCTTACGCACCACCACGGCATCCGACCCTTACCTATTTTTGCGCCTCTTCACCGATGCGCGCGAATCCATGCCCTCGTTCCTCTCGGTGTTGGCATTCCTCATTCCGTTAATGGCCATAGGCCTCGGGTTTGACAGCATCAACGGCGAATTCAACCGCCGCACCATGAGCCGGATTCTGGCGCAACCCATTTACCGCGATGCCTTGTTGATCGGCAAATTCGCCGGTGGGTTGGCGACACTCGCCATCGCCTTGGTGAGCCTGTGGCTATTGATCATCGGCCTAGGCCTATATCGCCTAGGCATCCCGCCCAGTGGCGAGGAAGTCGCGCGTGGCATTGTATTTCTCATTGTCGCCCTTGCCTACGGCGGCGTTTGGCTCGCGGTGGCCATGTTGTGTTCGGTAGTCTGCCGCTCGCCTGCGACCGCCGCGTTGTCGGCGTTGGGTGCGTGGTTGCTACTGAGTTTGTTATGGCCGCTGATGGGCCGCTTCATCGCCGAAATCGTTTATCCCGCCAATGAAGTGGCCTTACTTTTAGGTATCCCCAATCCGCAGCAGATAGGCCTGCAACAAGTCCTCGCCCGTCTCTCGCCTGCCACGTTATTCGGCGAGGCTGTGGTGGGCATCCTGCAACCAGCCACACGCACCTTTGGCGTGGTGTTCGCAAGTCAAGTGCGCGGCGCGGTGCCGGGGGCGCCGCTGACCTTTGTGCAAAGTCTGATCTTGATTTGGCCGCAGGTCACGGGGCTGATTGCCAGTGCCATCGTGTTGTTTTCGGTGTCTTATATGTCATTTCAGCGGCAGGAAGTTCGCGCCTGATTTCGGATGAAATGATGGGCAAAGGTGGCTCGTAACGCCATCTATAAGCCATTGTCTAATCTACTAATGGAATATTCGCCGCACGAATAATACGCCCGAAGGTGTCCACATCGGCGCGAAACCGCTTGGCAAATTCCTCGGGCAATCCGCCCGCTGCCACCGCGCCCCATCCGGGATAGAACTTCTGCACATCGGGCGCATGAATCATGCGCTCGGCTTCGTTATTGATTTTTGCCACGATCGCCGGCGGCGTTCCCGAGGCGACGAAAAATCCATTCCAGCCGGTATAGACCAGATCCGTAACGCCCGACTCCTTCAATGTCGGCAGGTTCGGCACCGAGGGCCAGCGCACGCCACCGCTCAGGGCAAGGATGCGTACCTTGCCCGAACCAATCAACGGAAAACCAGATAGCGCTGGAAGAAAACTTGCCTGCACTTGATTGGAGATGAGCGCGGGAATGATGTCGGCATCGCCCTTATAGGGCACATGCACGATGTCGATGCCGGCGGACATGCGAAACCATTCCCCCACCAAGTGCGGCCCCGAGCCCATGCCGCTGGAGGCATAGTTAAGTTTTCCGGATTGCGCTTTGGCGTGAGCGATGAATTCCTGCACGGTATTGACATTCAGCGCCGGACTCACCGCCAACACCACGCCGGCGGTAGCAAACATCATGGCCACCGGTTGCAAATCTTTGATCGCGTCGTAACTAAGCGACTTGTAGAGCACCGGCGAAACCGCGCCGCCGGCGTTGTTGAATAACCACGTGTAGCCATCGGGCGCCGATTTCGCCACTGCCGCCGTACCAATATTGCCGCCTGCGCCGGCACGATTTTCCACCAGCACCGGTTGACCCCAGGCTTCGGCGTATTTCCGCCCATAGACGCGCGCGGCGATGTCGGTGGCACCGCCTGCCGGGTAGGGCACGATGATACGAATGGGTTTGCTTGGAAAGTCCTGTGCGCGCGCAACGCCGCAAACTCCAAGAGCCAACAAGATGCCCATGATTCTCGAAATTGATGGAAAACTTTGTCGCATAACTGACTCCTGGTTTCTGTTTAGTTGCACGGATTGTTTCGCAATTGGCCCAACTCAGTTTCGAACCTGCCGGCTGCCGAAAAACATGGCTACTCGGGTTTAAGCCCAATGGCACTGGTTATTTTTCCAACCACATCGATGGCATTGGTCAAGATCGTGGTCAGCTCATCCGGCGTTGTCCCGACGGGGATGATGCCAAGCTCATCGAGCTTGCCGCTCACATCCGGATCGAGCAATCCCTTTTTCACTTCAGCAGATAGACGCTCAAGGTTCGGCTTCGAGGTGCCCAAGGGCGCGAGCAACGCATACAGCGCCGGTGGCACCTGATAATTAGGCAAAGCCTCGGTCATCGAGGGCACTTCGGGTAATCGCTTATATCGATTGGCGTTCATGGTCGCAAGCACCCGCACCTTCCCCGTCTTTAATTGCGTGCGCAACACCGAATACGACATGAAGTAGGCCTGGATGCGCCCGGAGAGAATATCGTTCACCGCGGCGCCGACATTGCCCGCGTTGTAGGGCACGTGCGTCATATCAGTGCCCGTCACGTACTTGATGCTCTCACCATACAAATGAAACAAGGAACCCATACCGGTGCTGCCGTAGGCGTATTTGCCCGGATCGCGGCGCGCGAGTTCCACCAATTCCTTCACCGAATTGGCGGGTACGTCCGCATTCACCACCATAAAGCTCGCGGTGCCGATCACCGCCGACACCGGCGAAAAATCCTTCAAGGAGTCGTAAGGCCGGTTCTTCACCAGAAAGCGCGCATTCACCAGGCCGGTGGTGGAACTGTAGAACATGGTGTAGCCATCGGGCGCCGCTTTCTTCACCGCAGCCGCCGCGATCGCGCCTTGCGCACCGGGACGATTTTCCACCACCACCTGCTGACCGAGGTTGTCGCTCATCTTGCGGGCGACCAACCTGATCGCCGTATCGCCCACCGAGCCCACGATGCTTTCGCTGACGATTTGGATGGGTTTGACAGGATAGTCCTGTGAACTCGCAATGCTCCCATGGGCGATAGCAGAAAAACCGAGAGCGAATTGAAGCGCTGATTTCATGGCGTTCTCCGGTAATGCATCTAGCACCTATTCTGCGCGATTCCGGCAATTTGCGAATACATGCCCCATGAGAATTGCGACGAGGAAAAACGGACTCCCCCGCGCAGCTTGATATAGTGTGGCCTCCAAACGGGAAGCGAAAATGAAATCACACAAACTAACCAATTTGATCTCAACCAGCCTCGCGCTCGCCCTTTTGAGCGTGAACGCCAACGCGCAAAATTTCCCGCAGAAACCGGTGCGTATCATCGTCCCGTTCCCCGCCGGTGGCGCGGTGGATACCGGCGTGCGCCTAATTTCGCAAAAGCTCGGCGACATCTGGAAGCAAACCATCATCATCGACAATCGCGCCGGCGCTGGCGGCAATATCGGCACCGATGCGGTCGCTAAGGCCGCTGCGGACGGCTATACGTTGCTGGGCAATTCGAATGCCATTGCACTGAGCCCGGCGCTGTATCGCAAACTGCCCTACGACGCGACCAAGGATTTCACCCCCGTCGCGCAACTGACCTCCTCGTATCTGGTGCTGGCGGTGAACCCAAAGCTCCCAGCCGCGACCGTGAATGAACTGTTGGAATACGTCAAGATAAGACCCGGCCAGATAGCCTATGGATCCAATGGCATTGGCGTGTCGCCACATCTGGTGACCGAACAACTGATGGGCCGCGCCGGCATCGAAATGCTGCACGTGCCCTACAAAGGCGATGCGCAGGCTATACCCGCGTTGTTATCGGGCGAAGTACTGGTGGCGATCATGCCGCCATCCGCAGTGGTGAATCACGTCAAAGCGGGTAAGCTGCGCGCCTTGGCCGTGACCAAACTCACTCGCACATCGGTATTCCCCGGCGTGCCCACCATCGCGGAAAGCCTGCCCGGATTTGAATATTCCGGCTACATCGGGCTGTATGCGCCGGCAGGATTGCCACGCGAAATACTCGCGCGCATGCAAAGCGATACGAGCCGGGTGCTTGCCATGGCCGATTTGCAGGAGCGTCTCGCAGCAGGCGGATTCGAACCACCCAACACCACGCCCGATCAATTTGCCGCGCGTTATCTGCGCGATATCGCCACTTTCATCCAGATTGTGCGCGACGCAAAAATTCCACAGCAGGATTGACGCATAATTTCCACTAATAATATTCAATAATTGAATAGCAACTGTTCAGTAATGTAGGTTGAATAATCGCTACTCTGGTTGAATGTTGGCAATTTTCGCCAATTCCGCCCATTTGCGAATTTCCTGAACCAGCATTTCGGCCAACACCTTTTGATTGCCCGGTAGCGGCTCCGAGCCGTTGCCCGCCCAGTACTTGCGCGTGTCTTCCATCGCGCCAATTTGGTTGAACCAGCCTTCCAGGCGCTGCACCACCGGCTGCGGCGCGCCTGCGGGCAGGAACACGCCCCACCAGGGCGCGATGTCGAACTCAGGAATATTCGCCGCCTCGGACATGGTGGGCAAATCCAGAATGCTGGATCGCTGACCTGAAGTAATCGCCAGCGCGCGCAATTTTCCGCCGCGCAATTGCTGCGTTCCGAAGTTGGCATCGATAAATTGGAAATCGAGCGCGCCGCTATACATTTCGGGCAGCGTTGCGGCGGAGGTCTTGTAGGAGATACCCACCGCTTGCAACCCGGCGCGATGTTTATACAGTTCGGCTGCGGCGAGCGCGGGCGGGCTGCCATAGCCGTAGCTCGCCTTGGAACCGGCGGTACGCATCGCCGCGGTGAGCTCGGCCACATTGCGATACGGCGCCTTAGCGTTGATCATCAAAAAGAAGGTGGTGCGGTACAGCGTGGTGACCGGGGTGAAATCCTTCACCGGGTCATAGGGAAGTTTTTTAAATAACACCAAGTTCGCCGCGTGCGATGAGGTCGCGGAGGCGAGCAGAATCGTATAGCCGTCAGGCCTTGCCTTGGCCACCGCGTCCGCACCGAGGGAACTAATCATCCCCGCGCGGTTCTCGACAATAACGGGATGCCCGGTCAGTTCAGCGAGCTTCGCCGATAGAAAACGCACACCGGTGTCTGCACCGCTTCCTGGCGGATAACCGACGATTATTTTCAATTCGCGCCCAGGCGTCGGCCAGGTTTGCGCGGTTCCGAGAAGCGGGACAAAAAGTAGCGTCAGCAATAACCCATCGCGCATTTTCATAGTATTTCTCCACCATTAGAACGATCAATTCATCGTAGCGCAAACGCGAGAAAATCGCTGCGTCAGCGATGCGGCGCAGCCCCGGCTACACTGCGGCCACGAATTTTATGGAGCATCCGAGATGATCAAGATTGGCATATTGACTCTCATCGTCAGCGCATTCACCGCGACTTTTGGCGCGAACGCGCAAACCTATCCGGCTAAACCGATCCGTCTGATCGTCCCCCTGCAACCCGGCGGCCTCGCCGACGGCTTCGCCAGGCTCCTGGGCCAGCATTTCACCGATCGCATGGGCCAGCCGGTGGTGGTCGAGAATCGCCCTGGCGGCAGTCAAGTGATCGCGGCCGAAGCCACCGCGCGTTCAGCCCCCGATGGCTACACCCTGATGCTCGCAACCGAAGCGGGCCTGGTGTTGGCAACGCTCGCCCAAAAACAATTGCCCTACGATCCCATTCGCGATTTCTCGCCGATCAGCATGCTATTTATCGTCCCCTACTACCTGATGGTGCATACCTCTCTACCCGCGTCCAACTTGCAGGAATTGATCGCCCATGCCAAAGCCAATCCGGGAAAATTGAGCTATGCCTCGTTTGGCCAAGGCACCGGCAACCATATCGGTGGAGAAATCCTCAATAAGCGCTTTGGCATCGACATGGTGCACGTTCCCTATAAAGGCACCGCACAAGCCATGACCGATTTGCTCGCCGGGCAAGTGCAGGTGATGTTCGGTGGCGGGCAAACCTCGATCCCTACCATCAAATCGGGCAAGGTGCGCGGCATAGGTGTGTCTGGAATCAAGCGCAGCGGCGCCCTGCCCGATCTGCCCACCGTGGCCGAACAGGGCGTTCCTGGTTTCGACATCATCGCCTGGTTCAGCCTGCTTGGGCCCGCAGGCCTGCCGAGGTCCATGGTCGACAAGCTGAATACCGAAACGCTGGCGCTGCTGAAAAGCCCTGGCGTGCGCGACAAATACCTCTCGTTTGGCATCGACATGAACCCCAGCACCCCGCAGGAGCTCGCCGATCACATCCGCAATGGGCCAGCCTACTGGGCGAAGATACTGGCGGAGACGGGGATCAAGCTCGAATAGGGGGAATTAGGCAAGCGCGCAGTCGATTACCCGTGCGATCCTCGCCGAGTGCCGCAAGTCATGAGTAAATTTACTCATCGATTATTAAATGCCATAACCAATTGATTTTTTACTACTAGGCCTTCCGCACCCACCCATACCGCAAGTTGTCGCGCAATCCACCTGCCTGCTGGTAATCCATTTTCAGTTTCGCGAGCTTATCCTCAACCGGATTGAATTCAACTTTGTAGGCTGGCTCGTCGTTCATCAAACCCTGCAAACTCCGGGGAATTCGCGTCTCGAAATCCTTGGGCACCGGCCGATAGATTCCCGCAGTGGAAATGTGTTTTGTCACCGGAAGCTTGTACAAGCGCGCCGCATTGATACCGAGAATTTTTCGCTTCACCTCATTGGTCAAACGAGGGTAACCATATTGCTTGGCCATCGCCTCGGGAATCTGGAAGCGCCAGAAGGCTTCGATCTGCCATTGCGGGCTTCCATACCAGAGCGCATCGGTGCCAAAGATGATCCGATCTGGCCCCCAGTACTTGAGCAACTGCCCGATGATGTGCGCGCACACCGTGGGGAATGTAGTGACCGTCGAGGCGAAAGTGGTGCCCAGCTCCGCGTACACATTTTTGTTGCCGATGTTTTGCTGCGCCATTTGCGTGGTCCACTCGATATCCGGCACGCCCTCGCGAAGTTTTCCCTTTTTGATCGCCTCCAACGACTCATGCGCGAAAAAGCGCGGCTTCCATGCGGCGTGATAAATCAGGAAATTGAAATCCGGCCAATCGCGCGAGGCCTTGGGCAGATCATCCACGTTGCCGTTCTGCGGCGAATTGGGATTGCCGGTGGATAGCCCCTTGTGAATGCAGATATTGAAAAATCCGGGATGATCTTTCAACTCCTTGCGATTCTTGCGAATCAATTCATAGGTTGGGTAGGCCACCTTTTCATCGTCCAGCCGCCATTGCAGCATTGGCGTATCGGGACTGCCATCCATCTTTGCCGAGGCCGCAATGGTGTAGCCCTTCCATGAATCCGGGTGGAAGGTGTCGATCTGTTGCTGCATGTAATCGAGGTTGCTGACGCCCGGAAACAACTGCCCATGGGCAAGCAAGCGTGTGGAGCCGGCAATGGCGTTGACGAAATCGCGCACCGCGGCGGTCTGGTATCCCGTGAGATTTTCCGAGTCGAGAATTTCCTGAATAGTGTGTGGTGTGCGCGGCTGCGTCGCGCCCGGCGGCAAGAACAAGCCCAGAGGCGCATTGGTCAAATGACCGACGGTCACATGACTATCGAGGAACACGTCCTTGATGAACTGCGTCATGGTGAACTGTTCGGTGTTGATCGGTTTTTGGCCCAGTTCCTTGTTCCAAGCGCTCCAAGGATTGCCCAGTTCATCCGGGTAACCCTGCGGATTGAAGGCATTGTTTTTGAATCCCGCGGCGGTAGCGGCCGCTCCAGGGCCTTGCGCCAACGCGCGCAGCGCGACGCCACCGGTTTTTGATGAGCCGCGAATCAGGTGCAGTTGCACATCGAACACGAACAAGTCCCGGGGCAAGCCAATCTCGGCGGCGGCCGCGGAATCCATCAACTCCAGCGGACTGACATCGAAAAAGCGCCCCATTACGTCGTTCATGGCCATGAACGCGGCGGCCATGCCGCCAGTACCCGCGAGAAAACGCCTGCGGCTCATACCCAATTGTTTGCTGGCGCCATCGGCGATCTCGCTCAAACGTGCCCTCACCTGCTTTTGTTGCTCGGTTTGCACATGCGGCACGTATTCTCCATTGGAGACCATCTGCATCGGAATCGGCGAACCCAGATCGTCATCGTCATCCGCGCGACGCAATGCGGCAAGCTGTTCATCGGAAAACCAGGTGTCTTCCTCACGCGAACCGGGGACAGGCTTGGCCATCTTTATCTCCTTTAATGTTGAGGACAATAAACTGCTGGGCGACGACTAAGGTGTTCTGCGACGACTCTATTGTTCGGCAACCATGCCAATCTGCTTCACCAGCCGGGTGATTTTCTCCAGGTCGGCTCGGACGTAGGCGGCGAATTCCTCGGGCCGGACATTGGGCGAATCGGCGCCGTTTTGAAGCAGGCGTTCGCGGCTGTCAGACTGAGTCACGGCACGGTGAATTTCATTGCCCAGCAGAATCACAATCTCTTTGGGCGTGGCCGCGGGCGCCAAAATACCAAACCAACCCAATATCACATAGTCGGGCAAACCCGACTCGCGAAACGTTGGCACCTCGGGATAATCAGGCAAGCGATTGACGCCGACGGTCGCGATGGGGACGAGCTTTCCTGCCTTGATATGGCTTGTCATCTGACCGGAGGCATTCCACATCAATTGAACCTGGCCCGCGAGCAGGTCCGTCAATGCCGGCGCGGCGCCTTTGTAGGGCACGTGCAGCAGCCGAATATTGGCGAAGTAATTGAGCATCTCCCCGGCAAGATGCAGCGTATTGCCGATGCCCGCCGAGCCGAAGCTGAGTTGGCCTGGTTTCGCGCGTGCGAGGTCGATCAATTCCTTCACCGTCTTCACCTGCAACGACGGATGCGCCGCCAGCATCGTGCCCCCGGCCGCCGCGACCATGGCAACCGGCGCGAAATCGCGATCCGAATCGAAAGGTAACTTGCGATAGACACCCTGATTGATAGAGTGCGCCGAATTGGTGAGTAGCAGCGTGTAGCCATCTGGGGAGGATTTGGCGACAAACTCCGTGGCGATGATGCCGTTCGCGCCCGGTCTGGCCTCGACGATGACGGGCTGACGGAATCGTTCCGTTAATTTCGTGGAGACGATGCGTGCGTAGGTGTCCGCCGTCGCGCCGGCGGCAAACGGAATGACGATGCGGATGGGTTTTTCGGGGAAGGCAGCCAATGCAGGGCCCAAATTTAAGCCCACTGTCACCAGCGCAATTCGGAATCCGGTACGCATGACATCCTCCCGCATCACATCCTCCTGGTTCGCGGTAAGCGCGCGACCGCTCAAGCGAAGTGCGAACAGACGAATAGAATACCTCTGTTCAAATTGAAGCGTTGGAGGCATTCGTGGAAAGATATTCAATGGTGAAATATTCTGCGGCATTTGCGATGCTGCTTTTCGCGGCAAGCGTGGCCCACTCGCAAGCGTTTCCATCGAAACCCTTGAGAATCGTGGTGCCCTACGAACCCGGTGGCGCGGTCGACTTGGCGGCGCGCGATGTCGCGCCTAAGGCGAGCGAAGACCTGGGGCAACCCATCGTCATCGAGAATCGTGGCGGCGCCGGCAGTCAAATCGGCGCGTTGCAGGTGGCGCGCTCGGCGCCGGATGGCTACACCTTCATGTTCACAGTCAGTGCCACGCATGCATTGTCGAAATTCGCCAGTAAAAATCTACCCTTTGACCCAGTAAAGGATTTCACACCCATCATCGGGCCTGTCGATACGGTTCTAAGCATTGCCGCGAGTACCGCGCTGCCCCCCAACAACATGAGCGAGCTGATCGATTACGCCAAAGCCAATCCGGGCAAACTCTCCTACGGCACCACCGCCGTGGGCGGCTCCACTCACCTGGCGATGGAAGAAGTCGCGCGCCTCACCGGCGCCAGTTGGGTGCATATCCCATTCAAAGGTGGCGGACCGATCACGGTCAATTTGGTGGGCAACCAATTGCCGCTGGGCGCCCTGCCCTTGGCGCCGCTGATGAGCCAAGTGAAAGCCGGCAAGATCAAGGTGATCGCCGTGTTCGGCGCGAAACGTTTTTCTGATCTTCCCAACGTAGGCACCGTCAACGAAGCGGTACCGCAATACGAACACCTCGAAGGCGGCATCTGGGTGCTGGGGCCTGCCGGTATGCCGCGCCCTATCGTGCAACGGCTCAACGCTGCGATCACCAAAGGCGTGCTCGACCCTTCGGCAAGAGCAAAACTGGAAGCGCGTGGTCAGATCGTATCGGTGTCCTCGGCCGAAGTATTTGCCACCCAATTCGTCAAAGCCACCGAACTGGCCGGGGTGATGTTCAAACGTGCGGGGTTGCAGCCGGAGTAGGCGTCACGCCCAGGCAATCATTCGGGCTTGATGTTGGCTTCCCGGGTGATCTTGACGTACTTCGCGAGATCCGCCCTCATCACCTCGCCGAAACGTTCCGGCGTACTACCCACCGGCGACAAGCCAACCGGCGTCAATTTGTCGCGCACCACCTCGCCATCACGCACGATACCGTTGATGATCGAATTCAACCGATCGATGATGGGGCGCGGTGTGCCGGCAGGCGCGAGTACGCCGAACCAGACATCAATCGCGTAACCGGGCAACACGCCCGATTCGCCCATCGTCGGCACATCGGGCAACAAGGGGGTGCGTTCGCTGCCCGATACCGCCAGGGCACGCAGTTTGCCCGATTTAAAATGCGGCACCAGGGTGCTCATCGAGGCAATCGAAAACGTTACTTCGCTCGCCAACAGCGCCGGAACGATGCCCGCCGCGCCCTTGTAAGGGATGTGGGTAAGGTCAGCGCCCGTCATGGTGCGCAATAACTCCGCGGCCAAATGATGCGATGTACCAATGCCTGCCGTGGCGTAGGTCGAGGGTTTGGCGCGGATATACGCGATCATTTCCTTGGTGGTACTGACACCCAGCGACGCATTCACGGTCATCACAAACGGGATCGTCGCCGCCATGGTGATCGGGGCGAAATCCTTGATCGGGTCGTAGCCCAGTTTGGCGAAAAAATTGATGTTCACCACGTGCGCGACCGAGGCGAGCAACAGCGTGTGCCCATCGGAAGGCTGGGTTGCCACATAGGCGGTACCCACGTTATTTCCCGCGCCAGGCCGGTTTTCCACCACCACCGGCTGGCCGAGGTTCTGCATGCGTTCGGCGAAAATGCGCGGCAGCAAATCGTTGGCGCCCCCTGGCGTGAAGGGCACGATGAAACGCACCGGCTTGGTGGGCCAAGAACCGGACTGGGCGAAGACGCCCGGTGAAGCGATCCAGTAGACCGATGCCACCGCCAATGCCGCTGAAAATTTAGCCTTCCAAGACGAATGCATAAATCCCTCCCATAATGGCGCCTGCGAATGAAAAACCTCTCGAACCCCAGTAGGAGACTCAAGGTGTCAACGATAGCAGATAGCACAAACGACGAAATCCTCATTTCCGCCGATTCGCATGTAATCGAGCCCTCAATGATTTTGAAGGAGCGCGTGCCCGCCGCGATGCGCGAGGCGGCGCCCGAATTTCCGAAATTGAAAGTTGGCGAAAGCTTTCAAACCCACCCCGGCGGCAGTGACCCGCATGCGCGCATCACCGAGATGGGCGAGGACGGCGTCAGCGCCGAAGTGCTCTATCCCACGCACCTTCTGCCGGTGTTCGGCATGGACGACGCGACATTGCAGGAGGCTTGCTTTCGCGCCTACAACGACTGGTTGATGGAATACATACGCGTGTCCCCCGACCGCTTGGTAGGCATTGGGGCGATTTCCATTTACGACGTGGATGCCGCCGTCAAGGAGTTGGAGCGCTGCGCCAAGGCGGGCATGAAGGGTTCCATCATCTGGCAGGCGCCGCATGCCGATCTGCCTTTCTCCTCGAACCATTACGACCGCTTCTGGGCCGCCTCGGCCGATTTGAATATGCCGGTGTCACTGCATATTCTCACCGGACACGGCTACCACAAAGACAAAACCTATTTCGGCACCAAGGGCGTGGAGCACTATCGCTCCAGCGTGAATTTGAAATTGCAGGAAATCACCAATGCCCTGTTTGATCTGATTTTTTACGGCGTGCTAGAACGCAACCCAAAATTAAAAATCGTCACGGTGGAGAATGAAATGGGTTGGATGCCCTTCATGCTGCAGCAATGGGATTACTACTACCGCCGCTTTCGCACCGTCAACCCGCCGCCCATCAGCAAAGACCCCAGCGAATACTTCCATGCCCAGATCTTTGGCACTTTCTTCCGTGATGCCGTGGCGGGACAAGATTTCAATTGGTGGGGGCAGGACAACAGCATGTGGTCCAACGACTACCCGCACCAGAATTCCACCTGGCCGAATTCGAAACGTTATATCGAACGCAATCTCGGGCACTTGCCCGCTGCGGTGAAGACCAAGCTTTTGTCCACCAATGTGGCGAAGCTCTACGACATGGATGTCAGGCAGTTGGCGAAGGCGGCTTAACCTAAAGCAGTGCGCCTACAGGTGATCAAGTTGTCTTTATACACAACTAGATTTGCCTGAAACGGACGTCACGCCTTGTCAAACTAAAAATAAAGTTCAACTTTTCAGGCTGCGATCCTTGCCACGCCATCCGTGGCAAGCAAGCCTGCGGACAACAAACATTGACGAATGCGCCGAATTTCCTCGGCGCCCAACTTCACCAGCGGCGGCCGCACCGCCGGGCATTCGAGCTTGCCCATCAGCACCAGCGCCTCTTTCATGCGGTTATGCATGTCGGTGCGTGGCTCGGCGTAAAACACGGTAGAGGTGGCGCGGATGCGCGTGTTGAGTTGTTCCGCTGATGCCATGTCCTTCGCCTTCACCGCACGAAACAGTTGCGCGTGAAGATCGGCGATCACGCTGCCCGAACCTGAGAGCAATCCGTTGCAGCCCATGACCAGCGAGCTGTATAGCCAAGAACTGTGCGTAGAGAGCACGTTTATGGGCTTGGGCAACGATTGCAGTGTGCGGATGTGAAGCTCGTGCTGCTCGGGGCTGGCGCAACCATCTTTGATCGCAACCACGCTCGGCACAGCTTCGATAATTTTGAGCAGCGTCTCGAGCTTATAGCCCTGCCCGCCGGTAAGTGGGTACTGAAAAATTATCAACGGTAATTCGGTGGCATCGGCAATGCGCCGAAAATGCTCCACTGCCATCGGCACGGTATTACCATAACGAAACACATTCGGCGGAAAAACGAGCAATGCCGAAGCGCCGCCTTGTTGCGCCATTTTCGCCAAGCGTTGTGCTTCCAGACTACCGTCGGCGTAAATGCCATTGACGATAGGCATCCGCTCGCCGATGGTCGCCCTCGCGATTTCCAAAACCTGCCGTTGTTCCTCAACGGTGCACGAGGCAACTTCGGTGGAATGCGCGTTCAAGGTGATGGCGGTCACGCCATCCACCGCCACCACATCTAGCAGGTGGCGCTTGAATGCGACAGCATCAATCGACAGATCGTCCTTGAATGGAAGCAACACTGCGGGAATGACGCCTTCGGGACGGAAATTCGTGGTGGACATGGGACGACTCCTACAAGGTGTGTATTGAAGCAGAATCGAGGATATTCTAAGGCTCATTCGCCTCATCGGGAATAATCGAGTCGGCGCGAGTCGTCCATGCAGGCCACGCGTTCGATATTCCATCGCCCACGTAGCACAATATGCTACTATTGCTCCAAGCCCAAGACATCAAGGAATTCCGATGCTTTCCATGCCCCTGCGCAAACAAGGTGGCGCCGCCATCGTCACCATCCCGAGTTCGGTGCTCAAATCCCTAAACCTCAAAATTGGCGAACCGGTGGCCATGGAAGTACGTGACGGGCAGTTGGTGATGACGCCGGCCACGCGGCGCAAGCGCTACAGCACCGCCGAATTGCTCAAAGGCACCACCCGAAAAACCGTCAAGATCATGTTGGATGAGACCGCCTGGGCCCGCGCCGGGAATGCGCTCGGGCGGGAACTCGCATGATCACCCGCCGCGTTCCCAGACGTGGCGACATCTACTGGATTGATCCCAAACCCGTGGCCGGCCGAGAAATCAAAGATCGTCATCGCTTCGCGGTGATCACCCCGGAGGCCATGAATCGCCTTGGCGTGGTCATGACCGTACCGATAATCTCTGGCGCCGCCTTCGCGCGCGCAAGCGGCCTGACAGTTCCCATTTCAGGGCATGACACGCTGGGTGTGGCCGTGTGCAATCACGTGCGCAGTTTCGATATCGAGACGCGCATCAAAACCGGAAACGCGCGATTTGTGGAATCCCTCGACCCGGCAACCGCCGAAGAAATTGTCAGCAAGGTCTTGAGTGTTATCGATCCGGCCTGATACGCTTCACCTGGTTGGGATCGCAGCCAGCATCGATAACATCCTAATCGACAACCTCTAGAGGCCCACAACATGAACCAGCCCGTGGATTTTGGCCCCGCGCTCGCGGAGTTCTCCCGCGACATTTCACTCTTGAGTCTCTCCCCGCTGTGGGAGCGCCAGGCACGCATGAAGCCGGGTTCCGAATGCGTACCGGCCCTGTGGAAGTATTCGGCGTTGCGGCCGCACCTCATGCGCTCCACCGAACTCATCACCAAGAAGCAAGCCGAACGGCGCGTGCTGATGCTGGAGAACCCCAGCCTTCGCGGCACCACTTTCATCAGCCTTTCCCTTTTCACCGGCCTACAAATCATCCTCCCTGGCGAAATCGCGCCCTCACATCGCCATTCGCCCAGCGCCTTGCGTTTTATTGTTGAAGGACAAGGGGCCTACACCGCGGTCGAGGGCGAACGAACCATGATGTCGCCTGGCGATTTTGTGGTGACACCCAACTGGACCTGGCACGATCACGGCAATCTGGGCGACAAACCGGTGGTGTGGATGGATGGCCTGGATACGCCGCTCGCGGCGATTTTCGGCGCGATGTTCCGCGAAGACCATCCCAGCGACACGCATCCCCTCACCCGCCAGGAGGGCGATGCGCTGGCGCGGTACGGCAACAGCATGCTGCCGGTCGATTACCAGGGCAACGCGCCGGGAGGTTCGACGCCTCTGCTGATCTATCCCTACGCGCGCACGCGCGAGGCTCTGTACCAACTCGCCAAAAGTACCGAGCCCGACGCGGTGTGTGGCCACAAATTGCGTTATGCACATCCGGGTACCGGCGGCCATGTGTTTCCGACCATGGCGGTTTATATGCAATATTTGCCGCAAGGATTTTCGGGCAAGGCGGCAAGGAGCACCGAGAGCGCGGTCTACAACGTGGTCGAAGGGCGCGGCAGCGTGTTCATCGGTGAAGCCAAATTCGAGTTCGAACCGCACGATATTTTCGTGGTGCCACCGTGGGAGCCCTGCCGATTCGAAGCCCCGGGGGAATGCGTGTTATTCAGTTACACCGATCGCGCGGCGCAGGAAGCCTTGGGTTTCTATCGCGAACAAAAATAAAGTTTCATCGCGTTATCGCAAAACACCAGTTGGGCTCGATGATCACGGTACCACGCAGACGCGCCTGGCCGCGAATCGAGTCGACCATAAGCATCGCGTGCGGCCGGTCCGCGCCGTGTAAACCTTCCTTCGGGATAGTTCCATCTACTTATTGCAGCGGAATGCCGGCGCGCTTGATCACCTCTGACCACTTGTTGATGTCGTTCGTAAAACGAGTACGCAATTCGTCGGGCGTACCGGCATACGCGTCCGCGCCCAGTGCAAGCAGGCGTTTCCTGACATCCGGCATGGCCACAATGCTGTTCATATGCCGATTGAGCAGCGCAACAACCTCGGCCGGCGTACCTGTGGGGGCAGCCAGAGCGTTCCAGCCGACTACTTCGTAGCCCGGCACGCCGGCCTCCTGCACCGAGGGCGCGGCGGGAAAATAAGACGCGCGCTTGGTAGCCGTGTTCGCCAGCACCGAAAGGCGCCCGCCATCGATGAGGGCACGCGCTGCGGTATAGGCCTCGAACACCGCGTCGATTTCGCCCGACATCACCGCCGCGAAGGCATCGGGAGTCGCCTTGAAGGGCACGATGGTGACGTTGATGCCAGCCATCGACTTGAATAATTCCGCCGACAGATTCTGCGTGCTGCCGGGATTGATGGTGCCAAAGTTCAATTTGCCCGGATTGGAACGCGCAGCTTTCAATAGCTCGGCCAAGGAGCGATGCGGACCATCGGGCTTGGCCACCACGATCAAATCGAAGTACGCGGCAAACGAAATCGGCGTGAAATCTTTGATCGGATCGTAGGGCAAAGCCTTGAACAAGGCCTTGGATATCGCCGTGCCATTTGTAACCGCCAGCAACGCGTGGCCATCCGGTTTGCCGCGTGTCACGGCAGCGGCGGCGGCTATACCGCCCGCACCGGGCGTGTTTTCAATCAACACCGGCTTGCCCAGCAGATCCGCAAGTTTTTCTCCCACCACGCGAAAGGTGATGTCGGCTAGGCCGCCAGGCGCGAAGGCCAACACTATTCTCACTGGGCGATCGGGATAGGTTTGCGCCTGAGCGATACCCGTAGAAAGCACCAAAGTCAGGGCGCCAAATGCCACGCGACACAATGCAACGCGATTCAGCGCGGAGGATTTCAACTCGGAAACGGTAGCGATCATGGTGTCGACCTTCAAAAATACGCGAAGGCCACCATTATGCCGTCAGGCGAAATTTCTAGGCGCTGGAAAGCGCCGAATTCTCGGTAACCAAACGACCGACATCGAGCTTATAAATATCTCGCGCCTCCATCATCTGCAAATATTCATCGACATCCACGCTCGCGTCGATGGTTTCGGTCAACACCAGCAGATCGCGATAATCGTTTTTCGTGACATCTCGATCCACGCCAAGTGGATCGCGCCCCGCGCTCACCGCCTCCACCGCCTCAATCAGCAGACGGCGTGAACGCACGATAGCCAGGTCGGAGGTAACCAGAGTTTCGGCATCGCGATCCATGATGGC
>JBJXEY010000537.1:0-60265 GCA_046153355.1 Burkholderiales bacterium
ACCAGCGGCGCGACGCGCAGCAGCACGCGGCGTATGCCCTCGACGCGTTCGGCGATGGTTGCTTTTAATTTCTCGCCTTCGCGCGCCCGGCTGGCGGCAAAGTCTTTTAAGTTCTCATCGAACAACGCCAGGGCGCCCTGGCGCAAGGCATCGCCACTGCCGGCCTGGTCAGCCAGCATTCCCGGCCAATTCAATACTTCGGCCACCCGCAACGGCTGCGCGCCCGGAATCGCCGCCTGCACGCGTCGCGACGCATCGGCCAGCGTTCCCAGCAAAGTTTCGTTCAACGCCAAGCTGGGAGCCGCCTCGGCGCCCACCGCAATCGCCATGCGGCATTCGATCTTGCCGCGCTGGGCATGCAGCGCGATACGCTCGCGCAGCATCGGTTCGAGCACACGCAGATCGTCGTGGAGACGAAACGTCACATCAAGAAAACGGCTATTAACACTCTTGACTTCCACCGAGACCGACGCGCGCGCAACCTCACCAGTGCGCGAAGCGTAGCCCGTCATGCTTGAAATGGTAGGCATTGAAATCCGCTAAAACGTGAAAAATTTGGCTGACGCCGTTTGCAAACGCGCCATCGGGCAAGGACAATCGGTGAATGCAGCAAACCACTGCGCGGTACGCCGCGCATGTGGCGAACCACCGCGCGTTACGCCACGCGACTGCGCCCAATCATAACGTTTCAATCGAACGCATGCCATCG
The DNA here is from genome assembly GCA_046153355.1 of Burkholderiales bacterium. GTDB lineage: Bacteria > Pseudomonadota > Gammaproteobacteria > Burkholderiales > SG8-39 > 2-02-FULL-62-17. The sequence goes on from JBJXEY010000537.1 coordinate 710, forward strand.
CAAGCCAATCAACCGCTGCCAGATGGCTATTTGCTTCTGAACTACCGCATCACCGGCATGCTCTCCTGTGGCGGTTTTTCCATCGTCTACCTCGCCAAGGACCAACACGATCAACCAGTTGTGATCAAGGAATTTTTGCCCGCGCAATTGGCGCTGCGCCAAACAGGTGACGCGCTGCCCTCGATCACCGAGGAACATGCCGCGGCATTCAACCATGGGATGCGCTGCTTTTTCGAGGAGGGGCGCTCTCTGGCCATGCTTTCGCATCCCAACCTGGTGCGGGTGCTGGATTTTTTTCGCGCCAATGAGACCGCCTACATGGTGATGCGCTACGAACGCGGCCGGACGCTGCAACAACACATCCGCGCACGGCACGGCAAATTAGAGGAAAAATTTCTGCGTGAGATGTTCGCGCAATTGATGAATGGTTTGCGCGAAGTGCACCGCAACCGCTTGCTCCATCTGGATATCAAACCCGCCAATATCTATATTCGTAACGACGGCTCGCCGCTATTGATCGATTTTGGCGCCGCGCGGCAAACCCTAAGCACCGATGGACCGCGCCTCACGCCTATGTATACCCCAGGCTTCGCCCCGCCCGAGCAATACAACCGCCGCGAATTGCTTGGCCCCTGGAGCGATATTTACGCGGTGGGCGCCACCCTATATTCCTGCCTCGCTGGCATGGCGCCGCAGGCCGCCGACCTGCGCGAAACCCGTGACCAATACACTCAAGCCACGCGGCTTTGGGCGGGCAAATACTCACCAGCTTTGCTTGCGACCATTGACTGGTGCCTGGAACTCGACCCATTGCAACGCCCGCAAAGCGTATTCGCCCTGCAGCAAGTGCTATTGGGCAAGCGTCAACCGGCGGTGCTCGCGCAGAAATCCTTCTGGGTGCGATCGCGCGCCTGGACGCGGCGTTTTTTCTGATTCCTGGGCGGATTGCCTCGCGTGCGTTGTTACGCGAGGTTTGACCATATCCCGATTCGGGTAGCATTCGCGCGCATCCACAATGAAAGCGCCATCATGACTGTCGATTCAACTAATTCCTCCTCCCGCGCAAGCGGCCGCACACCCAATGAGTTACGCCCGATCAGCATTCAACGCGGCTTCGCCCGCCATGCCGAAGGTTCAGCCCTGATTGAATTTGGCAACACCAAGGTGCTGTGCACCGCCAGTGTCGAGGAAAAAGTGCCCGGGTTTCTGCGCGGCCGCGGGCAGGGTTGGCTCACCGCCGAATACGGCATGTTGCCGCGTTCCACCCACACCCGTACTGATCGCGAGGCGGCGCGCGGCAAACAGTCCGGGCGCACGCAGGAGATTCAACGTTTGATCGGCCGCTCACTGCGCGCGGTCACCGATCTAAAGAGCCTTGGCGAGCGCACCATTCAAATCGATTGCGATGTGCTACAGGCCGATGGCGGCACGCGTTGCGCGAGCATCACCGGCGCGTTTGTCGCGCTGCACGACGCCGTGACCTCGTTATCCGACCGCGGCCTGCTCACACAATGGCCGATTCGCGATTTTGTCGCCGCAGTGTCGGTGGGGATTGTCGATGGCGTGCCGCTTTTGGATCTGGATTACCCCGAGGATTCCGGTTGCGATACCGATATGAACGTGGTGATGACCGGCGCCGGGGGGTTCGTTGAGTTGCAAGGTACCGCCGAAGGCACGCCCTTTACTCGCGCGCAAATGGACGCGCTACTGGTGTTGGCTGATCGCGGCATACGCGAGCTGATTATTCGCCAAAGAAACGTATTGGAATTGAAATAGACCATTCGAAATAAGTTTTAATTCATGGTCACCCCATTCAACAAACTGGTTCTGGCTTCGGGCAACCCCGGCAAACTGCGCGAAATCGAGGCGGTGCTCACGCCCATGGGCATCGAGGTCACGCCGCAATCGAGCTTAGGGATTGCCGAGGCCGAAGAACCCTATCGCACCTTCATCGAAAACGCGCTCACCAAGGCGCGAAACGCCTCGCGCCTGGCGCGTTTGCCGGCACTGGCCGATGACTCGGGAATTTGCGTACACGCACTTGGCGGCGAGCCCGGCGTGTTGTCGGCGCGATATGCTGCCATCGCGGGCGAAGTGCTCGAGCGCGACGAACAAGACCGGCGCAATAATTTGAAACTTATCCAAGCGTTGCGCGAGCACGACGACCGGCGCGCGCACTATTACTGCGTGATCGTGCTGGTGCGCCACGCCGAGGACCCCGAGCCGGTCTTCGCCGAGGGCAGTTGGAGCGGAAAAATAATTTTCGAGCCGCGCGGGGAGAATGGCTTTGGCTACGACCCGTATTTTTTGCTGCCGGATTTAAACAAGACCGCGGCGGAAATCGCGCCCGAGCAGAAGAATCTGGTTAGCCATCGTGGCAAGGCATTGCGACGACTGATGGCGCGGCTGAAAGAGGCGCGTTAAACGTCGCGCTTACCAAGTTGTCAAATTTAATGACGTGTTCGCCTGCTAAAGCACGCTGCTCCTTGATAGAGGAAATTAAATGTTGAACATTTGTCGCTTGGCGCGCGGATTTGATGGGTGATACCGCCGCCAGCGCCGCGCCGGAAAGGTGCGCGCCAAAGCCGAAGTGGCGCGTTGGGGCAAGTTATTACGCGATGCGGGGATCAAGCCGCAATAAAGAATGGCACCGCGAAGATTGGCGCAGGTAAGCGCGGAGTGCGCGAAGTTGCGGGGTAGCGGCGGTTATAATCTGCGCCTTTTGCGCGATGCACCGCCATGGACACTGTCTACAACCCACAGGTAATCGAACGCGAAGCACAGGCTCAATGGGACAACGCTGGCGCGGCGCGCGCGCTGGAACCCTCAGACGCCGCCGGGGCCAAGCCCAAGTTCTACTGCCTGTGCATGTTCCCCTACCCCTCGGGGAAGTTGCACATGGGCCACGTACGCAATTACACCATTGGCGATGTGATGAGCCGCTTTCATCGCATGCAGGGCTACAACGTATTGCAGCCGATGGGTTGGGATGCCTTTGGACTACCCGCCGAAAACGCCGCCATGGCCAACCATGTGCCGCCGGCAAAGTGGACCTACGACAACATTGCTTATATGAAAAAGCAGTTGAAGTCGTTGGGGTTCGCCATCGATTGGAATAGAGAACTGGCCACCTGCAAGCCCGATTATTACCGCTGGAATCAGTGGTTATTTCTTCGCATGCTGGAAAAAGGCATTGTGTATCGCAAGACCGGCGTGGTGAACTGGGACCCGCTTGACCAGACCGTGCTTGCCAACGAGCAGGTGATTGACGGACGCGGCTGGCGCACCGGCGCGGTGATCGAGAAGCGCGAAATCCCCATGTACTACATGCGCATCACCGGGTTCGCGGAGGAGTTGCTTGGCGCGCTGGATACCTTGCCCGGCTGGCCCGAGCGGGTGAAAACCATGCAGGCTAATTGGATCGGCAAAAGCCACGGGGTGAATATCGGTTTCCCCTATGAACTCGATGGCGAGAAAAAAGTGTTGCGCGTATTCACCACGCGCGCCGATACGCTGATGGGCGCAACCTTCTGCGCGGTAGCGCCCGAACACGCGCTCGCCGCATATGCGGCACGCAACAACGCCGCGCTCGCGGCATTCGTCGAGGAATGTAAACGTGGCTCAGTGATGGAGGCCGATCTCGCGCAGATGGATAAAAAAGGCATGCCCACCGGCTTGTACGTCTCGCACCCATTGACTGGCGAAAAAATCGAAGTATGGGTGGGTAACTACGTGCTCATTACCTATGGTGAAGGCGCGGTAATGGGGGTGCCGGCGCACGATGAACGCGATTTTGCTTTCGCCAAAAAGTACCACCTGCCTATCAAACCAGTGATCGATGTGGGTGGCAAACCTTATTCCACCGACGCTTGGCAGGCCTGGTATGCCGAGCATGGCGTGTGCGTAAATTCAGGAAAATTCGCCGGCAAATACGACGGCTTGAATTTCGAACAATCGGTGGATGCGATCGCCGCCGATCTGCATGCCAGGGGCTTGGGCGACAAGCAGATCACCTGGCGGCTGCGCGATTGGGGTATTTCGCGGCAGCGTTATTGGGGCACGCCTATCCCCATCATTAATTGCGAAACCTGTGGCGCGGTGCCGGTGCCCAATGCACAACTGCCCGTGGTGCTGCCCGAGGACTGCGTGCCCGATGGCTCCGGCAACCCTTTGAATAAGCGCCTGGACTTTCTCTCCTGCGCCTGCCCGACCTGCGGTAAACCGGCACGGCGCGAGACCGACACCATGGACACCTTCGTCGATTCATCCTGGTACTACACGCGTTTCGCCTGCCCCGATCAGGGCACGGCGATGGTCGATGAGCGCGTCAAATATTGGTTGCCGGTGGATCAATACATTGGCGGTATCGAACACGCCATCCTGCACCTTTTGTATTCGCGCTTCTGGACCAAGGTGATGCGCGATCTGGGCCTGGTTACATTCGATGAGCCGTTCGCCAAGCTTCTCACCCAGGGCATGGTGTTGAATGAAATTTTCTATCGCAAGGTGGGCGAAGGACGCATCACCTATTACAACCCGGCCGACGTGGATTTCGTCTCCGACGCTTCGGGTAAGCGCATCGGCGCGGTATTACGCAGCGATGGCAATCCAGTTGAGTCCGACGGCATCGGCACCATGTCGAAGTCGAAAAATAACGGTGTCGACCCGCAGGATTTGATCGAACAGTACGGTGCGGATACCGCCAGGCTTTTTATGATGTTCACCAGCCCACCGGAACAAACGTTGGAATGGTCGGATGCCGGCGTGGAAGGGTCGTATCGATTCCTGCGCCGCTTGTGGGCCTTCGCGCAACAATGGCATGCGCCGATTGCCGCCGAATCGGCAGAACGATCCGGGTCGTTCGCCGGGTACGTTTTCCCCGCGAATCTCGCTGAGACCTCACCGCGCTACGCCGGGCTTCGCCGCGAAGTACATGCGGTGCTGAAACAAGCCAGTTTCGATATCCGCCGCAATCAATTCAATACCGTGGCCTCCGCCGCGATGAAATTGTTGAACGCATTGAATAGCTCGATGGAGAGCGCCGATACATCGAGTCGCGGCATCGCGCGCGCGGTTTTACACGAGGGAGTGGCTATTTTGCTTCGTGTGCTCTACCCGATTACGCCGCATATCTGCCATTCGCTATGGCAAGACCTTGGCTACACGGGGTTAATACTGGATGCACCCTGGCCGGAAGTTGACGAGGCGGCACTCAAACAAGACGAAATCCAATTGGTGCTGCAGGTCAACGGCAAAATGCGCGGCCATCTGACGGTGGCCTCCGACGCAGCGCGCGAAACCATCGAGAGCCTCGCGCGCGCTCACGAGGCAGTAATTCGCCATGGCGAGGGTCGCACGGCGAAAAAGATCATCGTGGTGCCGGGCAAGTTGGTGAATGTGGTGGTATAAAAGACTGATGCGCGCAGATCAATTTACTCCAGACAGCTTTCCTCGCCGCTTTTTCGCTGCGCTGATTCTCGCCCTGCCGCTTGTGGCGATGTTATCGGGCTGCGGTTTTCAGTTGCGCGGCCAATCAAATTTACCTTTCGACACACTTTATGTGGCCGGTGCCTCGCCCATGCTGGTGGAGTTGAAACGCAATGTCGCGGCTGGTAGCAACACCAAGGTTGTGGATCAGGCGGCAGGCGCCGAGGCCGTTTTGGCGCTTAGCCTTGAAGCACGCGAAAAGGTGATTCTTTCCCTGGATACCGCCGGCCGGGTGCGTGAATACCAGTTGCGTTATCGCGTGGGTTTTGTGGTGCATGACGGCAAGGGCAATAACTGGATTCCCACCAGCGAAATTGCCTTAACCCGCGATATTTCTTTCAACGATGCGCAGATTATCGCCAAAGAGGCCGAAGAGGCGCTTCTGTATCGCGATATGCAATCCGACATGGTGCAGCAAATCGTGCGCCGCCTGACGCGTGCCAAACGCAGCGGCGCCTAAACCACCACCCCGGTCCAACCACGTGGCCGCAATACGCGCCGAACAACTCGAAGCACAATTGGCGCGGCAACTGGCCAGTGTCTATGTAATTCATGGCGACGAGCCTTTGTTATCTTTGGAGGCCGCCGACGCCATTCGCATTGCGGCGCGCAAAGTCGGTTTCACGCAACGCTCGGTGTTGATCAACGAGCGCGGCTTCAAATGGGGCGAATTGCATGCGGCGGGTGCGTCGATGTCACTATTTGGCGATAAGAATCTGGTTGAGCTACGCATTCCCACCGGCAAACCCGGCACCGAAGGCGGGGAGGCCATTGCCAACTATTGCGCGCATATTTCCCCGGATACCTTGTTGATGGTGAGCCTGCCGCGTCTGGCAAAACGCGACCAAAGCGCTGCATGGTTCACGGCACTCACGCGCGCCGGCACCAGCGTGGATATCTGGCCAGTGGAACGCGCCCGCTTGCCCGAATGGATTTCCACGCGCCTAGCCCGCCAGAAACAACGCGCCAGCCGTGAAGCGCTGCAATTTCTCGCCGATTGCGTTGAGGGCAACTTGCTCGCCGCGCATCAAGAAGTACAAAAACTCGCCCTGCTCCTGCCACCCGGCGAGCTACCCTTTGACGAGTTACGCGCCGCAGTACTGAATGTCGCGCGCTACGACGCGGGAAAGTTAAGCGAAGCCATGCTGTCAGGCGATATCGCCAGACTTGCCCGCATGCTAGAGGGCCTGCGTGCAGAGGGGGAAGCACCACCGCGGATCTTGTGGATCTTGGCCGACGAAATCCGCGCCATCGCCATGGTGAAAGACGGTTTAGCCTCGGGCCGGCAATTGGCGGATTTATGCCGCGAAAACCGCGTCTGGGGCGAACCGCGCCAAACCCTGGTGGGCCGCGCCGCCCAACGCCTCACCCGCGCCGCCCTGCACGCGGCCCTTTCCCGCGCCGCCCGCATCGACCGCATGGTCAAAGGCGTCGCCAAGGGCGATGTTTGGGATGAATTGATGCAGTTGGGCCTCGCGCTAGGCGCAAAGCGCCAAGCGGCGTAAATCCCCAATCTTGGCGCGAAGCGACAAGCGGCGTAATCCCTCGATCTTGGCGCGAAGCGCTAAGTGGCGTAAATCCCACTTTTGGGCGCGAAGCGACAGGTAACGTAGATCCCCCTCCAGGCGGCGTAAAATGTCGGCCATCATGAACGCTCCCTCCGAAATCAAGTCCTACATGCTGGAAGTTGGCAAACGTGCGCGCGCCGCCGCGCGCGAGTTGGCACGTGCCGACACCGCCACTAAAAACCGCGCGCTTGCCGAGATTGCCGCGGCAATTCGCCGCGATGCGGCGCATCTCATTGCCGAAAACGCCCACGACGTGCAACAAGCCCAGGCCAAAGGCGAGGACGCGGCGTTTGTCGACCGGCTCACCCTCACGCCTAAATCCGTGGAATCCATGGCCAAGGGCGTGGATGAGGTGGCCAAACTTACCGATCCGGTGGGGCAAATTTCCGAGCGCCAAAGGCAACCTACTGGCATCGAGGTAGCGCGTATGCGTGTGCCGCTTGGTGTAATCGGCATCATTTACGAATCGCGGCCCAATGTCACCGCCGACGCGGCGGCACTGTGTTTGAAATCGGGCAATGCCTGCATTCTGCGCGGTGGCTCGGAATCGGTGCGCTCCAATCTGGCCATCGCCGCCTGTGTGCGCGATGGCTTGGCCAAGGCGGGATTACCCATGGACGCGGTGCAGGTGGTTGAGACCTCGGATCGTGCCGCAGTGGGCGAGCTGCTGCGTTTGAATCAGTATGTAGACATCATCGTGCCACGTGGCGGCAAGTCGTTGATTGAGCGCATCATGGCCGAATCGCGCATCCCCATGATCAAGCACCTGGATGGCGTGTGTCATGTATATATCGATGAAGGCGCCAATATCGAACGCGCCATTCGCATCGCCGACAATGCCAAGACGCAACGCTATGGCACCTGCAATACGATGGAGACGTTACTTCTGCACAAGAATATCGCGGGAGAAGTGCTTCCCGCGTTGGCGAAAATTTATCTCGATAAAGGCGTTGAGTTGCGCGGCGATGAGGCTTCGCAGAAGCTCGTTCCGCAGATGAAACCTGCCACCGAGGAAGACTGGTACGCCGAATACCTCGCGCCAATACTCGCGGTGCGCGTGGTTGATGGGCTGGAAGGCGCCATGGATCACATTGCCCAATACGGCTCGCAACACACCGACTCGATCGTTACCGAGAACCAAGAGCGCGCGGAGCGTTTCCTTCGCGAAGTCGATTCCAGTTCGGTGATGGTCAATGCCTCGACGCGTTTTGCCGACGGTTTCGAATATGGCCTGGGCGCAGAGATCGGCATCTCCACTGACAAATTGCACGCGCGCGGGCCGGTCGGGCTAGAAGGCCTGACTTCCCAAAAATATGTCGTCTACGGTCACGGCGAGGTGCGCGGCTAAAGCCGCGTGGTCACCTGGGCATTTCTCTGAGCGCCTCCGCCAAAGCGCCGACGCTTTTGCCGAACGCAGCACCGATCGGTATTTTCGGTGGCAGCTTCGATCCGCTGCATAACGCGCATTTGCGTCTGGCGTTTTCCGCGCTCGATCACTTGGGCCTGCAATCGGTACGCTGGCTACCCAATAGCGTTCCAGGACACCGCGAAGGCCCGCGCGCCAGCGCCAGTCATAGATTGGCCATGCTGCATCTTGCGCTGGACGCCGAGGCGCGCTTTGTTATTGATGAAGCCGAACTGTGGCAAACCGAAGCAACCTACAGCATTAATACGTTGCTACGCTTACGTGGCGAGCTGGGCACTTCAGTGCCGCTGGTTTTCATCATCGGCGCCGACCATTTGCTTGGCTTGCACCGATGGCGTGAATGGCAACGATTGTTCGATTTCACACATTTCGCGGTGGCGGCTCGGCCGGGGTTCGAGATTGGCGATACGTCATTGACGCCGGAGGTGGCCATGGAATATACGCGGCGATCAAAACCCATAGCGTCACTCGCCTCAAGCCCCGCGGGGTGCATGGTGAATTTTCCGTTCGAGCCCATGGATATTGCGTCGCGCTCGATTCGCAGCGCCCTGGCGTCTGGTAGCGATTCGACTCAGGCCCTCACGCCACTGCTGCCCGCCCCGGTACTTCAGTACATTCAAGACAAACACTTATACCGCCCAACGCTCTGAAAGGATTCCGCCCCCGCTCATGGATATCAAAAAACTGCAAAAAATCGTCATCAATGCCCTGGAGACCGTCAAGGCCCACGACATTGATATTTTCGATGTTCGTCATATCACCGCCATGTTTGATCGCGTCATCATCGCCAGCACCGATTCGACGCGACAAGCCAAGGCCATGGTCAACCACCTGCGCGAGGATATTCGCGAAGGTGGCGGAAAAATCCACGGCGTCGAAGGCGAAGATTCCGGCGAATGGGTGTTGGTGGATCTGGGCGACATCGTGGTGCACATCATGCATGTGACCGCGCGCGAACATTACAAGCTGGAGGAACTTTGGAATCAACCCAAACCACGCGCGCCACGCAAAAGCGCTAAATCGGCGGCGAAGGCTGCGGTCGATTCTCCGGTCTAATGCGCCTATTGGTACTCGCGGTGGGCACGCGCATGCCCGCCTGGGTAGATGAGGCGTTTGCTGAGTACGCCAAACGCATGCCACGGCATTTGCCCCTCAAATTAATGGAAATTCGCGCCGAGGCGCGCGAGGGCGGCAAAACGGCCGCCGCCTTATGCGAAGCCGAGGGAGTGCGCATCGAAGCGGCCTTGCCCGAAGGCGCGATCAGCGTTGCCTTGGATGAACGCGGTCGCGAACTCTCCACCGTTGCCATGGCGAAGTGGCTGGAACCCAAGGTTGGCGATGGTCGGGATATCGCTTTTATTATCGGCGGCGCCGACGGCCTCGCGCCGCGCTTCAAAACCGGCGCGGATCTTTGTCTGCGCTTGTCGGCCATGACCTTGCCACACGCCCTGGCAAGGGTGGTGCTTGCCGAACAGTTATATCGCGTAGTATCGATCCTGCAAAACCACCCGTATCATCGCGCCTGACGCCCGATTCGAGCCGGACCCATCACGGCGCGGACCGCGACCAACACCACTCATTAACACCACCAATTAAATACTTTTGGTTTTCCACCATGTATCGAAAAATTTATCTTGCCTCGCGCAGCCCCAGACGCCGGGAATTGCTCAATCAAATTGGCGCGCCGTTTGATTTGCTGCTGTTGCGCGAAAATCCGCCGCGCGGCGCCGATGTCGACGAAACACCCAATGAAGGCGAGACCGCGGACGATTACGTGCGACGCGTCTGCAGCGAAAAAGCCAACATTGCCTGGACGCGCATGTTGCAGCGCAGCTTCCCCAAAATGCCGGTGCTGACCGCCGACACCTGCGTTTGCCTGGGCGAAGAAATACTCGGCAAACCTCGCGACAACGACGACGCCGTTGCCATGTTGCTACGCCTCTCAGGACGCGACCATCGTGTGTTGACCGGCGTGGCCATCATTTTCGAGGATCGCCTGGAACTGGCTATCAGCGAATCACTGGTGCGCTTTGAAGAACTTTCGGAAGAAGCGATCAAGGCCTACGTCGCCACCGGTGAGCCCATGGGCAAAGCCGGCGCCTATGCCATACAAGGCCGCGCCGCTGCCTTCGCTCCCTTGCTGCATGGCAGTTATTCCGGTGTAATGGGTTTGCCGCTTTACGAAACCGCTCATTTGTTGCAGCGGTTTGATTAATCTTGCTCCCGTTTCGCTTGATGCCCTTTTTGATCCGCCGTTTGACTGATCGCCTTCGATCGCTACCTGCGATACCCAAATTGAAAGATCTGCCGTGAGCGAAGACATTCTGATCAACTGCACGCCGCAGGAAACCCGCGTGGCCATCATGCAGGATGGCGTAGTGCAGGAACTACACATCGAGCGCCTGCAAAATCGCGGCCTGGTGAGCAATATTTACGTCGGCAAAGTGGTTCGCGTTTTGCCCGGCATGCAATCGGCGTTTATCAATATAGGCCTTGAGCGCGCCGCCTTTCTGCATGTGGCCGATATCTGGGAAGAGCGTCACGGCGGCGATAGCGGCAAACCGATTGAGAAAATTCTCTCCGAAGGCCAAGCGCTGATGGTGCAGGTGATTAAAGATCCCCTGGGTACCAAGGGCGCGCGGTTGTCGACCCAGGTGTCGATCGCGGGGCGATTGCTGGTGTACCTACCGCACGACCCGCACATTGGCATTTCGCAACGCATCGAAGACGAAACCGAACGCCAATTGTTGAAAGAGCGCCTGGCCAAGTTGTTGCCCACGGAGGAAACCGGCGGCTACATCATCCGCACCGTGGCCGAGAGCGCGTCGGATGCCGATTTATCGGTGGACGTGGAGTATCTGCGCAAACTGTGGCAGGACATTCGTGGCCGCGCCCTCACCAGCGGCGCGCCGGCACTATTGCATGAGGATTTGTCGCTGGCGCAGCGCGCGCTGCGCGATTTCTCCAGAGAAGATCTGGGCAAGATCATCGTCGACTCGCGCGAGAACTTCGTCAAACTGCAGACCTTCGCCGAAACCTACACCCCGGTGGTGTTGCCAAAACTGGAGCACTACACCGGCGAACGGCCGCTATTCGATCTCAATAACATCGAAGAGGAGATTGAGAAAGCACTGGCGCGGCGCGTCGATCTTAAGTCCGGTGGCTACTTGATCATGGATCAGACCGAGGCCATGACCACGGTGGACGTGAATACCGGCGGTTTTGTAGGACTTAAGAGCTTCGATGACACCATCTTTAAAACCAATCTCGAAGCCGCTCACGTCATCGCACGACAATTGCGGTTAAGAAACCTTGGCGGCATCATCATTGTTGATTTCATTGACATGGATAACACCGAGCATCGCGCCTCGGTACTGGCCGAATTCAATAAGGCCCTGTCGCGCGACCACACCAAGATGACGGTGAGCGAGTTCTCGGTGTTGGGCCTGGTGGAGATGACGCGCAAACGCACCCGCGAATCGCTGGAACATGTGTTGTGCGAGACCTGCAAGACCTGCGGCGGTCGCGGCGCGGTCAAAACCGCGCGCACCGTGTGCTTCGAGATCCTGCGCGAAATTCTTCGCGAGGCGCGCCAATTCAATCCGCGCGAATTTCGCATCCTGGCTTCGCAAACGGTAATCGATTACTTTCTCGAAGAAGAGTCGCAGGCCCTGGCGCTGTTGGGCGATTTCATCGGCAAGCAAGTGTCCATGCAGGTGGAATCGAGCTACAACCAGGAGCAGTACGATATTATTTTGATGTAGAAGACCCCATGAGCTTGCGAAAACGCGGTGCATCGACGGGTGGCGCAATAAGCGACAAAGAGGCCGCGCTGATTGCCGCGGCGCGGCGCGAACTGGGCAAGTCACCGCCCCTCCAGCCCGCCGTAAAGTCAACGCCCCCTACCTCTGGCGCCACCGGCGCCCTCCCAACTTCCGCTGCTCGACCTAGCTTGGCCAATAACGCCAGCGAGCTTAAAGCCGAGCAAAATCAGGCCAAACCGTTAGTCACCGAATCGCCGCCCAAAGCCGACCCTGCAAAGCGCATGGCCATGCTCATTGAGGCCGAGCGCATCGCCCTCGCCGACAGAAACCGGCGGATCAAACGCAACTATACGATCGGTATTTGTTTGGTCATGATCCCGGCATTTGCCTACGTCATTGTCATGCTGGTGAAGCTGGTATTTCCCTGATTCGCCGAGTATTACGCTGGTGAATCGATTGTCCTTCCGCTATATACTTATTTCCCCATCCCCCTCGTTCAGGAGCGAAGCCATGAATGACCGTGCCAGTTTCAAGGATCCTCATCTCGAAGCGCTGTTTCCCAAAGTCAGTTTTGATCGCAGGGGGTTTATCGCCTCCAGCGTCGCCGCCGGATTTGCCGTCAGCGCCGGGCCGCTGATGGCGCAACAAGTCATCAAAACGCCAGCCGACGGCCTGGACGTTGGTGATGCGCAAATCCCAGTGGCTCCCGGTTATTTGCCGGTTTATTTCGCCGCGCCGAAAGCCCCCGGCAAATATCCGGTGGTCATGGTGATCCCCGAAATCTGGGGCTTGCATGAGTATCAAAAGGATATGTGCCGGCGTCTGGCAAAAGCTGGTTATTACGCCATCTCGATGGACAATTATTTCCGTCAGGGACAATTGTGGAAAATGACCGAGGTTGGGGAAGTGGTGAAACTAGCCAATACCCTTTCCGACGCGCAATCCTTCGCCGATCTGGATGCCTTGGTCGGGTGGTTGGGCAATCAGCCCAAGGCCAATACCGCGCGCCTGGGTCTAACGGGCATGTGCCGCGGCGGGCGCATGGTGTGGATGTACACCGCACACAACCCAAAAATTAAGGCTGCGGTCGCCTGGTATGGGCCGTTCGGGCCAACACCGCCGGTATTAACGACCACACCCATCGATATTTCCGACAAAATCAGAGTGCCTGTGTTGGGCCTGTATGCCGGCAAGGACGCCGGCATTTCGCTTGATTCGGTAGAGCGCATGAAAGCCGGCCTGCTTGCGTTTGGTAATGACAAGCACGTTCACTTCCATATTTATCCCGGTTCGCCGCATGCGTTTCACGCCGATTATCGCAATACCTATGTCAAGGCAGATGCCGAGGATGGGTGGAAGCGGATGCTGGGCTGGCTCAAGAAATACGGTGTCTGAGATAATTTTTACCGACCAATAAAAAGGGCGCTCCTCGCGCCCTTTTTTAACCACAGCGCGCTTTGCAATTAAGTCCAGCGCATCGCCCAGCGCTCGAAATAATCCGCGCCACGCACCAGCACCAGCGCCACCAGCGAGGTGTACAACACCCAGGCATACATTTGCGGCGTTTGATACAACTGCGCGGTGATGGCGATCTTCTGTCCCAAGCCGCTGGAAGCGCCAAAAAACTCGGCCACCACGATCATGATCATGCCCAGCGTGACGCCAGTGCGAACGCCGGCGATCAGGTAAGGCAACGAGGCAGGCAACACCACCACGCGAAACAATTGCCGCTTGTCATAGCCAAACACCCGCGCGGCATCCACCAACAGTTGCGGCGTTTGTTTGGCGCCGATGTAGGCGTTAAAGATGATGGGGGTGATCACGCCAATGAAAACAATCAATATGCGCGACACATCGCCGATGCCAAAGATCATTAACAACACCGGAAACAGCGCCACACGCGGCATGGCGGAGAAAAACACCACGTAGGGGTCGATGATGGCGCCAAAGGTGCGCCACCAGCCCATGGCCAAGCCCAGCACGCTGCCGACAATACAAGCGAGCACCACACCGATGAAATAGGCGTATCCGGTGACCCATAGGTTGGTGAGCAACTCGCCGCTTAGCAGCATCTTCCAGGCTTCAATGCCGATGGCGCTGGGCCAGCTCAAGAAAAATGGATTGATAAGTTTATTGCGCCCGGCAATCTCCCAGGCCAGAAGAATCAGGATCAGCAAGGCGAGCGACACCATGCCAGTTCCCCAACGCGACACACGCGGCGCGGCGGAATCGGCAGCGTTGGTTTTCGCCACAGGTTGCTCGTCCGGCGCGCTCATTGGTTGGCCTGCAAGATATTCCAGATCATGCCGCGCAGCCGTTGAAATTCAGGCGTGACGCGCACCTCATGCGAACGTGGCTTGTCGATTTCAACTGGTACATCGCGTAACAAACGCGCCGGGCGCGAGGAGAACACCAGTACCCGATCGCCAAGAAACAAGGCTTCTTCGATGTCATGCGTTACCAGGAGGACCGTCGCCTTTTGTTGCGTGACGATATTGAGCAGGTCGGTTTGCATCAATTGGCGGGTGATGGCATCCACTGCGGCGAAAGGTTCGTCGCATAACAGCAGGGCGGGGCGCACTGCCAGTGCGCGTGCAATGCCCACGCGCTGCTGCATGCCCCCGGACAAGGCTTTGGGATGGAAGTGTTCGAAACCATTCAAGCGAACGCGTTCGATAGCATCTTTGGCGCGCGCTTGTTTTTCTTCCTCGGGTAGGTCGCCTGGCGCCAAGCCAAACATGACGTTTTCCATCACCGTGAGCCAAGGCATCAGTCCGAACTGCTGGAAGATCATGGCGCGTTCCGGGCCCGGCCCTTGGATGTCGTGGCCAGCCAGACGCAGCGTGCCGCTATCGGGCTTTTCAAGCCCGGCGAGGATACGAAGCAACGTCGTTTTGCCCGAACCACTGGCGCCAACGATGCAAACCACCTCGCCTTGCGCTTGGGAAAAACCGATGTTGTCGATCACCGGCAGGCTGCCTTGGGCAGTGCCAAAAGCTTTGCAGATTGCGGCGACTTCCAGCCCGCTTGATTTCATTTGTATTGCATCCATGGCGCCCGAATTCATACCCGCACCTGCTCTAGGCGCCTCAACTCCAAGAACTTTGCCATGTTAGAAGCTGACTTTGAGTTCCCTGAGTACTTCGGTGATGGGCGCGGCATCGGAGACCGCCCGCATATCGATCGAACCCTTAGGCTTACTCAAGGCGATCTCGACCATTTCGGTGTCGAAGCTCATGTCGTTCTTGGCGAAATCCAAGCGCACCATCCAATGCCCGCGATGCAGATCATAGACTTCGGCGGCGGTTTCCCGATCCAGGCCAAAGGGCTGCGTTTGCAGCAGTTCCGTGGTGAAGGTTTTGTCGGATTTCAACCGCACAGTGGCCTTAGTAAGCGCGCGCAGGAAGGCACGCACCGAATCCGGATGATCTTTTAACATCTTCACCGATGTGCCCCAGCCAAGGTTCGCGCCATCGCCCGAGGGCAGGCCTTTGTCGCGACGCCATTGTGTGTAATCAATGATCTTGACCAAGCCCACAGCCCTCGCCTTGGGAAGAAGCGCGTGACTGATATTGGCGACATCGGTGGAGCCACTGACGATGGTGCCAAAACCGTTGAAGCTTTCCACGCGTTTCACATCGGCCATTTTCATGCCGGCGCCGGCGAGGATTTGCGTCCACACAATATCGAGAGTTTCGCCGGGCCTCACCGTCTGGATGGTTTTGCCGCGAAGATCGGTAACAGTTTTAATGCCGCTATCGCGCTTCACATAGAACTCATACGGGTAAAGACTCGAGATCATCGCGATCTGGCGCACCGGGGCTTCGGTTGCCGCTGCCGCGCGAATCAGGCTGCCCGCACCCAGCGCAAATTGGGCGGCGTCACCGGCAATGGCTTGTACCGGCTCCGTCCAGGAACGAAAGTTAACAATTTCAACATCCAGCCCTTCCTCTTTGAAGATCCCCGCCTTGACCGCGCCATACAAAGCGGCGTTCTGCGCAAGCTCCGTAATCGCCTGCGCCGCCTTGATTTTAGCAAGCGACCTCTTTGGCGCGCCTTGCGCGAAAGCGGTGGCGGCAATGCCAGCGCCGAGCAGAATGGCAACACCATTTACGAACAATTTATTAACTGGGTTCATAGTCCACCTAGGCTTTCACAATTAATTAATTTAGATATGGAATAGTACGCGAGCGCGTCGGCAAGCAGGCAGCATGTCGAACGGCGAGCCGCGAATCGATTGAAAAACGCGAAGTCGCTACCAAAGGTCCCGCGCCGCTTTTTCATCCGGCTTGTCTTTCCACGGAAAAATCGAATACGCCTTGGGATGCACTTCGCCGCATGCCGAGCAGGTACGTACCTTCTCATCGTTATTGAATACTTCGAAGGCGTCTTCCTGCGCCACGTAATAGCCCCCAAGACCCACCTTAGCGGTCTCCACCTGCGTCATATAAAGGGGGTTCACGCATTTGAGGCAGAACCAGGCGAATCGATCCAGACGCCCCTTGGCGGGAAAACCTTCCACCAAGACAGTCAGGCGCCGCTCGTTATCTAACTTCAGATTCAGCGCCATTTCCTGTTGATCGTTGATGTGCCAGAAACCGTACACATGTTCGGAGTGATGGGGCACCAGCGGAGGGGTGAACTGCACGTCGCTGCGCGGTTCGGCGCGGATTTGGTTATCCACAATCTTCAAGGTGCGACCCATCTTGAAACCCTTGCGATCAGGATTGGGCTCGTGGTAGCGAAGGCCAATCAACATGTCGCCGCAAGGGTAGAAACTGCGATAGCGAAGTTTGGATTCATCGCTCATCAAATCCATGGTGAGGAGCGCGGCCTTATTGCCGGCCAGGCCTTTCAACAGATCCAGGGACTCACCCGTCAATCGACCGCCGCTGGTTGCTTCGTTGATCATGGTTTTTCTCCGTTGTTTACCGCGCTTTTGGCCTCGCAGGCCGTTGCATAGGCCTTCAACACCGCCGCTTTCTCAAACCCCTCGTCGGCACAGGCAATCACCGACACATCGCCACTCACCTTGGCCTGACAAGCCAAGCGAAAAGCGGGGTGGTATCCCCAACCCTCGATAAAATATTGCTCGATCTCGGTCGGCTTATCCAACTCGCCTTCGACCACCAACATGCAGCAGGTGCCGCACAAGGCCTGCCCGCCGCAATACCAGCGCCAATCTTTTTTGGCGACGCGCGCACCGGCCAATACCGTGCCACCTTTGCGCGCCTCGAAACTTTGCTTGTCGCGATTGAGTACTTTAACAACCGGCATGGAGCCTCCAGTAACTTGCCAAATCGTAGCATGCCAAATTCGTGCGGATTCTAAGCGGCGGCAGTTTGCCGCGCCACCCCCGCGTTGACAATAAAAGCATCGCCACGGAGGAAAAAATCCTCCACCAGATTGGCGACGCGTTCGGGTTGGTCGCTCTCCATGGCATGCGCGGCATCGTAGACATAAAGTAACTGCGAACGTTTGATTTTGCTCTTCACCAACTGCACGGCTTGCGCCGGGACACGCTCGTCTTTGGAGCCGCCAAGAATCAGCGTATAGGCTGCAATTTCTCCAATGCGCGCGATCAAGGCCTCATCGCGCGGGCCGCCCACGCCGTAATGCCGCATCGCTTTGCGATTGGCTTCGATCTGGTCGTTGGAGCGCATTTCGGGGGGGCGGCGTTCCGGATGCGCATACATTTGTTTGACGAAATTTCTCCCTTCGAAAGCGAGGGGTGGCGCGTCAACGGGTCTGAATCCGGCCGGCGCCATCAATACCAGTTGCTCAATTTTTTCTGGATGAAGAATCGCCAGCCACGCCGCAATGCGCGCGCCCATTGAATGCCCTACGACCTCGCAGGGCTTGCCAATCAATTGATCGATGAACTCGGCAAGTAAGCCAGCAACGCCAGGGATGGTGTTGATCCCATCCACTACCGCCGTACTTTCGTAGCCAGGAACAATGGGCAACCAGACGCGAAATTTTTGCCGTAGCTGTCGAGCCACCGCGCGAATTTCCAGACCCGCGGCGCCATGCAGGCAAATCACATCGGGCCCTTCGCCGGCGACCAAATATTCCATGGTGCCCTTGGTGAGGGTCGCCGATTTACGCACGAAGGTGCCAGTTTCCAGCATAGTTATTCAGCTCGATTTCAAAAGCAGGCCGCGAGAGTGCCGCAATCGCGGCAGCGGCGCAAGTCTGGTGTGCGGCGGCCCGCGCCTAGCGCAGGCCGCATTGCAGGTGACGTAGTGCTGATGGCGCAGTGAGGCCCGTCGCGCGGTCAATCCGCGTAAACGCCCGCCTTCTTGATCACCGGCGCCCACTTAGCGATCTCTGCTTTGAGGTGCGCTTGCAGCGCGGCCGGGGTTGCCAAATTTTGCGCAACGGGCTCCGTACCCAGCTGCGCCAGGTTCTTGATTAGATCCGCGTCACGCAATGATGCCTGCATGGTGGTGACCAGCGTATCGACCACCGTCTTGGGCGTTTTCTTTGGCGCGTACACACCGTGCCAGACACCCACGGAAAACCCCTTCATGCCCTGTTCGTCAAGGGTGGGAACATCGGCCAGCGAGGCAACCCGAGTAAGCGTGGTCACACCATAGACCTTCACCTTTCCGCCCCTGATCTGGCCGGTGGTATTGGTGGTTTGATCGCACATGAAATCAACCTGGCCGCCAAGTAAATCATTCATCGCCGGGCCGGTGCCTTTATACGGCACCGTGGTGAAATCGGTTTGAATGGCGCTCATGAACAGGAGGCCACATAGGTGCGACGCCGCGCCCAAGCCTGCGTTGGCGTAAGACAGTTTTTCTTTATTGGCCTTGATATAGGCGAGAAACTCCTTGAAATTCGCCGCGGGAAAATTGCCGCGCGCGATCAAGGTCATGGGCACATCGGCGACCAATCCGACGTATTCAAAGTCACCCAGCGGGTCGTAATCCAATTTTCGATATAAAGCTGGGCTGGTGGACATGCCGATGTGATGGAGAAGTATCGTGTAGCCATCGGGCGCCGCGCGCGCCACGCGCGTCACGCCGATATTGCCGCCGGCGCCGCCAACATTCTCAACAACCACGGTCTGCTTGAGAACCTTGCCCCAGGCAACACCGAGATTGCGCGCCAGCGTATCAGTGGGCCCGCCGGCTGCGAAGGGCACGACCATATTGACTGGCTTGGTCGGATAGTTCTGCGCAATCGATACACCGAAAAACAAACTACCGACCAACACCAATATCTTTGTGATAAGCATGGTTCCCCCAGGAGTTTTGTGTGCACGTAAAAATACGTGCGTCTTGGCGATTCTACCGGGGAGAAACAGCAAAAACTATCAAATTGACCTCAGTTTTTTTCTTAGTCGGTTGCTAATATTTTCGACATGACTTGGGAATTCAAGCGCCTGCGGCGTTTATCACCAGATACAGCAACCCAGTCATTCCGGTGATAACGCCAATCGCCTTGGACAGGGGGTTCGGTCTGCCCTCACGCGCCACAATTGATCGACGGTGAAGGTGCAGCGCCGCGAACGCCACGCAGAATTGGATTAACGAAAAGCCGAGCAAATACGCCCCCAGTGGTGTGGTTTCCGCGCCGAATATGCTCTCCGCATAGGCAGACCCATGAAAAACACCGGCTAAGGCAAGGCCAATCGACACCCATGCAAACGAGATGGACCGGCGCGCCAGCAACAACCCGGCGATAAAAATTACGCTTAGCGCGACCAGGATTTCTCCACCCGGTAGTGAAATTTCCGCCAAATGCATAAGAGCCCCGAACAAACTCCCGGCAATCAGCGCGGCAATACCCCACTCACCGCGCTTGACCAGGCCGAGAAAAAATCCGGCGCAAATGATGAACGCCGCGTGATCCAGGCCAATCAAGGGGTGCCCCAGACCCGAGAACAATCCTTGCATGAAGGTTTGTGGAAGCTGGTTGTCCATCACGTGGTGCGCAAGCGCAGGCGTGGCGGCAAGAACAAGCCATGGCATGATCGCGATAAAGACTGGTGGCATGGTCGGCTCCTTAATTTGGAAAATCCCCGGGGCGCAATTCGATCGGTTGGCCATGCGGGGTGCGATCCGCGGCGTGGTCCCAAGCATCGTGGTAGCGGCGCAACGATTGCGCATCGCCCAAACCCTTTTCGCTGACCATGCGCTCAAGCGTGGCCAGCCAATGCAGATAATAAGTATCGCCGCTATCGGGGTCGCCCGCAGCCTGCGCGCGCTTGATCTGCTCGGCCAGCATTGCCGCCCATTCGCCCCAAGCGAACACCCCGCGCGCATGTAACGACAAAGTTATCGCGAAGGCCTGGGCCTGCCAGGGTTCGCTAAACACCGGGCCATCGGCGTCGCGAGGAATGGATGGGATGGCGCGCGTGGCAATCAGCGCTTGGTCAGAACTGGTGGCGGCGATGTCGGGCTTAATCATGATCGCCGCACTTAAACGGCCAATTCCAAATACGGCTCGAACGCATCCACCGACACTTTCACCGTCGGGTCGGCGTGCGGCCCCCACAACTCACTCCCGTCAAAGCGCACCACATAAAGCCATTGCGGATTTTCACCGGCCTCGATGGCGACCGTATCGGGATACACATAACATCCATGCACGCGCTCGATTACGCCCACATGGCCGCGCACATAACGCGGCAGGCGCGTGTGCGTGCGCGGATGAATGTTCCTGGCTCGCACGCGCTCACCCACCGAGAATTGGGCCGGCGCCGTGGCAGGTCTTGAAAAACCACCGCGCGTCAGACCACGATTGACAATTTCAGCGGTAAGTTTTCGCGCTAGTGGTTCGCCTGGGCGCATGGCTCGCCCCGCGGCCAATTCATCCGCGCCAACCAGGCCGCGATTCAACACGTTGCGCTCGATCGCCATCGCCCAACGATCATAGTAAGAAGCACTGAGGTACGTCGCCGGCGCCAATTGCTCGCCCGCATAGCGCGATTGATCGATCACCCAGGCGCCGGCGAAGCCCATGGCGCGCTGCATGGCGTAAACACGCGCCTCCCAAGGTGCGTGAAATACCGGTTCATTTTCTTCCGGCATGACCTTGCCAAAACCATCCATGCCGCCCATGTCGTGAATGCCGTCCATCAGGCAATCTCCTCGGGGCGGCTCGCCAAGCGCGTGCCGATCATCGAATCGCGCGACACCAGCTTCGCCAAACGTGCTGCATCCCAGCCTTCGGTTCCCGCCGGGCGTTGCGGCACCACCAGGTAACGCGTCTCGGCGGTGGAATCCCACACGCGGATCTCAGTATCCGCGGGTAGTGTCACGCCAAAGTCGGCGAGCACGCCGCGCGGATCCTTGACCGCGCGTGAGCGATACGGCGCGGACTTGAACCACACCGGCGGCAGACCGAGCATGTCCCAGGGGTAGCAGGAGCACAGCGTGCACACCACCATGTTGTGCACCTGTGGCGTGTTCTCAAGCGCGATCAAATGTTCACCCGCGGCGTCGCCGCTCTTCAAAGCGCCGATGGCTTGCGTGGCATCCGCGATCAAGGCACGTTTGAAATCCGCGTCCACCCAGGCGCGCGCCACCACGCGCGCGCCGATGTGCGGCCCGACCTTGGTCTCATAGGTCTCAATGATCGCGTCGATCCCCGCAGGATCGACATAACCTTTTTCGGTGAGCACCGATTCCAGCGCTCGCACGCGAAGCTGGTTTTCGGAAAGCTCAGATCCATGTTCGTGATGGTGATCGTGTTCAGTCATATATGCTCCCGGTTCGCTGCCGCTATTTTTCCTCGAAGCCGCATGCTTCCTCCATGATGATTCGGTCAGAAGCGCGGCTTAGCGCTTCGCGGCCCCCATTGAATTCGAATCAGGCCCGAGGATCAACATGATGGCCTGCGTCCGGCAATCCTGGCCCTTTTAGTGATCGCCCCAAACTTCCCGCGCCACATCGAGAATGCGCTCAAGCTTACGCCATTGTTCGTCCTCGGCAAGCTGGATCGCACCCACGCCGCCAAATCCGCACTGCGGGCTGAGCGCCAATTGCTCGAGCGGCAGATAACGCGCGGCATCGTCGATACGCCGTTTGAGTTCATCCTTCGATTCAAGATCGGCGCGCTTGGTGGTGACTAAGCCCAGCACCGCGATCTTGTTTTTTGGAATGAAACGCAGCGAAGTGAAATCGCCGGCGCGCTCGCTGTCGTATTCGAGCAGCAAGCGATGATGATCAAGCCCGGTGTATAGCCTCTCAGCGATGGCGTCGTAATGCCCCTCGCGATGCCACTGCGGCAGGATCTTGCCGGTCTTGGGATCAGTACCGCGTGGATTACCGCGACAGATGTGCAGCGCAAAGGTGACACCCGGAAAGCCGCGGATAACATCATTCTCAGCTTTGATGGCGCGCGCGAGATTTACATCCGGATCCTCGCCGCGCGAACGCATGCGCTCCAACGAATCCTTATCGACATACGCGGTGAAGCCGGGCGCATCCATGTGCACGTAGCGGCAACCCAAATCCACGAGCTCCTGAATCATGCGCCGCTCGATTGCGACTACGTCGGCAATAAACGCATCGATATCGGGATAAACGTTCTTGGAGTCCTCCCAGGCGAAGCGCTGCGAAATGCGATCCGGGCCAATTAGGCTCACCTTGACGGGCCGCTTTGCAATCGATGCCGAGAAACGGTATTCGGCGGCAATCACGTTTTTCTCAAGCTTCAACCGCGAAAAGGTAGGGCGGCGCGTGAGTAAAGCGGGGCCTGCGGCTTTAAAATCCTGCTCGGTGCGCGACAGCGGCGAATTCGGTTCCAGCCGGGCCATCGAACGCTCCATGCCGGCGGGCACATCGAACCCTGAGACCGCCGCGCTGAAACTCTCCTGAAAATTGCGGCGCCGGAACTCACCATCGCTCACGACCGGCAGACCCACGGCTTCCTGTTTTGCAATCACCTCGCGGATAGCCTTGTCTTGAACCTCGCGCAAGGCATCGTCTGTGAGCTCGTTCGTCGCGTAGGCCGCGAACGCCTGGTTCAGCCACGCGGGCGCGACCAGGCTACCGTTGTGGTCGACTCGAAGAGTGCGTAATGGCTCCGCCGTATTTGTCATATGTCCTCGTTGTGATGATTTAACCCAAATCGCGTCGTATCAGCCGTGGAGCGCCTCGATCGCTTTAGGGTTCGATGCAACGATTTTGAGCAATGCCTTGGCAGAGGGCCGGTGGGCTGTGTGCGGCGCTGCTCCCAGTTCTGCAAGGTACGAAGATTCACGCCGATCAATATTGCGAACTGGCTCCGACTGATCTGTGTCGCCTCGCGGATGTTGCGAACATCAGTCTCGGGTAACTCCGTTGGCTGTGTTCCACGCACGTTCTTGCCCACCATGTGACGCGTCATCTCGCCCACACCTTTGACCAGTTGGTCGAAATGCTGCTTATCTATTGTCGATCGCCTTCATCAGTTCTGCCAGCGCTTTGATCTGCTTTTGCGTTAAATTATCTTGTACGCTCTTAGCGTAAATCAGATAACTACCCTGGTACTCGCCAAGCTCCTTCCGCACACTCATCTCACCTCGGACACGAACGAGGTTTTAATTGATCGCTTTTGTTTTCCCTACGCTCTAAGTGTGGACGACCGTGAACCAAGGGGCAGTTTTAAACCCTAACCCATTTAAGGGCAATATCTTCCATTTGAGTAGTGATACTTAGCTGCGCAGGGCAAACCTGTTCGGACGGGATATTCGCCAACAGAAATCCAGCTCTCATACAAGCTTCAAAATAAAGCTGCGAACAAATAACGCCTTTAGAAAACCACGATCTAGTGGCCCAAGGATTACCGTTACTAAGTGATTTCGCCAATGCTGGCAAATTCCAATAACCATAATTGATTCGAACATGGGTTGCCGCGTAATAGGCGATGCGACTCCTTGTTTCAGCGTTGGCGTCTTTGAGTCTGCGTAACTTGATGTCATATTCACCCGTCATATAGGGCCAATACTCACATGCGTTCACTCCCGCACGCGTCGCCTCGCAAATTTCAACGCCTCCGCCTGAGACTGCAGCATGATGCCAACGAGAGTGCTCCGACGCGAAGGCACGACCTTGAATTTTTATGATCCCGCGATCTATCCACGACGGCTCCTTCTTGGAGAATAGAAGTAAATCGCCTGGTTCTAGCAGCTTAAGATCGAGTGCGGATCCGTAGTCTCGAACTGCCTTTGGAATTGGTCGCTCAAAGGTTAGGTCAGATAGTCGAATGGCTGCCTTGGATTCAAGGGGTGCGGAGAGGTTGGACATGCTCCGCCTGCGTTCCGCGACGTTCCGTTACGTCAAAGTCCACAACTTGGCCTTCGCGAAGAGTGCTCAGCCCAGCTCGCTCAATTGCGGATATATGAACAAAAACGTCATTTCCCCCATCTTTGGGCTTAATAAATCCGAACCCTTTAGATGAGTTAAACCATTTGACTGTGCCTATTGCCACCACTCTTCTCCGTAGATGTTGGAGCGAATCTGTTTTAAAGCTTTGCAGCGTCTATGAATAAACTCAATCTACTATCTGCCGTCAAATGTAGAAGCGACTAAGCTCTCATAACCCTTCTTTAGCAGTTCTCTTTTGGGCACATCCGGCGTTTGAGTCGACTGGGCTTGCTCTGGAAAGATATCCTCAAGTGGGTATGGTAGAACCATCCGAAAACGTTCAGGAGTAACGCTTTCAGTTGCCCTAAGAATGTCTATATATGTAGGCATGGAGCGTCTCACTTATCTATAGATACCTTGTTGCCGCCAGAAATAGCGCGGATTCTTCTGAGGATCAAAGTAGAGTTTGCGTTTTAGCCAAATCAACCCCTCGTGACGGGTTATGACTGCGACATCTATTGGTCCACCTACTGACTCAGTAGGCGATGTTACCTTTTCCTTCAGAGATTGTAGCATCACCAGGGTTTCTGCCAGATTGGCCATTTCGTCCACGGGAAGCGACGCCACTACCTCTCGCAATGGTTTCCAATGATCATCAGCGACTGCGTTTGTCCACGCCTCTTGATATTCAGATTGTGCGTTCTTAAGCAAATCATCAAATTGGGGAATATCAGTAGTTTTCAGCGCCTTTTTAACGTTATCTAATAAACTTTTGATTGACGATTCGTACTTTGTCATTACCTGCAAATACACGTCTTGGCTAAACCCGAGCAAAAACGTATCTACCATTGCTGTAGTTGCAAATGGCTTTATCACGGACGGTAGGTCAATGGACACCGCGTGTTGGCTTTCGTCATCGTAGATGAAGTCATCGAGCAAAAATCCATAAACCGACATTTCATGATACGCAGGGTACAGATCCAACTCCCCATAACCAGCAATGACAATGCCACTTGAGCCGAGTAATTTTTGGTACTTTCGATAGAGCGTCTGGACACTCAACAACGTCAAAAGGCCGTAGTTGATGTCTCTCCCCGAATGAATTTCTCCCTTTCCTTTGAACCACGCTACCGCTCCTTTTATATTTTCTTCTAATTTTTCTCTATGGGTTGTAAGAGCCTGATGATCAGCGCCACCCTTGCATGCTTTAGGTAGCGGATCCTTTGATATTTTAGCTATCTCTTCGTTCCAAAACTCATCAGTTACCTTTCGCCCCTGCTCAGCGTCTTCCGGTGCAATCTCTAGTTTTAATGCCTTTTTTGCATTCCAAAGCAAAGCAAGCGCTGTATTCCTCACTTCATCAACAAAAATATTTACCCTTCTCTCTGCAGGGAAGAACATCGGGTGTTGGCGGATGTAGTCAAATAGCGCTTCAGCATATCCATTTAGACTTTGGAATGACGTAGACTTTAGATGCGCGCGAAACTCCTTAACTATTAGCTCCCATGCAATTTGTTGTACATTCGCACTGCCAAACACCATTAGGCCGACCGGATGATAGTTGGATATCTGGAAGATTTTGTTACTGCCCTTGAAATAGCGGGTTTGGCGCTCGCCATTTACCCATCGGCGAACAGTCATCGCACTGTCTGCGGCGAGCGCTACTGCGTTCTGGTTCATGATCGCAATTTCACAGGTCATTGAGCGTCTCCAAAGGGGTATTTCTATGGGGATTCTGATTCTTAATTGTCAATACAATGGCAGCAGATATCCCCAACTGGGCCCGTCGTTAGCGTTTGGCGCTATACCCAAAAATTAGAGGACCTGTTTTCATAGTCAATCCGCCGCCAACCGCCTAAGTACTTGATTTAATGGCGCGCCCGAGACGATTCGAACGTCCGACCCCTGCCTTCGGAGGGCAGTACTCTATCCAGCTGAGCTACGGGCGCGTGGGCGGCAAGTCTACGATTTTTAACCGGTAGCGTCCATTCGTCCAGGCGCAATGTTCGGGCTCAATGCTTGAGAACCCCAGTGCATTGCTTGAAATCATCGATGACACGCGGACTTACCTTAGGTGCCTAGCCTAATCGGATGTCGCCGCCAAGGTCTGAAGGGTGGCATCCACCGCGGGTTTGTAGCGAAAGAAATCCGCATTCCTATTCGCGGGCGAGCCAACAAAATAAGCGATGTCATACAAGCGCCCGGTATTGGGGATGAGCACGAACAGGCGCATCGAACGCAGCGGCTCTTCGCTGATGATTTCATGGGCCGGATAGCCCGCCAGGACAATATCCCGCGCAGAAACAATGCGCCTGATGCCACCAGCCGATTGCCACGAGCGCCATTGCCTGCGGTCGGTCTCCGTGATTCTGTTTTGATCGGCGGAGACTTTAAGCACCGTGACAATCAGCGAACAGCCAAAGCCCTTGGCAATCTGCGGCGCACAGTTGATGAATATTTCCTTGTTGTCGCGCCAATGCCATTCCCAATCGGGTGGAACCAGCAGTCTGATGCCCAGTTCCGAGACCATTTGCCGCGTTTGCGCCGCAACCCAAGCGGGATGGGCAATGAGCAGTAGCAGCAGAAGATTCGTGGCCATCCATGATTTCAACTTCATGGGACAACCTCCAAGCGGCATACGCATTGGGACAACGACAACTATTGGACACCTTAACCTCCATACACCGCAAGCTAAACCGCGCCATCACCTGGACGCAAAACGAAATAGGCATAATCGCGAGCGCATCACCCCTGTGTGCTTATTTCGCTTTCTCGTTTTCTTGCTTGCCAGCACCCGCCTTTTCTCGTCATGACCTCATCCAATTCATTGACACCGTCTGGACATACCGCCGTACTCATTGTCGGCGGCGGTCCAGTAGGCCTTTCGCTTGCCTGCGAGCTAGGTTGGCGCGGCATCTCCTCGGTTTTGGTGGAACGCCGCGATGGCAGCATTGGTCACCCAAAGATGAACCAAGTGGGTGTGCGCACCATGGAGTTCTGCCGCCGCTGGGGGATTGCGCAAACGGTGCGCGAACAAAGCATCGCCGAGGATTTTCCACGCACCTACCGCTATGTGACCTCGCTTACCGGACATGAACTGGCGCGCTACGAATACCCTTGCCGGCGCGATACTCCACTTGAATTTTCACCCGAAGCGCTGCAGCGCTGCTCGCAGTTGTGGTTCGATCCGATTCTGCAGAAACACGCGGCGAGCCACGCTTCGGTAACGATTCGCTATTCGACGGAGGTCGATTCCTTTCATGACGATGGCAAGGTTGTCGATGCGACGCTCGTCGACCGCGACGCTGGCGCGCGCTCCTCGATTCGCGCCGATTACCTTGTTGGTTGCGATGGCGCCGAGAGCGCGATTCGTGAATCCTTAGGCATCGCGCTACTGGGCGATCAATCGTTGAGTTTTAATATCAACGTGTTTTTCCGCTCCCGCGCTCTGGATATTCTGTTCGCCCGCGGCCGCGCGCTGATGCAATGGATCTTCGGGCCCGAAGGCATGTGGGCGGATATCGTTTCCATCGATGGCCGTGATCTGTGGCGCTTGTCCATCATGCGCCTGGCGCCCGGTAGCGAAATCTCCATGGAAGAGGCGGCGCGCCGCTTGCGTCTGGCGGTGGGATGCGATTTCGAGTTCGAGATCATTTCCATCCTTCCCTGGACCCGCCGGCGCGTGGTGGCCGAACGCTTTTCCAAAGGCCGTGTT
This sequence comes from Burkholderiales bacterium, assembly GCA_046153355.1. Classification (GTDB taxonomy): domain Bacteria; phylum Pseudomonadota; class Gammaproteobacteria; order Burkholderiales; family SG8-39; genus 2-02-FULL-62-17. The sequence goes on from JBJXEY010000537.1 coordinate 28,975, forward strand.
TTTCTTTGTGGTGACGCGGTGCATCAGATGTCGCCCACCGGAGGTTACGGCATGAACACCGGGATACAGGAAGCCGTCGATCTGGGTTGGAAACTGGCGGCAACGGTGCAGGGTTGGGGCGGCGCACGCCTGCTCGACTCCTACGACGCCGAGCGCCGTCCGGCGGCAATCCGGATTACCAACGAAGGTGCGAGAAATTATTTGCAGTTTCTGAAAATCCCCACTGGCGCGGCTATACGAGATAACACGCAAGAAGGCGACGAACTGCGTGCGCGCATCACCCATACCATCTACGCGGAACGTTTCGACCGTGAATACGATGTGCAAGGCGCCACGCTTGGCTATCGCTACGAGGGTTCGCCAATCGTCGTATCCGATGGCACACCCGAACCGCCTGACGACCCGATGGTTTATTTGCCGACGGCACGCCCCGGCCATCGCGCACCGCACGCGTGGCTCGCCGATGGGCTCTCCTGCCTGGATTTTTTCGACAAGAATTTCACGCTGCTGCGGCTGGGCGAAAGGCCAACTGCATGCGACCAGCTTATGCGCGCCGCATCGGCGCAGCACTTACCAATGGTGGTTCGCGATATCGCGGATTCGACCGTCTGCGATCTCTATGCAAACCGTTTGGTGCTGGTGCGGCCGGATGGCCACGTCGCCTGGCGCGGCGATAATGATCCGGTCGATGCGGAAACAATCGTGCGCACGGTTCGCGGCGCCTGAACGCACGCATAAAGTCAACATTGAACAGCGTTGTCGATAAGGAGCAGGGATGGCGGCAAAATCGAGATTGAACAAAACGGCATCGCTACGAATACTCGAACGCATGCTGGTGATCCGGCGCTTCGAGGAATCGCTGGTTGCAATGTCGGGAGAGAAACTTTTCAAATCCCACTACCACCTGTACATCGGGCAGGAGGCCACCGGCGCCGCGGTGGTCGAATCGTTGCGACGCGACGACAAACTTGTCACCACACACCGCAATCACGGCCACGTCCTGGCACGCGGCGCCGATCCGGGCAAGGCCTACGCTGAGATATTGGGTCGCGCCACCGGGCTCAATGGCGGGCGCGGCGGCACGTTGCATATGAGCGATCCTGAGCATGGCTTTCTCGCCACCTCGGCGATCGTGGGCGGTTGCATCGGTTTGGCGCTAGGTGGCGCATTCGCGCAAAAACGCCGCGGCAAGGGTGGCGTGTCGGTGGGGTTTTTTGGCGACGGTTCGCTGGAGGAAGGCATCTCTTTCGAATCGATGAACATCGCTGCGCTGTGGAAGCTGCCTGCCGTGTTTCTCTGTGAAAACAATGGCGCCGGCGCGACCGGTTCCGCCAAAGGAGGATTTCCCTCTTCGTTGATTTCTGCGCCGCGCTTATGCGGCATCGCCGAGTCGCTGGCGATTGATAGCAAAAGTGTTGATGGGCGCGATGTCGAGGCGGTGCATGCGGCGGTAGCGGCGGGCGTGGCGCGCTGCCGCGAGGGGCGTGGTCCGGTATTCATCGAATGCGTCACCGAACGCTGGGAAGGCAGCAAACCGATGTGGCCAGAACTTTCCACTGGCGTGACCGATGTGGCCATGGCCTGGGAGCCGGACAAAATACCCAGAACATTTCGCGATTGGTACGTAAAGCAAGATCCGATACTTTTATTCATCCGCAAGCTTTTGAAGAAAAAGCTTTGCTCTGGCGATGAAATATTGAAACTCGATCGCCACGTGCGCGCGCGCGATGCCAAAGCGCGCCAACTCGCCGTCGAAAGCCCCATGCCGCGCGGCAAGACCGCGCTCGATCACGTTTTCGCGATGGACGGCGCCCGATGAGAAAAATCACTTATTCGCAGGCGTTTGTCGAAGGCCTCGACTATTGCATGCGCAAACTCACCAATTTCTCCTTGGTAGGCAACGAGGTGATGGGCTTGGGGCCGCACCGTGTGCATTTGGAAAAGATTTGGAAAAACTATCCGGATCGCGTCAACTTTCCGCCCACATCGGAAGCCGCCTTTTCGGCGCTTGCGGCTGGGGCGGCGATGAGCGGCGAACATGTGTTCTGCCACCTGGGCGCGGCAAGTTTTTCGTTTCTTTCCATGACCTCCATTGCCAACGAAGCAGCAACCGCGTATTACGCCTCGGGCGGCAAGATCAAGGTGCCGGTGGTGTTCCACATGCTGCACGGTCTTCGTATCGGCGGGGGCACGCAGCACAGCATGAGTCCGCAGGCCATGTACTGGAATGTGCCCGGCTTACAAATCGCATTGCCGGCCAGCGCGCGCGACGCCAAGGGTCTGGTTGCCACCGCGGGTCTGTCCAACAACCCGACCGTGATGTTCACGCATGACCTGTTGATCGGCATGGAAGGCGAAGTGCCGGAAAAAGACTATGCAATTCCCTTTGGCAAGGCCGACATCAAACGGCGTGGCAAGGATGTGACGCTGGTGGCGACCTCCTACATGGTGCAGGTGTGCCTGCAAGCGGCCCAAACTTTGGCGGACGAAGGCATCGATTGTGAAGTGATCGACCCGCGCACCCTGGTGCCATTTGATAAAAAAACGCTGCTCGCCTCGGTGAAAAAGACCGGCCGGCTGGTGGTGGCGGATGAATCGCATTTGTCCTGTGGCGTGACGGCGGAGATTTCGGCCATCGTTGCCGAGGAGGCCTTCCCCTATCTCAAGGCGCCCATCCTGCGCGTGGCGCGCCCCGACGTGCCGACGCCATTTTCCCGGCCGCTGGAGGACTACATCACTCCCACGGCGGAAAAAATCGCCGCCGCGGTGCGGCGCGTGCTGATTTACCGCTGAAAGGCAAAAGTCAAACTTTTATTGAATTGATCCTATATTAGACGCACATAAAGGAATATTTTTTAGTATCTTATTGAGATATTTTGAGTGATTTTTCCAAGCGATCCACGGTAGCTAATCGATAGCTTGGATTTCGCCTCGCGACACAGACCGCGTCAATAGCCGCCACCGATTGACGTTATAATTCGCGCCTTTGCAACCGCCCAGGTACCCCATGAGCGCGAACGAATCGACCCACGAACACGAATCAATGATCAAGACGCCAACGCAGCTCGCGGTGGTTATGGTTTTGTCATTTGTTATCCCCGTCATCGGCATTTTGTTATTGGTGCAGTTGGTGCTTGGTGGCATCAACACCGACCCCAAAGCCAACAGCCCTGAAGCGGTGGTTGAGCGTATCAAGCCGGTGGCGCAGGTGACAATTTCTGCGGGGGGTGCTGGCGGCGCGGCCAAGACCGGCGAAGTGGTATACAACACGGTGTGCATGGCCTGTCACGCCACCGGTGCCGCCAATGCGCCCAAAACGGGCGATGCGGCGGCCTGGCGCAAGTTGATCGCCGAGGGCCAAAAAGCTATTGTTGCCGACGGCATTAAGGGCGTGCGCGCCATGCCGCCCAAAGGCGGCGCGCCCGACCTCTCCGATTATGAGTTTGAGCGCGCGGTGGTTTATATGGCGAATAAATCGGGCGGGAATTTCAAGGAACCACCACCGCCTAAGCCGGCTGCCAAAGCCGCCAAGTAGTAAGAATACGGCGGCGCGTAATTTGCCGCCGCCCTCGGCCCCCCGCATTTCCCCCAGATATTCGGAAGGACCCAGCCGATGATTCCGCATCTGACTACCGCCCTCACCGGCCCGCTGCAGGAACTCGAGAAACGCATTCTCGATTCAAGTACCGTCATCGAGCATTGGTTTCGCGGCAAGTGGCAGGAACACACGCCACCGTTTTACTGCTCGGTAGATCTGCGCAACAGCGGCTTCAAACTCGCGCCAGTGGATACAAATTTATTTCCCGGCGGCTTTAACAACCTCAATCCGGCTTTCATTCCGCTTTGCGTGCAGGCGGTAATGGGCGCAATCGAGAAGATCTGCCCCAATGCGAAAGATCTTCTGCTGATTCCCGAGAATCACACGCGCAATCAGTTCTACCTGCAGAACGTCGGCCGCTTATCCACCATCCTTCGGCAGGCCGGTTTAAATGTGCGCATCGGTAGCCTCAACCCCGCCGTTACCGAACCCACGCGAATCGAGGTCGAAAACGGCGCGCCCTTGCTGGTGGAGCCTTTGCTGCGAACCGAACGTCGCTTGGGCCTCGCCAATTTTGACCCCTGCACCATCTTGCTCAACAACGATTTGTCCGCCGGCCTACCGGATATTTTGAAGAATCTTGATGAGCAATTCGTTCTGCCGCCGCTGCACGCCGGTTGGGCGGTGCGGCGCAAATCCAACCATTTCGCGGCCTATGAAGATGTCGCCAAGGAATTCGCTTCGCTTCTTTCGATCGACCCGTGGCTCGTCAACCCCTATTTCGCGGTGTGCGGTGAAGTCAACTTTCACGAACGTGCGGGAGAGGAGTGTCTCACCTCGAATGTGGATGCCTTGCTGATTCAAATGCGCGCCAAGTATCTGGAATACGGCATCAAGGAGACCCCTTACGTGGTGGTCAAGGCGGACGCGGGCACCTACGGCATGGGCATCATGACGGCACGCGATGCCTCCGAAGTGCGTGGCCTTAACCGCAAGCAGCGCAACAAGATGTCGGTGGTGAAAGAAGGCTTGGAAGTGTCGGAAGTCATCATGCAGGAGGGCGTGCATACCTACGAGCGCGTCAATGGCGCCGCGGCCGAACCGGTGGTCTACATGATTGATCGTTATGTGGTGGGTGGGTTTTATCGCGTACATACCGAAAAAGACACCGATGGGGTGCTGAACGCACCGGGCATGCATTTCGAGCCGCTGGCGTTCGACGATTGCTGCACCACTCCCGATCACACGGCCTTGCCCGGCGCTGGGCCAAACCGTTTTTACAGCTATGGCGTGGTGGCTCGCCTCGCTTTGCTTGCCGCCGCGGTAGAGCTAGAGCGCACCGAAGCCGCCGCGGTTTAGCGCGCCATCACCTGCGCCTGCGCCATCGACACTACAGCCTGGGATTAACCCATGAAAATCGGCTTCATCACCGATCCACTTGAATCGTTCAAGATCAAGAAGGACTCCACCTACGCGATGATGCGGGAGGGTGAAGGGCGCGGGCATGAGCTATTTGTCATGCAGCAGGAAGATATCGTGTGGAAGCGCAATCGCGTGTTCGGCGTGATGTCGCAAATTACCCTACGCAAAGATGCCGACCCCTGGTACTCGTTGGGCAGCGCCACGGAGACGGCGCTTGCCGACCTAGACGCGATAGTGATGCGCAAAGACCCGCCCTTCGATGTTGAATATGTCACCAGCACCTGGTTGCTTTCGCAGGCGCAGCGTGAAGGCGCAAAGGTATTCAACGATCCACGCGCGCTACGCGATCACAGCGAAAAACTGGCGATCGCGCAGTTTCCGCAGTTCACCGCGCCCACGCTGGTGTCGCGCTCGGCGCAACAAGTGCACGCCTTCATCGACGAACATGGCGAGGTGGTGCTCAAACCCTTGGACGGTATGGGCGGGCAATCCATTTTTCGCGTCAATAAAAGCGATCCGAATCGAAACGTGATCGTGGAGACCTTAAGCCGCGAGGGCGGCCAGACCATCATGGCGCAACGCTACATCCCGGAAATTCGCGATGGCGACAAACGCGTGCTGGTGATCGACGGCAAGCCGGTACCACATTGCCTTGCGCGCATCCCCAAGGCGGGCGAATCGCGCGGCAATCTGGCCGCAGGTGGCACCGGGGTCGCGAGACCCCTATCGCCTCGCGACCTTGAAATTGCCACCACGCTTGGGCCGGAACTCGCGCGGCGCGGCCTGCTGCTGGTGGGCCTGGATGTCATCGGCGATTACCTGACCGAGGTCAATGTCACCAGCCCCACCTGTTTCCAGGAAATCACCGATCAAACCGGCTTTAACGTCGCCGGTATGTTCATGGATGCGTTGCAGGCGGCGTGCGCGGTCAAACATTCGCATTGACGATGATAGGCATTCTGCTCGTGACGCATGGCGAATTGGGCGAGGCGCTCATCAACGCCGCGGTGCATGTTATTGGTAAGCCCATTCCGCAGGTTCGGGCGCTTTCTGTCGCGGCGTCCGATACCCCCGACATGTTGCTCGCGCGCGCCAAGGCTTTGCTAGCAGAGCTGCAATTAGGCGACGGCGTTCTGGTGCTCTCGGACATCTGCGGCGGCACACCCTGCAATGTGGTGACGCGTTTGATCTCACCCGGGAATGTTGAAGCGATCTCCGGGGTCAGCCTTCCCATGCTGGTGCGTGCACTCACCTATCGCGATAAGTCTTTAGCGCAGGTGGTGGATAAAGCCTTGAGCGGTGGCGCCGAGGGCGTATTGCATCTTTCCGGGATAAGCTCCGATGCCACAAACTGAAGTTGAAATCGTCAACAAACTTGGCCTGCATGCGCGCGCCTCGGCGAAACTCACGCAAACTGCGGGAAGTTTTCCGGCAGAGGTGTGGCTTAGCCGCAATGGCCGGCGCGTCAACGCCAAAAGCATCATGGGCGTGATGATGCTGGCTGCCGGCAAGGGCAGCCGCGTGATGGTGGAAACCTCCGGCGAAGATGCCGAGGCGGCGCTTGCCGCGGTGGTGGCGCTGGTGGCAGATCGTTTCGGCGAGGGTGAATAAGCAGTGACCCAACAGGTGAATAAGCGGTGACCCAACCAAAAGGCGATTCAGGCGCAAGCTTCACGCTGCATGGCGCCGGCGTATTCAGCGGCATCGCCATCGGCCGCGCCCATCTGGTGTCGAGCGCGCGCTTCGAAGTGGGGCACTATGAAATTGCCGCGAACGAAATAGACGGCGAGATCAGACGCTTCGATAAAGCGATCGAGCAGGTGCGCTCGGAATTGCGTGACTTGCACTCGAGCATCGCCGCGGACGCCCCAGCCGAAATGGGCGCGTTTTTGGATCTGCATTTGATGATCCTCGATGATCCGAATTTTTCCGACATTCCTCGTGCGCTGATCCGCGAAAAACACACCAACGCCGAATGGGCCCTGGTGCAGCAAATGGAAGCCCTGGCGGCGCAGTTCGACGCCATCGAAGACCCCTACCTGCGCGAGCGCAAAAACGATATCGAGCAAGTGGCCGAACGGGTGCTGAAAGCGATGCCCGGCAACCAACACAACGAAGAGCCCGAACAAGCCCTGGAACACGATTTGATCGTGGTGGCACACGATCTATCTCCCGCGGACATGATTCTGTTCAAAAAGCATCAGTTCGCCGGGTTCGTCACCGATCTGGGCGGTGTTACCTCGCACACCGCCATTGTGGCGCGCAGTCTGGCGATCCCCGCGATTGTCGGCTTGCACAACGCGCGCGCCATGATTCGCGAGCGGGAACTATTGATCATTGATGGCCGCGAAGGTGTATTGATCGTCAACCCCAACGATCAGATACTCGAAGAGTTTCGCCAGCGACGCGACAAATTCGACGCCGAGCGGCGCAAATTGCAGTCGCTGCGTTCAACGCGTGCCGCCACCCTTGATGGCGAGGCGGTAACGCTGCTCGCCAACATCGAACTGCCGCAGGATGTGGTCGAAGCCCGCGAATCGGGCGCCACCGGCATCGGTCTTTTTCGCAGTGAGTTTTTGTTTCTCAACCGTGTCGATATGCCCGAGGAAGATGAGCAGTTCGAAGCCTATCGGCAGGTCGCCAAGGATATGGATGGACAGCCGGTGACTATCCGCACGCTGGATCTGGGGGCCGACAAAGTACTCACCGGCAGCGACCATGCCGCGCCCAATCCCGCGCTGGGTTTGCGCGCCATTCGTTATTGCCTGGCCGAACCGCAGATTTTTCAAACGCAGTTACGCGCCTTGTTGAGGGCGTCCGCGTTCGGACGGATACGTCTGCTAATCCCCATGCTCGCCCATGCGCATGAAATAGATCAAACGCTCGCGGCGATTGCCCACGCCAAGGCCGATTTGGATGAGCGCGGCGCCGCTTACGACGCATCGATTCAAATCGGCGGCATGATTGAGATTCCCGCGGCGGCGTTATCCCTTACCTATTTCGTCCGCAAACTCGATTTCCTGTCGATCGGCACCAACGACTTGATTCAATACACCCTGGCCATTGATCGCGGCGATGACGCGGTGGCGCATCTGTATGACCCCTTGCATCCGGCGGTGTTGCAATTGATCGCGCAGACCATCGCCACGGCCAACAAAGCAAAAAAACCGGTGGCGGTATGCGGCGAAATGGCGGGTGATTTGTCCGCGACACGTCTATTGATTGGCCTGGGTTTGCGGGAATTTTCCATGCATCCGGCGCAACTGCTCGCCATCAAGCGCGAAGTGTTGCAAACTCACGCGGGTGAAGCCAAGGCAGCGGCAACGCGAATATTGCGTGCCCACGACCCAAGGAGACGCAAGCGTCTGCTCGAGCAACTCGGACAAAGCCAAGCCTAATTTGGCGCCCAAAGGTATACGATTGACGGCAACATGAATCAACCGCGATCGGTCGGGGCGGTACGGCCCCAAGACCAGCAATTCAACCAGCCCTTGCGTTTTAAGAGCGGCGCGTCGCTTGACGCTTACAGCCTGCGCTACGAAACCTATGGCAACCTGAACGCCGCCAAATCCAACGCAGTGTTGGTGTGTCATGCGCTCAACGCCGCGCACCATGTCGCCGGTTACTACGCAGAAGACACCAAGAACATCGGCTGGTGGGACAACATGATCGGTCCGGGCAAACCCCTGGATACGGAGCGCTTTTTCGTCATTGGCGTGAATAACCTCGGTGGCTGTTTCGGCTCAACCGGCCCCTCCAGCATCGACCCCAAAACCGGCGCGCCCTTTGGCTCCTCGTTTCCGGTGATTACGGTGGAGGATTGGGTTAATGCGCAGGCGCGGTTGGCCGACGTATTGGGTATTGGCCAATTTGCTGCTGTGATGGGCGGTAGTTTAGGCGCGATGCAGGCCCTGCAATGGGCTATCGCCTATCCTGATCGTGTCAAAAACGTGGTCGCGGTGGCCTCTGCCCCCAAGCTATCGGCGCAAAACATTGCCTTCAACGAAGTGGCACGCCAGGCGATCACCACCGACCCTGATTTTCACGGTGGTAACTATTATCAACATGGCGTGGTGCCGCGGCGTGGGCTGCGCCTCGCGCGCATGATTGGCCATATCACTTACCTTTCCGACGACGCCATGATGGAGAAATTCGGGCGTTCGCTGCGCGAGGGGAAACTCGGCTTTCATTTCGGCGTGGATTTCGAAATCGAATCGTACCTGCGCCACCAAGGGGATAAATTCTCCGAATATTTCGATGCCAATACCTATCTGCTGATTACGCGCGCACTGGATTACTTCGATCCCGCCGCCGACGCCGGCGAAAACCTCACACACGCGTTCTCTGCCGCGCTGGCCAAATTTTTGGTGATTTCCTTTACCTCCGATTGGCGCTTTTCGCCGGAGCGCTCCCGCGAAATCGTCAAAGCCCTTTTGGATAATCGGCGCGATGTGAGTTATGCCGAAGTCAACGCGCCGCACGGCCACGATGCATTTTTACTGGAAGATCCGCGCTATCACGCGCTGGTAGGAAGCTTCTTTGAGAATATCTACGCGGAGCTTAGACAATGACTGCGACGGGTAATTTCAATTTATCCGGCCGCAAGGATTTCGAGGCCATCGCGCAGTGGATCAAACCGGGGGCCACGGTGCTCGATTTGGGTTGTGGCGACGGCTTGCTGCTCAAGTACCTGCGTCAATCGAAAAATGTGCGTGGTTACGGCATTGAAATAGATGACGCCAGTGTGCTTGCCTGCGTGAAAAATGGCGTCAATGTGATTCAAAGCGATTTGGAGCGCGGCTTGGCGGGTTTCGATGCCGGGTCGTTTGATTACGTGGTGTTATCGCAAACGCTGCAAGCGGTGCGCCAGACCGAAGAGATCCTGGGTGAAATTTTACGCGTGGGACGCCAGGGTATTGTCACCTTTCCCAATTTCGGCCATTGGTCGCAACGCCTACAAATCATTTTCGCCGGTCGCATGCCGGTGTCGGATGTATTGCCCTATCAGTGGTACAACACGCCCAACCTGCATTTATTCACCATTGCCGATTTCGAAAACTTTTGCGCATCGCACTCGATACGTGTGCTCGAGCGTCTGGTTTTGCATCGCGATCGCCCGGTCGGTTTCATGCCGAATCTGCGTGGCACGTTGGCGGTGTTTCGCTTCGAGCGCGACCTCGCCAAGTAAATATTCCAAGCGGCTTTTTGGAAAGCCGGACGAATTATTTAAGCACTTGAATCAGGTTATTGAAGTCATCGGTCCAGGTGGGCAAGTCGGCGGGGATATCAATTTCCTCCACTACCCCTGCCATGGCCTCGGATTTGAAAAACGCCGGGTCACGTGCCACCAGAACCCAATCGGTCGAGGAACCGAAGCGCGCCTCGCCATCGTCGGCGATATTCATCGCCCGCAAGCCGCGCGCCTGTGCCAGCAACTTCACCACAGGTTTCAAATTCAAATAGCGATTGGTCACATGAAAGGCGATCACCCCGCCTGGCTTCATGTGTTTGAGATAGGTGTCCATCGCTTCGAGTGTTATCAAATGCACCGGAATCGCATCGCTGGAGAACGCATCCACCACCAGCACATCGTACTGCTGCGCCGGTTCGCGCTCCATCGCTAAGCGCGCATCGCCCAGCACGGTCTCAATTTTCGCGGCCGAATCCGATAAGTAGGTGAACTCCTTGCGCGCGACTTCAATCACCTGAGGGTTGATATCGTAGAAACGCAATACGTCTCCCTTGCGACCATAGGTTGCCAAAGTGCCCACACCCAGACCAATCACGCCGGCGCGTAATGGCGCATTGGCGAAGGCGGCGAAGGCGCGACCGACGCCGGAATCCTCGGTGTAATAGGTGGTCGGTGCTTTCTGAAACGCCGGGTCGAAGGATTGTTTGCCATGCATGATCACGCCATGCACCAAGTTGCGCACTCGTTCGGCACCCACGCCCGATTCCTGCACGCGCAGCATGCCGAAAAAATTGCGCTGCATGAGGATGGTGGTGTCCGCCAGATACTCATGTTGGTATTGATACACGTACCAACCGGTAATACCGGTAGCCGCTAAGGCCACGCCAAGCGTAAGTGATCGCGCAAGCACCGCCGCCGCCAACCTGCCGCGCTTGAGAAGCGCGTCGAGCAACGATTCCAGCACGCCACCGGATACACCGGGCCGGAAAAGCAAGTAGGCGGCGATCAATCCACCCACAACCAAGGCCACCGGCAGTTCGTAGTAGGCCGCAAAAATGCGCGGCGCGATGACACCAACGATCAAGCCCCCTACGGCGCCACCCAGGGACACCATCAAATAAAAGCGCGTCAAATAGCGCGGCGCCGGTTTGGCCAAGGCGAGCTCGCCGTGAAAAAACATGCATGAAACAAATAGCCCTAAACAATACAGCGGTATCGCCTTCTTGATCTCCAACACACCACTATTAGCCTGCAAGCCCCACGCCATCGCCGGTAACAGCGCGAGAAACGGCAAGACAAACAACCAGCGCCGATACCAGCCGCGCCCCTCGAAACAAAGAATGAAGCTCAATAAATAAAGCGTGAGCGGTGCGAGCCATAGCAGGGGAATGGATGCGATGTTCTGCGTGATGTGATTAGTCACCGCCAGCAACATGATGGTGCCCAATGCCGCGAGCGTCAGCCACAGCCCCTGCTCAGCCAGCGTTGGCGGCACGCCTTCTTTCGCCACTTCTTCGGCCATCGCGCCGCTGGGCATCGCCCCTGCGGATAGCATTACGCTCGCACCACAAACCAGAACAAACACGCCATAGCCAACACTCCAAGCAATCGCCTGACCGTGCGTACTGACCAGCATTTCGATGGCGAAAGGAAAGGCGAGCAAGGCAAGCAAGGACCCAAAGTTGGACAAGGCGAACAGCCGATACACACGCTCGCCACCATAACGACGCGCAAAACAGGCCTGAATCAAAGGCCCGGTCGAGGAAAGCAGGAAATAGGGTAAGCCGATAGTCGCGCCCAACAAAGCGAGAATCCGCCATACCGGGTCTTCATCCCCTTGTGGCTTCCAACCCGCGTCGGCAAGGATCGGTAGAGATATAAGACTTACGCCCAACAACACGCAATGCAAAATCGCCTGAGCGCGTGGTTTGAGCTTGGCGATACTCCAATCGGAATACGCGTAACCGGCCAACAGCAACATCTGAAAAAACAACATGCAGGTATTCCACACCGCCGGTGTGCCGCCAAACCAGGGAAGAATTTGTTTGGCGATGATGGGTTGCACCAGAAACAAGAGGAACGCAGAGAGAAAAATAGTCGAGGCAAATACCGGCATGATGGTTCTTTGATGACAGTGAGGGACAAAGCGGCGAGGTGCACCGGGCGCCAGAGTAAAATCGGCTCCGCGCGAAAAGCGCGAAGTATAGCGTTACGCATAGTCCAGCCGCGAGAGCACTGCGGTTACCGTCAACCCGGAAATTTTAGTGACCGAACCTGCGCGAGAAACGCCGCGACTGTTGCGCTCAAAGCTTTTTTGGGTGGCGCTGCTTTATTTTTCCGAGGGCTTTCCCCTGGGTTTGTTCTACGACCTGTTCCCGGTTTATTTTCGGCAACAGGGGGTGGACCTGGGAAGCATTGGCCTGCTTAGCCTTCTGGGCCTTGCCTGGACCTTGAAGTTTCTTTGGGCGCCGATGATCGACTACTACCGCCATCATCGCTATTGGATGGTGGCCGTCGACTGTCTAATGGGCGCCACACTGATTGTGCTCGCGCAAACCGCGGGTTTCGGACCCGGTGTGTGGTTCGCCATCGGCATCTTCACGGTTCTATCCGCCACCAACGATATCGCCATCGATGGCTACACCATCGAAATGCTCAACAAAGACGAACTGGGGCTGGCCAATGGGGTTCGTATCGGCTTTTATCGGGTCGGCATGTTGAGCGCCGGGTTTATTCTCATTCTTACCGACCACATCGGCTGGTTTTGGTCTTACTGCGTGGCGGCTGTGTTATTCGTGGTCTGTGCCCTGGCCTGTCTTAGCGCACCTAGGGAAAGAGTTTTTCAACGCGCCAGCTACCAGACATCCGCCCTGGCCGAACTCAAGCTACTGGTTTCGCGGCCTCCCATCGCCATGGCGATTGTGCTGTTTGTGGTTGGCCTGTTATGGCCTGTCACTGGCAGCATCGCCTGGGAGCCCATCGCGACGATGCAGAAAGCGTGGTGGTGGAAGGCAGGAATACCGGTGTCGTTGTTCGTTCTCGCAGGGTGGCTGGTGACCACGCAAGCGCGCGGCAATGAACCCAGCTCAGGCGATGCGCTCTCGCAAGGCCCGGTATTCGGTGCTTTGGTGGAGTTGCTGGCCCGGCCCGGAATCGTTCCTGTATTGATATTTATCCTTATCTTTAAGCTTGGCGATTCCTCCATGGGTTTCATGATCAAGCCCTTCTGGGTGGATGCCGGTTTCAGCAATCAACAAATTGGCCTGGTCTCGATCAATGTCGGGCTGTTGTTATCGATATTTGGGGGCTTGGTGGGCGGTTGGTACACCGATCGCGTCGGCATTTTTCGTGCGCTGTGGGTTCTAGGCCTATGGCAGGCATTCTCCAATCTGGGTTATGCCTGGGTGGCGTGGAGCGTGCCCCTGTCACCCCAGGGCGCGGATATCGCCATGCACCATCAGTGGGCGATGTATGCCGCCAGCGCCACCGAATCATTTACCGGAGGCCTGGGGACTGCCGCATTCCTCGCTTTTCTGATGGCCATTGTCAATAAAGAGCGTTCCACCACCGAATACGCGATTTTGTCCTCGATATTTGCGTTTTCCCGCTCTCTATCCGGTGGCGTGAGTGGATTCGGGGTTGAGGCCATGGGCTACGGCGGTTATTTCTTTTTGACCTTTTTTCTGGCGTTCCCCGCGTATTTTTTGCTGCCTTGGGCAAAACGCATGCTCGGCTCGGCTGACGCGGGAATCTCTGCTGCAGGTGCGTCACCCCCCAAATAATCCGTCGATCACGGTTGAATTGCGAAGGAAAAGGCTTTAGAGTTTGCCCTCATATTTCGGCTTTCCCGTAGCGCAACCGTAGCTATACGGGGCCAGGTAAAAAGCCGCGAATTCCCGAAGTACGATTCGAAAGCCGGGTCTACCGGCTATTTTTATCTATGAGGATTTTATGGAAAGCGAAGTCAGTCGTGACAAGCTGGTGAGCGATTTAAAAGTGGTGATCGCGGATGCCGAGGAATTGTTAAAAGCAACCGCCAGCCACGCCGGCGATAAAGCCGCGGCGGCGCGCCTGAAAATTCAGGAGAGCATCGACGCCACCAAGGTGAAACTTGCCGATCTGAGCGAAGCCAGCGTCTACAAAGCCAAGGAAGCGGCGCGTGCTACCGACGACTACGTGCACGACAACCCCTGGCAAGCCGTTGGCATTGCCGCGGTGGCGGGCGTGGTGCTCGGCCTTTTGATCAGCCGACGCTAAGCACTGATTCCCCGTAATGACCGACGGCAGTAGCCGCGGAGATGGCCTGCTCGCCTCGTTGCGCGGCCTAATCCGTACACTAATCGACATCGCGCAAACACGCCTGGCAATCCTATCCAGCGATCTTGAGGAGCAGGGCGCGTGTTTGGCAAAGATTGCAATTTTCACCGTGGCGAGTGTGCTGCTGTTTCTTTGCACGCTCATCATGGCGGTGGTGTTCTTGATCATGGCATCGGGGGAACATCGGCTCCTGGTTGTGGGCGGGTTGTTCTTGGTGTTGTTGGTCGCCGCCCTGTGGTTTTTTGCGACGCTAAAACGCCTGTTGGCGGATCGTCCCAAACTGCTTGCCGCGACCTTGGCGGAACTTGAGAAAGATAAAGTGGCGCTGACCGGACGCAATGAAGACCATCGCTGAAATTCGCGCGCGGCGCCAAAGCCTCCTCGCACAAGCCGAGCGTCAACGAATCGCGCTATCGCGGCAATACGCCTCACTGCAAGCACCTGCAAACCTGGCCGCGCGCGGCATCGCTGGCATCCTCTGGTTGAAACAACATCCTCTGGTGATTGCTGTGGCAAGCGCGCTGCTGGTGGCAGTTCGTCCGCGCCAAGCGTTAAAACTCGTGGGGCGCGGGTTGGTGGCCTGGCGAGCACTGCGCACCATCAGAGGGTTTCTCAAGGCATCGGGCATCAGCGCATGAAACGGTACGTCAAGCCCATCAAAAACTTCTACGATGTAATGGACCGCGAGCGCAAGAACATGCAGCGCGAATTCTCTTCGGTTCAGGGTTTGATGCCGCTTCTGATGAAGCCGCGCAACAAACAAAAATGGTCGCGTGAAGACAAAGAGGAGCTTGCGCGCCACATGAAACGCATGGCTCAGTTGAGCCCCTATATCGCGGTAATCGTGCTGCCTGGCGGCTTTGCGATGTTGCCGGTGCTGGCCTGGTGGCTGGATCGGCGCCGCGGGCGCAACGTGCGCCCGCCCGCTGCGGGGCTTCCGGAAAAAAGGTAGCCGCGGGAATTGCTAGCGCAAAACCGCGCGAGCTAAATCGACACCCTCGAACTATCTGGCGCGCGCGTTGATGGCCGCGTTAGTGGTCGGAGAACACCTTCGCCGGTTTTTTCGCGTCGATCAGCACGAAGGCAATACGACAGGTTTTGCTGCCGCGATTGGCCCAACCGTGCCAAGTGCCCTGCTGAATCATGATGTCGCCCTGATCCATGTGCACTTCCTTGCCGTCATCCAGAATCATGTCGCACTCGCCTTCCATCAACAATACGTAGTCGATGGTGTCGGTGCGGTGCATCAAGGCCGGCGCGCCGGGGGGCAATTCCAACATGCGCAAGATGCTGCCGTTGGGGCTGGGATGCAAACCCATCTTGCTCGCGGCCGGATCGGCATTACCCGACATATCCACCGGCATTTGTGAAGTCGCCCAGAGCACCGAACTCTGCACATTTTTATCCTTTACACCGGGGTTGGATTCGATGTGCGAGTCCATGCCGATGATGGCTTTACCCTCGGCGTCGTGAGTGGTGACTATGCGGCGAATCTTGAACGACATGTATGGCTCCTTGTGTGGGTTTGCAGCGGAATTTTCGCTTCGATGACGCGGCAATTTCGAACTATGCCGCATGCGCGGTATTCAAACTATCGCCGCAGTCGCGGCGGCGCGCAAATATACGCCGCCCTGCATCGGCCCCGCAATAGTCGAACCACTTCGACAAGCGTCCATTTCCGCCGAATTCTTCCTCGCGATATTCGGGAACATGTTAGGCTTTTAGCGAGCGACGCACGGAGTTTCCCCGCGTCCCCCGCGAAACACTCGCGGATCATCCCATCGGAAATATTCAACGGAGGTAAGGCATGTTTTCCACGGACTGGCAGACGTCCAAGCGCGAATACGGCGTCACGATAGAGCGCAACATCGAGATTCCGGTTGGCAATGGCATTGTGATGAAGGCCGACATTTATCGGCCCGATGCCGAAGGCCAGTTTCCGGTGCTGTTCACGCCCAGCCCCTACTCCAAGGAAGTGCAAGGCATGGCGATGATGCCAAACGGGTTCACCTATGCCCGCGGCTGGATCGAAGCGGGTGATTTTAATTTTTATGTGCGCCGCGGCTATGCCATGGTGATCGCCACCATTCGCGGCGCGCGCGGCTCGGGCGGCGCGTTTGGCAATATCGAACCCGATCCGCAGACCATTAAGGATTTGTACGAAGCGATCGAATGGCTGGCGGCGCGCCCATGGTCATCAGGCAAGGTGGGGATGAACGGCGTGTCGTATTTCTCCATGGTGGCCAAGCGCGTGGCGGCGTTGAAGCCACCACACCTGGCGGCGATTTTTTCGCCCTATGGATTCACCGACGGCTATCGCGATGTGTTGTATCGCGGCGGCATTCTGGCGCCTGATTTCACCGAATACTGGGCGCGCCGGCAAGCTCCGTTTTTCACCATTGAGAATTCGCTGCGCAAAAAATGGGGCGATGAGAAATACAACGCTGCGGTCAAAGCCGCCTTGAGCGATCCGGAGATCGTCACCAATCCTTTGCTGGTGACTGCTTTGCGCAATCCCGATCAGGGCGGCAACCCCATGCTGGTCGAGATTTTGTTGAATCCGCTGTGCAATGACTATTGGAAAGAACGCGCCGTCAATTTCGAGGCTGGCTGCGAAGTGCCGGCCTACCTTGGCGCCGATTGGGGAATGTATGGATTGCACCTTCCGGGCGATGTACGCGCCTATGAACAATGGAAGGGTCCAAAGAGACTGACAATCGGGCCACCTATATACCTTGATCGTCCCTGCTATCAATACGATTACGAGTCGCTGCGCTGGTTCGACTATTGGTTAAAGGGGGTGAAGAACGGCATCATGGACGAAGCCCCGGTGCAGTTGTTTATCGAAGGCACCGGCGAATGGAAATCCGCCACCACTTGGCCGGTGCCGGGCACGCGCTGGACGCCGTTTTATCTGCACAAAGATGGGCTGTTGTCAGAACACGAATTCTGGCCCAACGAAGGCTTCACCACTTACGAGGATTCGGCCTTTAGCCGCCAGGGCGCCGAATTCTGGACGCCCAATATGGTCGAGGCCACCGAACTATGCGGCCCTGTCGTATTGAATCTTTACGGTTCGACCACCGATACCGAGGTGCTTTGGTTTGCCACCCTTTTGCATCGCGATGCGGAAGGCAAGACTCGCATCTTGACTCGCGGTTGGTTACGCGGCTCACAAAGGAAACTCGATGAAAAACGCTCCAAACCCTGGCAGCCCTATCACAGCCACGATAAGCGCGATCCTTTGAAGCCCAATGAGGTGTACGAATTCAATATTGAAATTCGACCCATTGGTATTCTGTTGAAGCCCGGCGAGAGCATCGGGCTGCGTATCAAAAGCGCGGATAACGATCCGCCAACCAATATCACCGAGGATATCGGCCTGGGTTCAGTGTCGCGGCCGATGGCTTCACACGTGTCGGTGCACCACAACGCCGACAATCCTTCGCATTTGTTGTTACCGATTACGCGGGGAAATCGCATCGGCACGTTTATCTCTGGTGGCAAATTGCCACCGCTGGCGAAGGGATAGGTCGAACGACTGGCCAGCAACGGAACGAATGCGATGGCGCAAGATTGGAAGCGTTTCCTCAACCCACGCGACCGCGAGGTACTGCAGGCGCTGGGGTTCGGCGCGCGCATGGGCTTTGGCGAGCGCCCGGCACTGCTGATTATCGACACCAATTACGAATTCATTGGCGAGCGGCCCTTGCCGATTTTGGAATCGATCAAGCACTGGCGCGGCTCTTGCGGCGAGGAAGGCTGGGCGGCGGTGGCCGTGATGAAGCGCCTAATTGACACGGCGCACGACAAGGGCGTGCCGGTGATTTATTCCACCAACACGCGCCGTGCTGATCGCTGGGATGCCGGAAGTTGGCGCTGGAAAAGCGCGGGCGAACGGGCTCCGGGGCCGCGCGATGCGCGCGTGGATGAGATCGTCGCCGAGATTGCGCCGCTGTCTCAAGACATCCTCATCCGCAAAACCAAGCCGAGCGTATTCTTTGGTACACCTCTTCTTTCTTATCTAACCTTGCTCAAAGTGGATTCGCTGATTGTCTGCGGCGGCACCACCAGCGGCTGCGTGCGGGCCTCAGTGCTGGATGCGTTTTCCGAAAATATCCGTTGCGCGGTGGTGGCCGAAGGTTGTTTTGATCGTGTTGAAGTCTCGCATGCCATGAACCTAGTGGACATGCAGGCCAAGTACGCCGATGTAATTGACGCAGAGGAAGCTCGAAGCTACCTTGCCAGTCTACAATCGGGATTGTTCGCCTTGCCCGGCGCCGAAAAATAGCTTAAGATTAACCTAGATTAAGGATAAATTATGCCTGTAATGATAATTGGAGCGGGCCTGGTTGGCTCACAAATTGCAAGAATTCTGGTGGAACAGGGCGAACGCCCCACCTTGATGGATCAACGTTTCCAACGCGAGGCGCTGGCGCAAATTGTCGATCTGTCGAAGGTTGACATGGTGGAGGGCGATGTACTTCGCCCGCTCACCCTTAGCCAAGCCATTTGCAAAGCTGGCATCACCGCCATCGTTCACACCGCCGCCCATCCCATGCTGACCCTGGGCGCGGCGCGCGACCCCTATGCCGCGATCCAGTTGAACATCATGGGCACGGTGAACGTGCTCGATGCGGCGCGCGTGCATGGCGTCAAACGCGTGGTGGTCTCAAGCTCCAGCGTATTGAATGGCCACCTATCCGGCGGCGAAGACAAGGGCGAGATGACGCGCGAAGAAGCCTTCCCTCGTCCCTCGACCTTTTATGCTTCGACCAAACAAGCCGTGGAGAGCATTGGGCACAACTATGCGGCCATCGGCATTGAATTCGCTGCCATGCGTTACGGCCCGGTGGCCGGCCCCTGGGGCGGCCCCGGCGGCGGCGGCCCGACCGTGATGTTTCGCGACATGATGGATGCCGCCATCGCGGGCAAAGAAGTACCCGTGCCCAGTGCGGCGCTGGAGTGGGTGTATTCCAAGGACGCGGCGAACGGCACCGTGCTCGCCTTGCAAGCGAAGGCGCTGCCCTCGCGCGTGTTCAACATCACCATGGGCAAATTAGTCACCGCGGAGGATCTATCGGTCGCATTGAAAGAAGTCTTCCCTGGGGTAAAGATCCGCATGGAGACCAACAACGTGTCGCCCAGCGCGCGCGCCAAGCCTGCGGAAATTGCCAGGGCAAAAGCGGTACTCGGCTATGAACCACAGTACCCGATGGTGAAAGCCATGCGCGACTATGTGGAGTGGGCGCGAAACAATTTGAAGGCCGCTTAAGAACGCGACTCGCCGTGCTTTGCCCACGGCATCGCGGCTGCATCGAACGCTGCGTCGAACCCATTGAGTGAAGCCACACCCTCCCGCTCTCCGTGGCGGTCGGCTTATCCGCTATTGGCGATTACAGCCTTCCTTTGGGCCGCCAATTTCGTTATCGGTCGCGGCATACAGGGTGAGTTACCGCCGCTTGCCATGGCGTTCTGGCGCTGGACCCTTGCCTCAACGGTGCTGCTGCCTTTTGCGGCCGCGCCCCTGTGGCGGCAACGCGCAGTCATCGCGCGCGAGTGGAAGATTCTGCTGGTCTTGGGCGTGTTGGGCGCGGGTAGCTTCAACACATTGGTGTACGTTGGCCTGGGTTCCACCACCGCCACCAACGCGTTGCTGCTCAACTCCTCGATTCCCGTATTGATCGCGGGAATCGCCTGGCTTTTCATGGGGCAAAAGGTGGGTCTGCGCCAGGCGGCGGGAATCGCCGTGTCCTTGGTTGGCGTGGCCACTATTATTTTTCGTGGCGATCTGACGCACCTGCTCGACCTGCATATCAATCCCGGCGATATATGGGTATTCGCCGCTATGGTGGTCTGGGCGCTCTACACCCTGCTACTCAAACGCCGGCCTGCCGATCTGACGCCATTGCCATTCCTCGCGACCACCATATTTATCGGCACCCTCGCCAATCTGCCGTTTTATCTGGTGGATCTCGCCCGTGGCGCACAGGCGCATTGGTCGATTGCAAGCTTTACCGCCGTGACCTATTTCGGCGTGTTCCCTTCGGTGATTGCTTATTTATTCTGGAATAAGGCAGTAGCGGAAGTAGGTCCAACACGCGCCGGAATCTTTATTCATCTGATGCCGGTGTTCGGCACCTTGCTTGCGGTCCTGTTTCTTGACGAAACCTTTCATGCGTTTCATGCCCTCGGCTTTGCGCTGATTCTCATCGGCATCTTGGTGGCGAGTGTCGCAGAGAAACAACCCGCGCGGTCCGCGCCCATAGCCGATTGAGAAACCACGGCTCAAGTCCCATCAGAATGGACACTGGTTTATAAATTCCCGCTCATACCGAGCCGAGTACGCTACCGCCGCTTGGTCCTTGGGTGCGGCCGCTGCCCCGCCAAAAGTGGCGCCACCTTTTCCAGTTCCTCTTGCAGCGCGCGAAATACCGTTTTGATGCGCACTGTTTCACGCAGGTCAGGATGAGTGAGTATCCATAGGTCGTTGGCGCATGCGTCAATCGGCCCGCCCAAACGCCGCAGGGCGGGCTCGCGGTCACCCACAAAACACGGCAACACCGCCAATCCCGCGCCAGCAATACACGCATGCGCCACACCCATATGCGAGTTGGTGCGATAGGCGATCTGGTCGGTTGGCTTGATCGCGGCAAGCCATTCGAGAGACGCGATCGACGAGCGCGCATCGTCAAATGCGATCCACTCGTGCGCCGACAAATCCTTGGAACGGTGGTGCTGCAAGTAACGGCGCGAACCGTAGGCGCACATCGCAAGCACGCCTACTTTCTTGCCGATCAAATGTTGCGGCGGCTTTCTCGTCGGCCTAATGGCGATATCCGCGTCGCGCCTGGAAAGATCGTAGAGTGAGTTGTCGGCGACGACTTGGATCTGGATACCGGGGTGCAACACGCGACACGCGGCGGCCAGCGGCGCGAGCAGTCCACTCGCGATGCTTTCGGTCGTGGTCAAGCGCACCAGGCCTGAAGCACGCAGATCGCGCCCGGCCACCCGCAACAGCGAGCGCGTTGCCGCCTCTTCTATATCGACGCCGGCACGCGCCAGTTCCTCTCCCGCGACAGTCGGCACATAACGACCGGCACTGCGCTCGAACAGCTTCACACCAAGGCGCGCCTCGAAGGACTCCAGCCGGCGAAACACCGTCGCGTGATTGACCGCCAGGCGTTTTGCCGCCGCGGAGAGCGACCCCGATTCGGCTATGGTCGCGACAAATTGGATGTCAGTGAGGCTGGTAAGGCTGTCTACCATTTGCAATTTTGCAAGATCCGTTTTCAATTGACAGCCATTGTCTTTCAATATTGCAATCCTCACAATCCACTCTGATCTTTCTCTTTTGAGGAGTGACGATGATTAAACAATTACTTCGCGTTCTACTGTTGTGCACCTCCACCGCGTTTGCCGCGGAGCCCATCTGGGATGCCAACAAGGTGACCATGGTGAGCGAACCCCTCGCTCCAGGCATATTTGCCTTCTACGCCGCGAATGCACGCACGGTGAACGCATCGGGCGGAGCCGCGGCCACCAGCGGAGGGCTTATCGTTGGCAGCCGCGGCGCGTTGCTGGTCGAAACCATGCTTAACAAACCGCTTAACGCGCAGGTTCTGGCGTTGGTGCGCCGTGCCACCAAGCTACCCCTCCTCTATGCCGTCAACACCAGCGCGCACGGCGATCACTCCTTTGGCAACATGTACCTGCCCGGCGGCACGCGCGTGATTCAACATGCCAATACCAAGGCCTTCGTCGAAAAAAGCCTCGACGATGACAAGAAATTCATGATTGCCAATTTTGGTACCGGACGCGGAATCGAGGAGATACGCGCCCGAACCGGCGATATCCTGGTGCAGACGGGCGGCCGCGTTTCCATCGATCTCGGCGGCAGGCAGGTTGAGATCATTGATTTCGGTTTCGGCCAGACAGGCGGCGATTTGTTCGTATGGGAGCCGCAATCCAAGGTGATGTGGGCCGGAAATCCGATCATCGCCGCCAAACCCGCGTTGCCATGGCTGCTCGACGGCCATCTGGTCCAGACACTTGAAACGCTCATTAAAGTCCGTGAATTCCTGCCCGCCGACGCGCGCATCGTGCCGGGTCATGGGGTAGCCATGTCACGGGACGATTTAAACTGGCATATCGACTATCTCAGCGCGGTAAAGCAAAACGTTCAGGCGGCGGTGACCCGCGGCCTCAGCCTGGAGGAAACCGTGAAACAGGCGCCGATGCCGGAATACCGAGGCTACGTGTTATTCGACTGGGTACATCCGCAACTGAATGTGCCAGCCGCTTACAAAGACTTGCAAGGAGGCAAATAGGCCATGAGCAAAGTAGAAACCGTCAACGGAAAGAAAATAAGAATACATTTTGACGCGAGCCTGTGCATTCATTCGCGTGGCTGCGTGCTGGCGCGCCTCGACGTGTTCGTGCCCAACGTCGCGGGAGAATGGATTCACCCCGACGCCGCCACGCCCGAAGCCGTGGCGGAACTCGCGCACCAATGCCCGTCTGGCGCCATTGCGTATGAACGTCTTGATGGAGGGCCGGTTGAAACACCACCCAAGGTCAACCTCGCGCGCGTGCGCGAGAACGGGCCGCTCGCATTCCATGGCGAGCTCGCCATCGCCGGACAAACGCCACGCCTGCGCGCCACGTTGTGCCGCTGCGGCGCGTCGCAAAACAAACCGTTCTGCGACGGCAGTCATACTACGGCCCATTTCACCGCCACTGGAGAAGTGCCGGCGAAAGACAGCGCGCCACTTGGTGTACGCGACGGTCCCCTCACGATCAAACCCACGCCCAATGGGCCGTTGCTGGTATCCGGACCCGTCGAGGTTGTCACTGGCACCGGTAAGACCGTAAACCGAACCACCGGCGCGGCGTTTTGCCGCTGCGGTCAATCGAATAACAAACCGTATTGCGACGGCGCGCATGCCAAGATCGGGTTTCAGGCGCCAGGGGCGTGAGGTCTTAGGGAAAGAAATGCCGGCTTAAGTTTGCAAGTCTTACAAACCTGGCGAAGTTCGCCCTTGCACAAATGTGCCTCATGATCGCGGCGGGTTATAAATATTCACGGCCGCGCCCGATCAACTCGGTAACCAAGGTTTTCAATACCTGCCGTTCGGTCCGCGGCGCCACCAACGATTGTCGCTTTTTTACCATCGATTGAAGGGATTGCAACCAGCGATGGTCTTCTCTCGCCCGGAAAAGCAACGCCGCCAACGCTTTTTCATCGCCAACCGGGAAGTAACCGGGGTAATCGTCACCCAGCAGCCCGACATTGCCCGGGATGTTCGATGCAATTACCGGCACGCCGATGGCGATTGCCTCGGACACCACATGCGCGCCACCCTCCATGACGCTCGAAATCACCATCACATGGCTGCGCGCGAGCCAACGCATCGCCGCGGCGTGATCGAGCTCGCCCAACCAGCGATAGCGTGGCTCGCTTTGCATCAGCGAGCCGGCCTGGCGTTCATAGTCAGGAGACATCGCCCCACCTAAATGAACCACACGAATGTTTTCGTCTTTGCTCAAGTGTTTCAAAGCCTCGCATGCGCGAAACGGATCTTTTTCCTCGCGCAGATGCCCGATCACCGTTGCCAGAAAGAAGCGCTTGGGTGGTGCCTGTCTTTTTACGCCAACCACCGACTGGAATACGACGCATGTTTTTGCACGCAGCTTGGCATTCAATTCATCCAGCCCCTTCTCCTGCAACACCACCATGCGATCGGCGAGGCGCATCGATTGTTTCGCGTTGGCATCGATACGAATGTCGCGGTACAGATCGGTGCCGGTGAGCACCAATAGCAAGGGCCAATCGGGATAGGCCTCACGCCATTTGACGATGGAGGCATGGCTGCGGCGCGCGTGCAAGGCAATCATCAGGTCGGTCGGACACCCATCCCATTCCAGCGCGATATCGCAGCGATACCCCGATGCCCGCAAATGCCGCGCCCAGCGCTGCGCGGTGTTGCGATTGCCGTGGCGCGACCCTGGCGGGGCCGGCGTTACAATGACTATGCGCAGTTTCATTTTCGCGCGAATACCCATCTCCTCAGCACTTGCGTTCGATTCATCTCTGATTTGCAGTGTGTCATGCGTGGAATTCATGGGCAAGCCAACCGAGTCCGTTAAAAACCAATTCGTTCATCGCGCCGACTGGCCCGACTTTGCTTTGTATCGCCCGCATCCTGTGGTTAGCACCTTGCGCGAATGGTTGATGGACGCGCATCGGCGCACATGTTCTTTGACCGAAAAATTCGACGATATCAGCGCCGTGGTGCCGCTTTTGGCCATCGTCAACCCGCCGATTTGGGAACTGGGCCACGTGGCCTGGTTCCAGGAATTCTGGATGCAGCGGGGCGGCGATTTCACTACGCCCTCGATACTTCAAGACGCCGACCGCTGGTATGACTCTTCGCGCGTAGGGCACGACTCGCGCTGGACCTTAGACCTTCCCAATATCGATACGACGCGAAAATATTTGCACGACGTAGTGGAACGCAGCCTGACGCAATTGGATTCCGGCGCACAAAGCGATGAAGCGGCCTATTTCGCGCAGCTCGCCTTGTTCCATCAAGATATGCATAACGAGGCGTTTACCTACACCTGGCATACCTTGGGGTTGAGTTGCCCGCTGCCAGCACCCGCTCTGGAACCAAAGCACCGCCAAAGCAGGGATATCGACGTGCCCGCGAGCACCCTCGCTTTAGGCGCCAAGCCTGGTTCCGGTTTTGTTTTCGACAATGAGAAATGGGCCGAAGAAGTCCAACTGGCGCGCTTCTCCATGGCATCGCGGGTGGTGAATAACGCGCAATTCACCGCGTTTGTCGATGCCGGCGGCTATGCGCAACGTGAGTTTTGGAGCGACCAGGGTTGGGCCGCGCGCGAACGCCAGGGGCTTTCTCATCCACGGTATTGGAGAAAACCGGGGGGAACGTCCGAGAAACAGTCCGACTCGAATACTGGCGGGAACCGTAACACCTCCGACAGTTGGCAGATACGGCGCTTTGATCGCTGGATCGCCTTGCCGCTTGATGAAGCGGTGGTGCACGTCAGCGCACACGAAGCCGAAGCCTATTGCCGCTGGGCCGGGCGTCGCCTGCCCAGCGAAGCCGAATGGGAATTCGTGGCAAAGATCCACGCGGCAGAATTCGACTATGGCGAGGTGTGGGAATGGACTTCCAGCCGCTTTCTTCCTTATGCGGGCTTTTCCGCTGATCCCTATAAAGAGTATTCCGAACCCTGGTTCGCCAGCGAACATCGTGTATTGCGTGGCGGCAGTTTCGCCACCACTCGGCGCATGATGCGGGTTAGTTTCCGCAATTTTTTCGTCCCGGAGCGCGCGGACATGTTTTGCGGGTTTCGCACCTGTGCGTTGTAGCATCGATTATTTGTTGCACAATGATTGAAATTTCCCGGAGATAGCGATGAATGAAATGGTTCCCCCCTTCCGATTGACGTCGCTTGCTCATGGCGGCGGCTGCGGCTGCAAGATCGCGCCTGGCGTATTGACCGAAATTCTCAAATCCGCGCCGTTGCGGGCGCTGCCCGCCGCGCTGCTCGCCGGCAGTGACAACAACGAGGATGCCGCAGTCTATAAGTTGAACGACACCCAGGCCATCGTCGCGACCACCGATTTTTTCATGCCCATCGTCGATGATCCATACGATTTTGGCCGCATCGCCGCCACCAACGCGATCTCCGATGTTTATGCGATGGGTGGGCAACCGCTGTTCGCGTTGGCGCTCTTGGGCATGCCGATCAACACCTTGCCGCTGGAGATCATTCAACGCATCAGCGCTGGCGGCGAATCGGTGTGCGCCGAAGCGGGCATTCCCATTGCCGGCGGGCATTCGATCGATACGGTCGAACCGATCTATGGTTTGGTGGTCATTGGCCTGGTGCACCCAGACAAGATCAAACGCAATAGCGGCGCCAAGGCAGGAGACAGCCTGATCCTCGGAAAGCCGCTAGGGGTGGGCATCTTGAGCGCGGCGCTCAAGCAGGAAAAGCTCTCCCCTGAAGGGTATGCGCGCATGATCGAATACACCACAAAGCTCAACCGGCCCGGCGTAGAACTGGCCGACATGGCCGGCGTACATGCGCTCACCGATGTCACGGGTTTCGGCCTCGCTGGCCATTTGTTAGAGCTTTGCCGCGGCGCGAAGCTGAACGCCAAGGTCAATTGGAAGGACATCCCCATCATCGGCGAGGCAATCGAGCATGTTCGCGCCGGCGTCTATACCGGTGCCTCGACGCGTAACTGGGCGGGCTACGGCAAGGAAGTAACGCTTGCCCCCGGCATGGAGAAATGGCAGGAGCAGTTGCTCACCGACCCGCAAACCAGCGGTGGCTTGCTGGTGGCCTGTTCGCCCGAGACCGAGGCCGAAGTTCTCTCAATCTTCGCGCGCCATGGTTTCGCCGATGCGCGCAAGATCGGCACCTTCGAGGCGGGAACGGGAATGACCGTGGTGTAAGGATTCTCGGTGCCAATCGACCCACACGCATTGATTCGTGGCTTGATGGCACACGGGCCGCATTGACAATCCTTTCCAAGGAGTTCACATGGGCACCACATTCGACGCCATTGTCATTGGAACAGGCCAATCGGGCCCAGCGCTCGCCTCGCGGCTTAGCAACGCCGGCATGAAAGTTGCCGTCGTCGAACGCAAACTGTTCGGTGGCACCTGTGTCAATAACGGCTGCATTCCCACCAAGGCACTGGTCGCCAGCGCCTACGCGGCGCATTTGGCGCGCCACGCGGCGGACTATGGCGTCAACACCGGCGCCGTCAGTGTGGATATGAAAGCGGTCAAAGCGCGCAAGGACGTGATCAGTGGACGCTCCAATAAAGCGGTGGAAAATTGGATGAAAGGTCTCAAGAACGGCCAGGTTTTCGAGGGGCATGCACGTTTCGAGTCGTCAAACAGCGTGCGAGTGAATGACGAAATTCTCAACGCGGAGAAAATTTTCATCAATGTGGGAGGACGCGCGCTGGCGCCGCCGATTCCCGGATTGCAAGATGTGCCCTATCTCACCAATTCGTCGATGATGGACGTGGATTTCCTTCCACGACATCTGGTGATTCTCGGTGGCAGCTACATCGGTCTCGAATTCGGCCAGATGTACCGGCGCTTTGGATCGGCAGTCACCATCATCGAGCGCGCACCCCGTCTCATAGGCCGCGAAGACGAAGACGTATCGCAAGGCGTGCTGGATATCGTCACAGGCGAAGGCGTGCGCGTGGAACTTGGCGCCGAAGTGGTTAGCGTCGCGAAACGCGCCGGCGAGATCGTGGTCAACGTTAAACGCGACGGCGTGCCAAGCGAAATTGTCGGTTCCCACTTACTGCTCGCCATCGGCCGCGTGCCCAACACCAACGATCTGGGCTTGGATAAGGCGGGGATCGCGAAAGACGCACGCGGCTACATCAGTGTTGATGACGAACTACGCACCAACATCCCCGGCATCTGGGCAATCGGCGATTGCAATGGCCGCGGCGCCTTCACCCACACCTCCTATAACGACTACGAAATCGTCGCCGACAATTTATTGAACGGCGATCATCGCAGCGTCCGCGATCGCATCAGCGCCTATGGCTTGTTCATCGATCCGCCGCTGGGGCGCGTTGGCATGACCGATGATGAAATCCGTAAAAGTGGCCGTGCGGCGCTGACCGGCAAACGTATGATGACGCGCGTCGGCCGTGCCGTGGAAAAAGGCGATAGCCGCGGCTTCATGAAAATCACCGTGGATGCGCAAACCAAAGAGATCCTTGGCGCCGCCATACTCGGCGTGGGTGGCGATGAAGCCATCCACTGTCTGATCGACACCATGTATGCCAAGGCGCCCTATACCGTGGTGCAGCGCGCGGTGCATATTCACCCGACGGTGTCGGAGTTGTTGCCTACGGTGCTGGGGGAACTCAAACCGTTGAACTGAATCGCAACACTGCCCCGATCGCGCCACAATCCATTTGACCCCGGCCTCGGCGCGCTTGTTTCACTCGGCCCGAATCCCGGAATTTTTCACCACCCGTGTGTATTTGGCGAGCATATAACGCATATGCTCCGCTTGCGCCTCGGGGCGATTGTCGGGCACTGGCTCAAGCCCTACGGCGTTTATGCGCGCTTGCACCTCCGGCAAAGCTAGCGCCTTGCTCATCGCGGTATTCAATTTCTCGATGACTCCCCGCGAGGTTCCCGCGCGCGCTAACAGACCCAAGGCGCCGCCGTGTTCGAAATCCGGCTTGCCCGTGGCCTCTGCCATGGTGGGGACGTCGGGCGCGAGCGCGGATCGCTTCTGGGTGCTCACGCTCAAAATTTTTATGCGCCCTTCCTTGACATAACTACTCACCGCGCCAAACGAACCGATGGATATGCCAACCTGCCCGCCCGCCAGCGCGGGAATGGTCTGACCACTCCCCTTGTATGGGACATGCAATAGGTCGGCGCCGAACGTCGCTTTGAAATCTTCCATGATGAGATGATGTATTGACCCGATGCCCGCCGAGGCATAGGCAAGCGTTCCAGGTTTGGCTTTGGCCAGAGCAATCAACTCCTGCAAAGATGCCACACCCAAATCGGTATTGACCACCAGGAACAAACCCGAGGACTGGCCATACAAACCGATGGGCGCGAAATCCTTGAGTGGGTCATAGGGCAACTTCGGATTCATGGCTGGGGCGATGCCCCAGGTGCTGCCATCCCCATGCGCGATGACGTAACCATCCGCCGGTTGTTTTAACAAGGTATTTACTGCGGCGATGCCATTGGCGCCGGGAATGTTTTCCACCAGAAATGCTTGTCCCAACTGAGTGCCAAGATGTTGAGAGAGCAAACGCACCACAATGTCCGGCTGCCCCCCAGGGGCATAGGGCACGATCACCCTCACCGACTTGTTGGGGTAATCCTGGGCATACGAAGTAGCTGCCATACTTCCCTCGATTGCAAGCGCGGCGAGCAACAGCAGCACGGCGAACGGCACCCGCGTTAGTAGAGAACGCTTGATAAAAATCCCGCTATGCATTTTTGCTCCCATCAACATTGTGTCGGCGAGGAATTTCGATACCGGCGATAGGTAGGCGCCCATTAATGCGGCGAGGGCTTATCCGCCCCTCGCCTCCATCGCCAGTTTGTACTCGGGCGAGACCTCGGATTGCGTCATTTCCGAGGCAAGATACTCTCTCATGGGCTGATGGATGAATGCCATCCACAGCGCGGGTTTTTCGGGGTTGGTGTTGAAATGCTGATGTTCCACGCCATTGGGTTTTAACGGCAGCAACACCAGATCGCCCTTCTCCCAATCGACGCGTTCGCCATCGACCACCGAATAACCGTTGCCGTCGATCACATAAATGATGAGACCACCTTGGTGCCGGTGTTTACCCGAGGCGGTGCGAATTTCATGCGTGAATACGATCCAATCGCGCAGTGGCGTGTCGGGGATGGTGCGACCAAGATAGTGGCGCAGGCGCCCCTGGCGGGTTAGGTCCTGTGGGCATTCCTCCTCCCGGCAAACGATGCGTCCCATCAATTGGCGCTGCGCAAACGCGCGATCTTCTTTGATCGCAATCTCGTAGGACGTCTTCTCGGGCGCCTCGCGTTCCCGCAGGCGGGTTCTTTCGATGTCGGCCATGGAATCCTCCTTCGGGGAAAGTATAACCATAACGGCGCATTTATAATCCACGGCGAATCGCGCAACGCGCGAAACATCCAATAGGAGCCCTTCCAATGCCGGATGAACCCTCGAAGCAAAATGATCGAACGCGCATGCTGGCGGCGACCAATTTCTGGGATGAGTTGTTCGCGCTGCGCGATCGTCAACGTGAGCAACGCAAAAACGGCGCGCTGGTAATCAAAGGCGCGTCGCTGCCGCAAGAGGTCAATCGTCAGGGCCTGATGCGCTGGTATATGCACCCCTCGATCACCGATACGATTTTGAGTACACATTTATTTTTCGAGCAGGAAATCCCGCCCGCTAGCCGCTCGGGGCGCCTGAAGTTTCAAGGCGAACAGGTGATATACATCACCGAAGGCAAGGGGCATACGCTGATCGACGGCGTCAAGCACCACTGGAAGAAGGGAGATGTGTTGAATCTGCCCTTGCGCAAGCAGGGCATCATCGTTCAGCATGTCAACGACGATGCGGAGCTGCCCGCGAAATTTGTCGCGGCTGAACCGAATTTATACGCATGCGCCAGTGTGGATCGTGGCTCGGGGTTCGAGCAGCTTGCCGACGCGCCGGAATACCGCTCTTAGTGCAATGCGACAGATGCCTGGAAAGGCGCGACCATGCTTGATCTTCAGGCTTTGACCTAGGTGCGAGGGAACTACGGGTATCGTCTGTCTCGTATCGACGTTAAACTGCGCGCCTCCTATGGCCGGTTAGCGACAAAACATCATGCCCAATCAGGATTTCCGACAAGAGTTCATTGCCTTTTGCATCGACTCAGGCGTATTGCGCTTTGGCGAATTCGTCACCAAGTCGGGGCGCAACACGCCGTATTTCTTCAATGCCGGATTGTTCAACACCGGGGCACGCCTTGATCGTTTGGCCGACTTTTACGCGCGAGCGATTCTCCAATCGGGCATCAATTTCGACATGTTGTTTGGCCCCGCCTACAAGGGCATCGTGCTTGCCTCCTCGGTGGCGGTGGCGCTGGCCCGCGCGGGGCGCGACGTGCCTTTTGCGTATAACCGAAAAGAAGTGAAGGACCACGGCGAAGGCGGCGCCACGGTGGGCGCGCCGATCAAGGGCCGCGTTTTGATAGTCGATGACGTCATGACCGCGGGAACGGCGGTGCG
>JBJXEY010000285.1:0-5494 GCA_046153355.1 Burkholderiales bacterium
AGTTTCTCGCGCGCTACGAGGCGCTTGCCCATTCGATAGGGGACGACGCGATTCGCGACCGCTGGGACCCCGAAGAGCGCGAAATCGCCGAGGAGTTTCTCTCGCACGGACGAGCAATACGCGACGAGCGCGAAAAAGCGAAACTCGAAAAACGCCTCCCCCATATCGCGGAACTATTGCATGCCTGGGGCGGCGTGACCATCGCTTATCGCCGCCGTCTCATCGATAGCCCCGCCTATACCTTGAATCACGAAGAAGTGGAAAAAGCGCTGGAGGAAGGCGTTACTTTCGCCGAAGGTCTATCGCCCTCGGCAATCGAGATCGACGAATACGGCGCCGCGCGCGCCATACGTTTCCGCCACCAAAAATTCGTCGAAGACGGCAAGCCCGCCGTAGATGGCGAATATCGGCTTGCCGCGCATACCATTTTTGTCGCCGCCGGCACGCAACCCAACACCGTGCTCGCACGGGAAGATGAGGCACATTTCAGCGTCGATGGTAAGTTCTTTAGCGCCTGCGATGAACAAGGCGCCCCGGTCAAACCGCAGAAATCCATCTCCAAGCCCGATAAACCCGAAGTTCTCCTTTCGCGCGCAGCTGACGGGCGCTTTGTTTCCTTCTTTGGTGACTTGCATCCATCGTATTCCGGCAACGTAGTCAAAGCCTTGGGTTCGACCAAACAGGGTCATCCGGTGGTCACGCGCGTCCTTAAACAACGCTCGCCCCTTGGCGAGGCGCAAAACGGCGACGCCAATGACCAAACCTTTATCGGTGAAATCAATCGGCGTTTGCGCGCGCATGTGCATGAGGTGAAGCGCCTCACCCCCACCATCGTCGAAGTGATCGTGCACGCGCCGCAGGCGGCCAGGAAATTCCGTCCGGGACAGTTTTATCGCCTGCAGAATTTCGAAACCCTCGCACCTGTGGTCGCTGGTACCCGGCTGCAAATGGAAGGCTTGGCGCTAACCGGCGCATGGGTCGACGAAGCCCGCGGCTTAGTCTCAACCATTGTTCTGGAAATGGGCGGGTCCTCCGATTTGTGCGCCATGTTGAAACCCGGCGAACCGGTGATCCTGATGGGCCCCACCGGCGCACCGACGCATATTTTTCCCGGCGAAACCGTGGTGTTAGTAGGCGGTGGCTTGGGCAATGCCGTGCTGTTCTCCATCGGTCAGGCGTTCCGTTCGGCGGGCTCCAAGGTGCTGTACTTCGCCGGATACAAAAAAGTTCAAGACCGCTACAAGGTCGAGGAAATCGAATCCGCCGCCGATGTCATCGTCTGGTGTTGTGACGAAGAACCTGGGTTCAAGACACAACGTGCGCAAGATAAAACCTTCGTTGGCAATATCGTGCAAGCCATGCAAGCCTATGCCTCGGGGCGTCTGGGGGAAATGATGATTGCCATGTCCGGCGCGTCGCGAATTATCGCCATCGGCTCTGATCGCATGATGGCGGCTGTCGGCCGCGCGCGCCACGATGTGTTGGCGCCCTACCTCAAAAAGGGTCACATCGGCATCGGCTCCATCAACTCACCCATGCAGTGCATGATGAAAGAAATCTGCGCGCAATGTCTGCAAGTGCATCGCGACCCGCTCACCGGCAAGACTACCCATGTGTTTTCTTGCTTCAATCAGGACCAGGACCTGGATGCCGTGGATTTTCACTCCCTCTCGGAGCGGTTGCGGCAGAATTCCTTACAGGAAAAACTCACCAATCAGTGGTTAAAACATTGCCTGCCGGAGTTGAAAAAACAACACACCATGATTTGACTGGGCGGTCGATCCACGGGATACGCGTGGATTCGCAGATTACCCTCCCGCGTTGTTAATGCCAGTCATCCCGACGCGGGATCGGCAGGGGCAGTACCTGAATCCCCTCATCGAGCAACTCTTCGGTTTCGGCGCGCGTCGCCGTGCCACGAATATCGCGGGTTGGCGCCTCTTGGTAGTGGATTTTGCGCGCCTCCTCGGCGAAGGCAGGGCCAACATCCTCGGTGTTTTTCAATACGTGATCGATGAACTCATACAGCTTCGCCTGCAATCCCTGGCCAGCAGCCATCGGTACCGCCGGCGCCGGTTCATGCACTGCGGGCGCATGAACCTCGGTTTCCGCGCGACCAATCTTCGCCGTCAATAATTTCTCGATGGATTTATCGGCGCACACCGGGCATTCGAGAAGTCCACGCCCATGCTGCGCGTTGTAATCATCGGGCGAGGCAAACCAGCCCTCGAAGCGATGTTGGCCCGAACAGATAAGTTCGAAAACAATCATGGTCAATCGATCCAATATCACGGTGGGAAATAGAACGCGGCAACTCCGCGACACTACAACGAGGCGACACTACAACACAAAGCTGGTGCCCGGGGCCGGAATCGAACCGGCATGGCTTGTTAAAGGCCGAGGGATTTTAAGTCCCTTGTGTCTACCAGTTTCACCACCCGGGCAGCATTTCAATTCAGCATCAAAACAATTATGGCGCACGCTATGAACCAAGGGCGATCATAGCGCGACGCGCAAGGTATCAAATTTTGGAGGCGGGGGTCGGAATCGAACCGGCGTAGACGGCTTTGCAGGCCGCTGCATGACCACTCTGCCACCCCGCCGCTTGGGACTAAAGCCGGACGGGCCACCCTGCCCCCGCCTCGTGAAGATCATTGCAATCATTCAAAGGGCCAAGCGGAACAAGTAATACGGCCTATCCTGGGAATTCTGGAGCGGGAAAGGAGTCTCGAACTCCCGACCTCAACCTTGGCAAGGTTGCGCTCTACCAACTGAGCTATTCCCGCGATGACGAGGGCGAATCTTATTCCCGACCGACTACGCGGTCAAGTCGTTGATCTAAAAGCGTTGATCTAAAAGCCGTTGATCGCGAAGAGCAAAGTTGACATTGACCCAGACAATCGCTGCCCAACTTAGCTCTTGAGAGGCAGCGCCGCCATTTTAAGGTAATAAAACATCGACACCACAGTCAGAACGGCCGCGATGTAGATCAACCATTCGCCTAGTTGATGTATATCCAAGCCCAACAGCGAATCGTGGTAGAGAAGCAGCGGTATGGCCACCATCTGCGCTATGGTTTTTATTTTTCCCAGCACATTGACCGCGACACTGCGCGATTGGCCGATACGCGCCATCCATTCGCGCAGGGCCGATACGCCGATCTCGCGCCCGACAATGATGCCGGCCACCGCGGCATTGGTGCGATCCAGTTCCACTAACAGGATCAACGCGGCGGTGACCATTAGCTTATCGGCCACTGGGTCGAGAAACGCGCCAAAGGCGGACATTTGGTTCAACAGACGCGCAAGATAACCGTCCAGCCAATCGGTGAGCGCTGCGGCGACGAAGAACACCGTGGCGGTAAGGTTTTTCTCGCTAACACTCAGCATCGATTCGGGCAGGTAGTAGACACCCAAGATCGCGGGGATCATCGCGATGCGAAGCCAGGTGAGAAGATTAGGCAGATTAAGAGGCATGGTCGATGGATGGATATAAAACGCAATATTGGGGATGACACGAGGAATTATCTCTCGCCTGTGGGGCGCACCGCATTTGCGGCTATGCGGCACGCCGAATGGCAACATTCTAGACATCACTGAGTGTGCAGGGTGCGATAAATTTTTTCCGCTAGCTTCTTGCTCACGCCTTCAACCTGAGCCAGATCTTCGATACTCGCCCCCATCACGCCGCGCAAGCCGCCGAAGCGCGCCAACAGACTGCGACGCCGCTTGGCGCCGATTCCATCAATCCCCTCCAGGGAAGAGGAGACGCGCGCCTTGCTGCGCCTTGCTCTGTGGCCGGTAATGGCGAATCGATGCGCCTCATCGCGTATGGCCTGGATGAGATGCAATGCAGGATGCGCCTGGCCTAGTATCACCGGGTCGGCGCGATCCATGAGCCACAATTCCTCCAGACCGGCTTTGCGCTCCGGCCCCTTGGCCACCCCTGCCAGGGCGATGCCCACCAGACCCAGTTCTTCCAACACCGCCTTGGCCACACCCATCTGTCCTTTGCCGCCATCGATCAGAATCAAATCGGGCGTCAGCGCCTCGCCTTGGGCTATTTTGCTGTAGCGACGCTCCAGCACCTGTTTCATGGCGGCGTAATCATCGCCGGCAGTGACATCTTTGATATTGAAGTGGCGGTACTCGCCGCGACGCATTTCAAGCCGGTCGTACACCACGCAAGAAGCCACAGTGGCCTCGCCTTGGGTGTGACTGATATCGAAACATTCGATACGTTGCAGCGTCTCGCCAAGATTCAATGCATCGCGCAGTGCGATCAAACGCGCCTCTTGATTGCTCGCCTCGGATTCGCGTGCCAAGAGCGCGCGCCGTGCGTTTTCCCGCGCCATCTCCAGCCACGCACGGCGATCACCAATGGTGTTGGTCAATAGCTTGATGGGCCGGCCGCAATGGGCGCTCAAGATTTCGGTGGCGTCATCCAGATCGCTCAAAGCATCGACAATCACGGTGCCCGGGGGTGGGTAATCCAAATAGTGCTGCATCAAAAACGCCAACACGATTTCATCTGGCGAACCGCCCCTGGCATTCTGCGGAAACAGGCACCGATCGCCCAATTGCCTGCCCGAGCGAATCATCACCAAATTGACGCAGAAGGCGCCGCCATCGTGCGCCACCGCGACCACATCGACATCCAGATCGGCACCGGTATCGGCATATTGCCGTTGCGCCATGCGCGCCAAGG
The DNA here is from genome assembly GCA_046153355.1 of Burkholderiales bacterium. Lineage (GTDB taxonomy): Bacteria > Pseudomonadota > Gammaproteobacteria > Burkholderiales > SG8-39 > 2-02-FULL-62-17. The sequence continues at coordinate 4,708 of JBJXEY010000285.1, forward strand.
CCTGCATCTGATCGCGATAAATCGCCGCCTGTTCGAATTGCAAGCCATCCGCGGCCGTGTTCATGCGCGTCTCGATCGCGCGCAACACATCATCGCTGCGACCATCAAGGAATAACTTCGCATGCGCCACGTCTTCGGCATAGTCTTTTTCATCGATCAAATTCACGCATGGGCCTGAACAGCGTTTAATTTGAAACAGCAGACAGGGGCGCGAGCGATTTTGAAAGGTGGAGTCCTCGCAGGTGCGCAGGCGAAACACCCGCTGCATGAGTTGAATGCTTTCGCGCACCGCGCTGGTGTGCGGAAACGGGCCGAAATAGCGATGTGTTTTTTCCAACGCGCCACGGTGAAAGCCAAGGCGCGAAAAACGCTCACCCGAGAGCATGAGGTAGGGGTAGGACTTGTCGTCGCGAAACAAAATGTTGTAGCGCGGCGTCAGCGCTTTGATGAGATTGTTCTCCAGCACCAGGGCTTCAACCTCGGAGCGGGTGACGGTGACTTCCATCTTCGCCACTTGCGAAACCATCATGGCGATGCGCGGCGCGAGAGCACTGCGTTGAAAATACGAGGAAACACGCTTTTTTAGATCGCGTGCTTTGCCTACATAGAGGACGGCATCCTTGGCATCCAGCATGCGGTACACGCCGGGTAAATTTGGCAGGCTCGTTACAAAGGCGTCGGCGTCGAACACACGCACTTCGGTCCCATCGGTCGAATCGGCGGGGGCTATCGGCGCGACGTCATTTTGTAGCGTCGACATGATCTTTAGCGTTATCCACATGACGTC
>JBJXEY010000540.1:0-6145 GCA_046153355.1 Burkholderiales bacterium
ACCGCGCCGCACCAACAGCCTGACTTTAACAATAGACTTAAGGGTAGGCGTCAACCGCTTTGCCCGCGGTCCCGGCCGGATGCGTACCGCAGTTCTTGGACGTAATCGCACCTCAGGCCGAATCTCAACCGGACAGCCGTGGCTCGGGGCCGGGGTGACTTCGAGTTTGGATAGAAATCGGCCGCTGTGGAAACGGTCCAAAGCTGGGAAACGGCTTATTGGCGCGCGAAATCGAATCGAAGCAATATATCGCCTGATCGGCGCATTAAGAAATCACTATTTGCCAACCTGAAAAAGCGCGGCTAGCGCCGCCCTATTCATTCCTGCAAACACGATTAGAGCATCCCGCTATAGCCCATGATGGCGAGTGCGCAGCCAGTAACACCAATGATAAAAAGTGAAACAATCACCAACAATGGTAGCGATCTCTGGTAGGCCGAAAATCCCAAAGGCGCCAGAGTGGCCTGTATTGATCGATACACCAAGACAACCAAGGTTGGCAGCACCACGACGAATATCAGGAATAAAACCGTCGTCGGCGTGCCGCGTGACGCATCCGAGGTGGTCGCAAGGTAAGTGAGAATCCAACTGAAGCTCATGCCGGCCGCAAACATGCCGACGCCGTATATCAACCACCATTTCATGCCGAGCGCTCGCGCCGGAAGTCGCACGTCGCGGAAAAATCTGAATGTATAAGAGGTTGGCAGAAGACAGGCGAATAACAGGAGCCAAAAGATAATCGACGCACTGCGTGGATTATCGGACTCGGTTAAATAAAAGTAGAAAAGCAAACTGGCGCATACCGCCGTGACCACAATTGTGACGACATCGCATAACCGCCACCAATTCATGCCGGCTTCTCGCCCCGAAAGTCCCCCGTCGCGAAAATATCGGAAGATGCGAAGCGCCAGCAAGTAGTTCACGATAGTCCGCATCACGCGAGTATAAGCGTAACTATTCCGTACTGATAGCTATCAGAAATTGAAAAAACTGAATGTCCCGCCGAAAACAATAGCGCTGGCGATCTGGGGCACGGCAATCTTTGTCGGGTATGCAATTGAGATGAGTAAAATCAGCGGTGCCCATGAGCCATACCGGCGACCCACCGCATACAATAGCAGAGAAAAACCGAAAGACAGCGGAACGGCGCTCAAAATGCTTATGCACTCGCCCACTTCATGATCAGCGATCCCGAATTCAAGCATCAGGTGCGTGGTGTACGCAAACACCACACCTGAAATTGCGTTCGGAGGATACAACATCAAAACTTCAAAGAGCCAATCAGTGAACCATTTGATAAACCAGAAATTCTCGGAAGTGCTTTGAATATTTTTCAGCCAGTCATCGAAAAGTATGGTGAACGCGCCAAGGGCCGCCCAGACAACCGATACGGACGTTAATATTGCGGCCAACTGCAATCTCGTGACCGAGGCTCCCATGATGCTCAAACGTGCCTGAGACTCTTGGCTCATGAAAAAACGGACTTTTTTCAGGGAGCACAATCATTACATTTAATACTACCATTTGCAATTGCAGCGTCTAAGGCATCCGATGCCCTGGCGCTATAGGGATTCGACAATTTGCCAATTTGGCCACGAACAATCTTGAGTTGCTTGGAGGTGAGGTTCGGTAAGGACGTAGTCACGAACTGCATACCTTCTATCAGACCGATGTTATTAATCACTTGATTGACCACATCATCTAATTCGTCTTCCGTCCAAGATTCACCAAGGATCCCTTTGAGCAAATTCTTGGCATCTGCTTTGCCCTCTGGGGTAACAAGAAATTTTTGTTCTGCCCAATTGAGTGCCAATTGCTCGTCGCCACGGTTTGTATCTCGTTCAATACCTGGCTCGGATTCAGTTTTCCCTGGTTTAGTGAATCCAACGGGAATTCTAGGCACGCTTTGAGATTCGAAAGCACCCATCCCACCGCGATCAGGCCCTGACCCAGGAAAATTAGGCGGCTGGTTAAAGTTTGGTCGATATTGACCTTCACGCGTGTACGTAAACACATGATTTGGAATTCCAGGCGGCGGAGGATCAGGTTTCCAGCGCTTGATCCCATCGTCGACCCGATATTCCGCCACGCCGGTCCTTGGGTTTACTCGGGCATCGGCGCTGCCAACGCTGACCTCTCCGACGCCGATTCCCCCGCGCGCCAGGTCTTTGACGATCATCGCCAGCGTGTTGGGCGAGAGTTGCGATGGATGCAGCACCATCTCCCCCGGCGTGACGTGGGCGATATCCGTGTCGCCGCCCCGGCCCTCTGCCGCGACCCGGTGGGCCTCGGCCGCGCGCGACAGGTGCTGACGTCGCCACCGGGTGCGGATGTCATCTATGGCGCTCGCGATGTCGTCACGCGGCTGCTCGGACGCGGAGGTTGACGGACTGTGCATCAGGCATTCCTTTCTTGAATCGGTTCGTCTCAGCAATCGCCGGATTACGCCGCGTCCCTGCCGCGCTCTTTCCGATTCATCCATCGGGCATACTCGTCCATGCTCATTCTGGCTGGATCTTTTCCGGCGTGCGCAGGGCCGCCGACCTTGGGCACCGGCCTCGCCTCGGCCGGCTCGCTTGTGGCTTTCGCTTTGGCCAGACTGGCGCGATAGGCCGCGAGGTCGTTCAGCGCCATCCAAACGCGCGGATCGTGGTGCGCCAGATCGCCGTTTCCGAACCCATAGTCAGCGGCGACCTTCACCAACCCCAGCTTTTTGCTCGGGCCCCAGTCCTTGATCTTTGCCCGCAGTTCCTGGTCCGCTTTTGCCGATATTTGCTCGACCTCGCCTGACTCGAGTTGGCGGCGATGCGCCTCACGTGCGGTCACGTTATTGGCCAGTCGGGCACGCTCCGCCAACAACGCATTGTATTCAACCTGCCCGGCCTGCGCCTCGGCCGGATTGCCGGCCGCCCAACGAGACCATCCTTGCCGTCCCAATGATTCGTAGGGCGCAAGCTCAGCGTTCAGGCTTTCCAGTTGTGCGACCTCGCGAAGATACGAGTTCGCAAACTGCGTTCGACCGTGGAACTCCTTAACCGCCGCCTCGTGCGCCCGGCGCTGTTCGGCGACCTCCTGGGTCTTCTTCGTGTAGTCAGCGTGCCGCAGGAAGGCGTCCTTCAGCGGCTTCGGAACCTTGTACTTCGACCCCTCGTAATCGATTTCCTCGGCGTCGTCGGCGGCCTGTTGCTCGCCCTGGCTTTCGTCGGCCTCGACGTTGCCGGTCGTAAAATCGTGCACCGGGGCATCGTTGGCCGGGATGTTGCTCTCGGTCGTCTGTTCGACTCCAGTGCCCTGGTTGGTCGTGTCGTCAGCCATGGGTTAGCTCTCCATCATGCTCAGCAGCAGCACAATTGCCGCCGCGTCCTCGTCTTCTTCCGCCGTCAAAGCCAACAGCGCCGCTTGCTATTGGAATCCCGCTTAGATTGTATTTGCGATAGTCGCGTTTTTTGAGTTGATTTCGCAATGAATCCGCGTACGCTGTTGCCGGATCCTCCATCAGTGGTCACAGTGGCCGAAGATGAGCCGCACCGCCGACCGGTCAACCTGGCACTCCATGATCCGATTTGCGGATTGCATGCGCGTTGTCGCAGTCCTTGCGGTCGCACATGTCATGGTCGACGCCGCGCCCCTCCAGGCCCAGCCCTATGACCGCCCACGACTCGGCGTGCCCCGCGAGGGCAAATCGCTTGGGTTGTTGGTCCCTGAGATCGGACCCTATGCAGACCTTGAAGCGACACGCCGCCTAGCCGAGTCCGGTGACTGGCGAGCCCAGCAATACATTGGCGCCGCCTTTGCGGTCGGCCAACGCCTTCCCCGTGACCTCGACCAGGCCATCTACTGGCTCCGATCTGCAGCCAATCACCCGCTCCGGGATGAGAGTTTCGATTGGTACACCCTGGGCTGCGCACTCATCCAGCGCAATATCGGGATAGACGCTGCGTCCGGCATTGCGGCCCTTCGGAAGTCAGACATTGAAGGGTATCCTATTGCGATGATCGAACTGTCCAAGGCTTACCGTTTTGGCATCGGTGTCCCCCAGGATGATGGCGAGGCCTGGCACTTGGTCGCGCTGGCCGCTGCGCCGATCAGCGAATTCTACTATCCGGAATATACCGACAGTCCATGGCATCCGGATACTGCCGAGACCATGAAAAAATTTCTCATGAGCGACATGTGTGTTGGCAAGGACAAACACGCCGCGAGAGAGCTCGATGACTTTCTGCTGGTGAAAACACCTCCGCCAGGCGTCACATCTCCTTGACGCAAAGCGGCTTGAACGTCATCAACCCTTCCTCAATGCGGCCTCGCTCCTTGTGCAACTTCTGCAGTTGCGCCTGAACTTGGTCGATTCGATTTTGGTTTGCGTCTCTTGACCGGGGATTTCCTTCTAGAATCTTCAGGTCGCCGGCATGCAGCAGTCGCATGAGTTCTTTATCAAGTACGTGAATCTGTTTCCAGAGTAACGGCAAGACATTCCCCTCATTATGCCTGATCAGGTCGCGATCATCCTCGGTGCATTCCATTGGCGCGGTGCTGCGCTCCATTCGGGGATCGGCATTGGGTGCCGGCGGCTCTAAATTTCTTCCACCGCCATTGTCATTCGGAATAGCCGGGCCCTGACCGATCGCCTGGATCAATGTGTCGGTACGCAGTCGTGTGGGTCTCTGGTCACCACCGCCAGATCGATATTCGTCTACAACTCCCGCTCGAGGCGCGGCTTCCGGCGGGCCATAACGCAAAGCCTGTTGCAAGAGCCGCTCTCTCCGGCGTCTGTCACGAACCAAGCCGACCAAATCGTCGAAAGTCTCAGGATTTCCTGCTTCTCGTTGGTCACGAAGTGGCAACATGAGTGTTCTCCGTCAAATCGTGTGATTGGGGTTGGCAATGCGAAATTTTGCTCTGCGCTTTCCACCGTGTAGAGATGAAGGAGACGATTTTATGCTGCGTCGCGACCGCGCTCCTTTCTATTCATCCAGCGCGCGTATTCGTCCATCGTCATACTGCCCGGATCTTTGCCGGCGTGCGACGGGCCGCCGACTTTCGGTACGGGCTTTGCCTCGGGCAATTCCCGCGCGGCGGATGCCTTGGCCAGGCTGGCGCGGTAGACCGAAAGGTCGTTCAGCGCCATCCATACGCGGGGGTCATGCTGCGCCAGATCGCCGTTCCCGAACCCGTAGTCGGCGGCGACCTTCAGCAACCCCTGCTTCTTGTCCGGGCCCCAATCCTTGATTTTGGCCCGCAATTCCTGTTCGACTTTTGTCGACAGCTTCTCACCCTCGGCGGCCTCGACCGCGCGGCGCTGTGATTCCTTGTCCTGAATGCCGCGCATCAGCCGGTCGCGCTGCGTCGACATGGCGTTGTATTCGATCTGCGCCGCTTGAGCCTCGGCCGGGTTTTCCTGCGCCCACCGCGCCCAGCCCGCCGGCATGATCTTGTCGTAGACATCGAGCTGCGGCCCCATCGAGCGCAACTGCACGGCCTCGTCCATGTACCGGCCCATGATGTCGGCGCGGCTCTGAAACTCCTTAACCGCCGCCTCGTGCGCCCGGCGCTGTTCGGCGACCTCCTGGGTCTTCTTCGTGTAGTCGGCGTGCCGCAGGAAGGCGTCCTTCAGCGGCTTCGGAACCTTGTACTTCGACCCCTCCTAATCGATTTCCTCGGCGTCGTCGGCGGCCTGTTGCTCGCCCTGGCTTTCGTCGGCCTCGACGACGTTGCCGGTCGTAAAATCGTGAACCGGGGCATCGTTGGCCGGGATGTTGCTCTCGGTCGTCTGCTCGACTCCAGTGCCCTGGTTGGTCGTGTCGTCAGCCATTGGTTAGCTCTCCATCATGCTCAGCAGCAGCACAATTGCCGCCGCGTCCTCGTCTTCTTCCGCCGCCAGGGCCAGGGCCTGCGCAACCGCTTTGGCGCTCAGCCCCCGCGCCCGCTGGTCGCGTTCCCGCACCGCCCGGGCCGCTTCGAATGCCGCCTTTAGCGCCGTCGCTCCTGCGTCGCTCCGAACAACAATCGGCGCGGACCCGGCGCCAGAAACAAGCGGCGCGGACCCGGCGCCAGAAACAAGCGGCGCGGACTCGGCGCCAGAAACAATCGGCGCGGACCCGGCGCCAATCAAAACCTGCGCGGACTCGGCGCCAACCCTGACGAC
>JBJXEY010000021.1:0-6983 GCA_046153355.1 Burkholderiales bacterium
CCCATAGGTGGTCGGACTTTTCGTGTAGGTAACTTTTTCGCTTGCATAATCAAAAGCCACCAGATCGGTAAACGTACCGCCAATATCGATTGCGACTGCGAATGACATTTATGTGCCCTGACTGAGGTTGGCGACCGGCAAGCGCTCGGTGCCGCAATGGGAGATCTGACTTACGGTGCGATTGAATTATCCGTATGCTGTGTCAATAATCAAGACTTTAAATTGCAATTGATTGATTCATGAAATCAGCGGGGCCTTCAATCGGATGACCTCAATACTTGTCGCCAATCGGGATGCCCGCTACTTCAAGGAGAAACTGGCCGCCGTTTTTCCGGACGTTGAAGTCCTCGCGGCGACGAGCAAGGATGAGGCCCGATCAAAGGCTTCCGGTATCGACGTGTTGGCAGGGCTGCCGAGCTTTTTTGACGACGAGCTGATTGCGAGCGCCTCGCGGTTGAAATGGATTCAGGTGTTCACCGCGGGAGTCGACCAGATTCTTGCATTCAAGGCAGTGAAGCCCGATCACGTGATCACTTCGGTGCGCGGCATTCACGGACCGCAAATGGCCGAGATGGCGATGATGTTGATGCTGGCGCTGGCTCGCGATCTGCCAAGGATGCTGCGCAACCAGCAGCAGGGGCAATGGCAGCGATTTCCTCAGCACCGCCTGTCAGGCAAGACGGTTGTATTGCTGGGCATGGGCGCCAGTGGCATGGAGCTCGCGGTGCGCTGCAAAGCCTTGGGGATGGTCGTTGTAGGCGTCAGCCGCACCGACCGACCGGTGCCCGGCGTTGATCGAATTCTGGCGCGCGCGGAGTTGTTGGCGGCAGCGGCTTTGGCTGACTATCTGGTGGTGCTGGCTCCCTACGAGTCGAGCACGCACGGTCTGGTCAACAAGGCGGTTCTTGACGCGATGAAGCCCAGCGCATTCCTTATCAACATCGCGCGGGGAGCGGTTTGTGATGAACCCGCGTTGATCGATGCATTGCGCGTCAGGCGCATTGCCGGCGCGGCGCTGGATGTTTTTCATGGTGAGCCACTGTCATCAAGCAGCCCACTCTGGGGCATGGATAACGTCATCGTCACGCCTCATCAGGCTGGCGAGTGCGACGTCTATAACGACCTGATCCTCGAGGTATTTAATTACAACGTCGGCTGCTTTCTTGAAGGCCGCCTATCCGACATGAAGAATCCTGTGCGGCGGTAATCAACCAGGACGACCTGATCCCGCGGGCGGAACGGTTGATGCGATGGGACGCGTCGTTGCCCAATACTCGCCGGGCGAACGATGTCAATCTTGCTGAGGTATGCCTGCTTCGCGAATAATCCTCGCGTATTTGGCGATTTCCTCTTTGTAGCGCACTTCGAAGGCATCCACCCCTATGCCAACTGGCTCGACTCCCCAGTTGGCCACGATTTTCTGGATGTCCGGCAAATTCATCACACGCACGCCTTCGGCGCTGATCTTGTGCACGATATCGCGGGGCGTGCCGGTTGGCACAAACAGCGCCGCCCAGGTGCTCAAATCGTAATTGGGCACGCCGGATTCGGCCAGAGGTGGCACTTCAGGAAGCGATATGCTGCGTGTTGCACTCGCCACCGCCAGTGGCCGCAACCTGCCAGCGCGAACCAAGGGCGTTGCCGCCGCGCCGGGCATGAAGGTGAACTGCACCTCGTTGGCCAGAATCGCCGGCACCAACGCCGCGTCTCCCTTGTACGGGACGTGCACAATGTCCAAGCCAGCCAGCGAACGCAGCAACTCCCCGGCGAGGTGCGGTCCCGATCCGACGCCGGAAGAACCATAGTTGAATTTACCGGGCTGCGCCTTGATCTGCGCGATCAGATCCCGCGCCGTCGACGCGGTTACAGCCGGGCTCACCATCAACACGTTGACGCCGCGCAACAGCATCATCACCGGCTGCAGATCCTTGGCCGGGTCGAAGGGCAGCTTGCGCATGAGCGCGGGGGCAAGGGCCTGGCCGGAGGTGTTGAGCAGAATGGTGTAACCGTCAGGCGCTGCCTTGGCAACCATGGCGGCGCCAATATTCCCACCAGCACCGGGACGGTTTTCGACGATCACCGGCTGTCCCCAGGTCTCACTGAATTTCGGCCCGAATGCGCGCGCGTAGTTGTCGGTCGACCCGCCTGGCGCATACGGAACGATCAACCGCACCGGTTTGGCCGGCCAGCTTTGCGCTGCAACCATTTCCGTGGCCGCGAGCAACGCAAACGCCGCGGCGTGTTGGGCAATAACTCCCGGGCGGATCAATCTCAGGCGGGTTATTGATTTCATCGCACTCTGTTGAACCTGATGTGCAGGCATCGCTGTGTCTCCTTGCGGTAAGAATTGCCATTCTCGACACATGCGAGGATGCAATCAAGGAGAAAATCCGCATTACATTGATCCCAAATGATCATCAATACTTCCAAGCCGTTCGTGGAGTGCCTTTCCCAACTGAGCTTTTCGATACGAATCTGGACTATACTTTTCGCATGTTGACGCTTGCACGAAAAGTATTGATAGTGTTGTTGATGGTGGCCATGCCCATGCAGGGTTTCGCCGCGGCGGGCATGCTTGCCTGCGCCCAAGGCCACGGGCAAATGCATCAAATTGAGGCCATTGCGCCATTGGCTGGCGCTGAGGGCACTGTCGCCGAGATTACGCGCGCGGCGCACGATCATGGCTCACACTCGCATGGACATGCGGATTCTTCGTACGATGTGCCGCAGGCCCCTGCGATTGACGATGAACCAGACGTGTCATTCGCTGCCGCCATTGTTGTGATCGCGAGTCCCGCCACCGATGGCGCGCAAGATGCCACCTGTAGCGCTTGCGCCGCCTGCTGCGTAGGCGCCGCCATCGTGGCGCGCAGCGTCTTCGCGCGCGCGACTGACATTTCTTCCGCGCCGCTGCTCGCGGCATGCGAAGCGCGCGTGAGTTTCATTACCGACGGCCCAGTCCGTCCGCCTCGATCTTTTCTCGCTTGAACGGCATTCGCGTCTGAATTAGACGCGACGCATTGCCGTGTTGCATTCCCGCCGAGTTGCGCGGGGACACAATAATCATCTTGCGAGGATTGCCATGTTTCATCGTTTTGCATTGGCGCGGCCGCTTTGCGCGGCGGCGTTGCTGGTTTCGCTTTCATTGCCCACGGTCGCGGAGGACCGCTCGCCCAGTGCCCGTTCGAGACCGAACCCCGCCGAGGCCGCGGCGCCGGTCTCTCCCCTGGTCTATCAATCCACGTTTTCCAGCTACCGCGGTTTTGCCGAACAGGCAGTACAAGATTGGCGCGAGAGCAACGATAACGTTGGCCGTATTGGCGGGTGGCGCAGCTATGCGCGGGAAGCGCAACCGTCCAAACCGGCGGCAAAAAATCCTATTGCACCGGCGGCCTCCGGTGGCGCATCCGATGCGCACCCACATCATTAAAAGGCCGCCAACATGAATACCTATTCAAACAAGGTTGGTCGGCGCCAGGTGAGCCGCCATCTCGCGATGGTCTGCGTGTTGCTGGTGCTGGCCGGCTGCGCGAGCTTCAGCCCGGACGGTGGTTTTGGCGCGATCGAACAAGCCGCGCGGCAGCACCTGGGCAAGGACGTGGTTCGGGCGGATACGCCCGATGCGGCCGATTCCATCGAGCGCCGTGTCGCCGAATTGCTGGCCAAACCGCTCACCGTCGAGGATGCGGTGCAGATCGCGCTGCTCAACAATCGAGGTCTGCAGGCTTCGTTCCAGGAACTGGGGATTGCGGAGGCCGATCTGGTTGCCGCCGGAAGGTTGCCCAACCCGCATTTTTCGATGCTGCGGCTGCGTAACAACAACGAATACAAAATCGAGCAGGCGTTAACCTTTAATCTAATGTCGCTGCTCACCATGCCGCGGGTCAAGCAGATGGAGGAGCGGCGCTTCGCCCGCACGCAACGCGCGCTCAGCGAGGAGGTGATCGCGCTCGCGGCGGCAACGCGCAAAGCGTATTTCAATGCGCTTGCCGCCGAGGAGAGCCTGCGTTACATGGGGCAGGTGCGCGCTGCCGCCGAGGCCGGCGCCGAGTTGGGCAGGCGCATGGCGCAGGCGGGTAACTGGAACCGCTTGATGCAGGCGCGCGAACAGGGCTTCTACGCCGATGCGGCGTTGAATCTGGCGCGCGCCGAGCAACTGCGGCAGGCCAGTCGCGAACGGCTCACGCGACACATGGGTCTGTGGGGCGAGCAGATTGCGTTTCGTCTGCCCGAGCGCCTGCCTGATTTGCCTGAGACGGCGATCGATCTGCCCGACCTCGAGCAGCGGGCGATCGCGCAGCGGCTGGACGTGCAGACGGCGCGCCTCGATACCGAGGCAGCGGCGCAGAACCTCGGCTTGACGCGCACCACGCGCTTCATCAATGCCTTTGAATTCGGGCCGGCGCGAGCGCTCGAGGGCCACAAGAACGACCCTTACAAGCGAGGCTACGAGGTGAGTTTCGAGTTGCCCCTGTTCGACTGGGGCACGGCCCGAGTTGCCAAGGCCGAGGCGATCTACATGCAAGCGGTGCATCGTGCCGCGCAAGTCGCCATTGATGCGCGTTCCGAAGTGCGCGAGGCCTATCGCGCCTATCGCGGCAATTACGACATCGCGCGTCACCTGCGCGATGAGATCGTGCCTCTGCGGAAACGCATCTCCGAGGAGAACCTATTGCGCTACAACGGCATGCTGATCGGCGTGTTCGAGTTGCTTGCCGATGAGCGCACGCAGGTACAAGGTGTCAATAGCTATATCGAGGCGCTGCGCGATTATTGGCTTTCGCAGGCGGATCTGGATATGGCGTTGTTGGGGAAACCTTCGCTGTCTTCGCCGTCGCTCGCGGTGAATGCATCGTCTGGCGCGGAAGGGGGGCACTAAATTATGTCAAATTTAAATAACAAAGCCTCGCAAGGCATCGTCACAAAAGAAAATGCTTCAGAAAAAGTCAAACTTTCCCGTCGACAATTCATGGGAAGCGCCACGCTTGCGGGTATCGCCGGCGCCGCGGTCGCGGTGACTGGCGCTTCTGTGAGTCGCGTGGCCATGGCGGCTTTGCCGGAACCGGTGCTACAAGGCAAGCCCGACACCATGCCGCCGCTCGCGCCACCCAGTGGTCAGCCCTACAAGCCGGTGGTCACGCTCAACGGCTGGACGCTGCCCTGGCGCATGAACGCTGGCGTCAAGGAGTTTCACCTGGTGGCCGAACCGGTGGTGCGCGAAATGGCGCCCGGCATGAAGGCGCATTTGTGGGGCTACAACGGCCAATCGCCGGGGCCGACCATCGAAGTGGTGGAAGGTGATCGAGTGCGTTTGTTCGTTACCAATCGGCTACCTGAGCACACCTCGATTCATTGGCATGGACAGAGATTGCCCAATGGCATGGATGGGGTTGCCGGGTTGAACCAAAAGGCCATCCAACCGGGCAAGACATTCGTGTATGAATTTATCGCGCGCCGGCCGGGCACCTTCATGTACCACCCGCACGCTGACGAGATGACGCAAATGGCCATGGGCATGATGGGCTTTTGGGTCACGCACCCACGAGCGAAACATCCGCTGATCGATGAAGTGGATCGCGACTTTTGTTTCCTGCTCAATGCCTACGACATCGACCCGGGTAGCTTCACCCCCAAGATCTCGACCATGCTCGATTTCAATCTGTGGTCATGGAATAGCCGCATCTTTCCCGGCATCGATTCGTTGAACGTGCGTCTGGGCGACAAGGTGCGTATTCGCATCGGCAATCTCACCATGACCAATCACCCGATTCACCTTCATGGACATGAATTCCTTGTGACTGGCACCGATGGCGGTCCTACGCCAAAGGCCACACGGCTCTACGAAGTCACCACCGATATCGCGGTGGGGCAAATGCGGCAAATCGAATTCCTCGCCGACGAAGAGGGCGACTGGGCGTTTCATTGCCACAAGAGCCATCACACGATGAATGCGATGGGCCATGATTTCCCCAATCTCATCGGCATCGATCATCGAGGCCTGGCGCGGCAAATTACCAACCTCATTCCTGATTACATGGTGATGGGCGAGCGTGGCATGGCCGATATGACCGAGATGGAAATGCCGCTGCCCGACAACACCATTCCCATGATGACCGGCGACGGTCCATTCGGCTCGGTGGAGATGGGAGGGATGTTTAGCGTGCTGAAAGTGCGGCGCGGTCAGAAACCCGGCGATTATTCGAACCCCGGATGGTTTGAACATCCACCGGGCAGCGTGGCGTTCGAGTGGACCGGCAGTTTGTCCGAACCGGCGCGTTTCGCCACGGAGGGTGGGCAGTCGATGCCGCGCGTGCAATCACCGGCTAAACAAACCGAAGTACGTGTGAAAAAACCCAATGGCCATACGGGCCATTGAAATCGAGTCGTTTTTCCCTTAGGGAGGGTATGAAGATGAATTGCAATATGCACTGCAAAATTTCCGTCGTGGTGGCTTGCGCTTATTTTTCGTTTGCTGGGCCGCTGTTCGCGCATGACGAGAAACCCGGCGCCAAGGCGAGCGCCGCGAAAGGTCACGCCAGCACGCATCGTGAGCAGCAAGTCTGGGGAATCGCGGGCGATGCAAAAGTGGCCAAGCGTACGGTGGAAATAGAGATGCAGGACACTATGCGCTTCACTCCTGAAAAAATCGAAGTGCGGCAAGGCGAGACGGTGCGCTTCGTGGTGAAAAACGCCGGGTCACAAATGCACGAAATGGTCATCGGCACCAAGAAGGTACTCGACGAACATGCGGCGATGATGTTGAAATTCCCCAAGATGGAGCATGACGAACCCTACATGGCGCATGTGGCCGCGGGCAAATCCGCCGATCTCATCTGGCATTTCAATCGCGCCGGTGATTTTGATTTTGCCTGTCTGATCGCCGGTCACTATCAAGCGGGCATGCGCGGCAGTATTAAAGTGATCGCCGCGTCGGGTAAGAACAAATGAAGTTCAAGTTTTTGGTAAGGGGGTTGAAATGAAGA
>JBJXEY010000024.1:0-3443 GCA_046153355.1 Burkholderiales bacterium
ATTCGTAGTACTTAGCCATGTTTGCCACCTAAATTATTGGAGGATCGTGAATCACACTGAACGCCGAAGATTTGTTTATTCAACGAGAGAACGCCCGATTCGATCCGTGCCGGCGATTATATCAACCGCCCTTGCCTTTCCGTGTCGGTTTCCCTCCGCGATTCTTTGCTCGTTTCGCGCTTCACCTCCACTTTGGGTTCCGCCACGGCCTGGATGCATCCGGCATCATCGACCCGCGCAGCGCTCATGCGCCTATCGACGCGGTGAAATTTGAGCTGACCTGGCGGCAAGGGGTGTAACAATTTGCTTGCTTCCTTCACCTCGCCTTCAAGCCACAGTGCCTGTTGCTCGGCGCCAACGATGACGGGCATACGATCATGCACTTCGGCTGCGTCGGCATTGGCGTCGGTAGTAACAACGGCATAAGTTTCAATCGGCGAACCATCCGGGGAAATCCACTCCTCCCACAACCCCGCCAAACCCGCGATAGGGTTTTCACGCAAATAGATGAAATAAGGTTGCTTGCGCCCCCCTTCTTCCTTCCATTCATACCAGCCATCGGCCGGAATCAAACATCGGCGCCTGCGAAACGCGGCGCGAAATGCAGGCTTCTCCGCCACCGTTTCGGCGCGAGCGTTGTTCATTTTCGCGCCAATCGCCATATCCTTGGCCCAGGAAGGAATCAATCCCCAACGCGCGATCGCCATTTCCCGGCCGCCTTTTGCCGCCATGCGCACGATAGGCGCTAAGGCGGTGGGTGCGATGTTGTAGCGCGGCGGCCAGGAAGGTGTCGTTTGCAATCCAAATTGCAAGGCAATAACTTCCGGACTGCTGTGTAAGGCGTAGCGACCACACATGGTAAATATTCTCGTGGATTGTCAACAATGCGTGAATTGTAAGACCGCTGATAGCGGCGCTCCAAACATCGCGCGTTAACCACACCTACATCGCGCTTTTACATCATCACGCCACTGGCGTATGCTTCGCGCCCCCTAGCCGAATCCTGCTTGTACGCCCTTTGTCTCAAGTCGAAGGGCTGCAGAACATAATCCATTCCAGCAAAGAGTAAATCGTGATCGTCGCCTCTACCCTTTCCATGCAATTCGGGCCCAAGCCCTTGTTCGAGAATGTCTCGGTTAAATTCGGCGAAGGCAACCGCTATGGATTGATCGGTGCCAATGGTTGCGGCAAATCGACCTTCATGCAAATTTTGGGCGGGGAACTAGAACCCAGTGCTGGTTCGGTTGCCATCGACAAAAACGAACGAGTTGGACGTCTGCGGCAGGATCAGTTCGCCTATGAAACTGAACGAGTCCTCGATGTGGTGTTGATGGGCCATGAACAAATGTGGGGCGCGATGCGCGAACGCGATGCCATCTACGCCAATGCAGATGCCAGTGAAGAAGACTATGTACATGCCGCCGAGCTAGAAGCGCAGTACGCCGAGTACGGTGGTTATACCGCCGAAGCACGCGCCGGAGAGCTGCTCTTGGGCCTGGGCGTGCCAATCGAGCAACACCAGGGTCCGATGAGTGAAGTAGCACCGGGCTGGAAACTACGCGTATTGCTCGCGCAAGCCTTGTTTGGCGACCCCGATATCCTTCTCTTGGATGAGCCCACCAACAATCTGGATATCAACAGCATCCGCTGGTTGGAAGATGTGCTCAACGCGCGCCAGAGCACCATGGTCATCATCTCCCATGACCGGCATTTTCTCTCCAGCGTCTGCTCGCATATGGCGGATGTGGATTACGGCAACATTCGCGTCTACCCAGGTAGTTACGACGATTACATGGAAGCCTCGACACTCGCGCGTCAGCAACAAATGAACGCCAATGCACGCGTCAAGGACAAGATTGGCGATCTGGAAGAGTTTGTGCGCCGCTTTCGCGCCAATAAGTCCAAGGCACGGCAAGCTACCTCGCGCATGAAGCAGATCGAAAAACTCAAAGTCGAGGATGTCAAACCTTCCAGCCGGCAATATCCCTTTATCCGTTTTCAGATCGATGACAAGGAGAAATTGCACCGTTTGGCGCTCGAGGTGAAAAGTCTGGGCAAAGCATATGTAAAAAATAAACCTTTATTTGCCGACATCAATCTAATGGTGGAGGCAGGCGAGAAGATTGCCATCATCGGCCCCAATGGCGTCGGGAAAACGACTTTGCTTCGCTGCCTCCTTGGGGAAACCAGCGTCGGCATTTCGGCCGATCCGCAAGGCGCCATGAAACCCGATGGCGGCAGCGTGAAATGGGCGGAAAAAGCGCGTATCGGCTATTGCGCCCAGGACCATGCCACCGATTTTGCAAATGATGAGAGTCTCTTCGATTGGATGGGGCGCTGGCGCCGCAACGACCGGGGCGATGACGATCAAATCGTACGCGCCACGCTGGGTCAGTTGCTTTTTTCCGGCGACGATAGCAAGAAGTCTATTAAAGTTGTGTCCGGTGGCGAAGAACAACGTTTGATTTTCGGCAAATTGGTGCTCTCTATGCCCAACGTGATGCTGTTGGATGAGCCTACCAACCACTTGGACATGGAATCGATCGAATCATTGAACACGGCGCTGGAAAAATATGCCGGGACCTTGATTTTCGTTTCGCATGATCGCGAGTTCGTCTCGTCACTGGCCACGCGAATCATCGAACTGAAACCTGGCGAATCCGGCGGACCGGCAAAGGTCATTGATTATCGGGGTACCTACGAGGAATACCTCGATTCGCAAGGGCTCGGCTGACATATCGCATCGTAAATTCTAAAAATCTTAATTTTCCTGCGTAAAATTCTCGCGAGGTTAAATCTTTACGCGTACGCGCCGATAACCTAACCAGGGCGCGCCTTCCTCCGCGCCAATGGATTTGTCATGGCGGATGCGGAAAGCTCGCTGGAAGATCAGGCAGATCGCGTCTCCAACGATTTGGTCATCCCTCCCTGCCCGGCGATATTGACGCGCTTTGTCGCGGAGATGAATCAGGATGAACCGGATCTGCGTAAGCTCGCCGGTTTGATTGCGACCGATCCGGCACTGTCGGCCGCGATGCTCGCAACCGTCAATTCGCCTTATTACGGCTTATCGCGCAAGGCAAGCAATGTCCAGCATGCGTTGACCATTCTGGGATTGCGCACCGGCGCAAATCTGATAACCCGTCTATTGTTGAGAAACGCCTTTCCTGCTAGCGCGGGCTCTTTAATGCAACGATTTTGGGATGATTCCCAGCAGCTCACCGAGGTGGCCGCCTCGATTGCATTGACAATCAGAGCAATCGACCGCGATGAAGCGCAAACCTACACGCTGTTTCGCGACTGCGGCATGGCTGTGATGATCGTGAAATTTCCCGACTACGGAGAGCTGCTCGCCAAACACACGAGCCATCCTGGAACCGCGCTTTTGTTTGCCGAGGATGCTCGATACCGCTTCAACCATGCGAGGGTTGGTTACGCTTTGG
>JBJXEY010000032.1:0-3938 GCA_046153355.1 Burkholderiales bacterium
AAGCGCGTGGCCTGTGGCCACGCGCTTTTTTGTACGCCTGGCGCCGGGTTCCTCAGATCAGCGAGTAGCCCGATCCCTTGGTGGTCACCCCACGCCCGGTGGGCTTGACCAGCAAACCATACTCGCTCAATAGCTGCTGGCTGTAGGTGACGCGGCCGTTGACTTTGTCGGCGGGCTCGCTCGCCAGCAACAGCGCCGCGCGCGCCATGTACGATGGCGGTTCGGCATTGGGGTCGTCCATGCCTTTGGCGATCTTGTGATAAAGGGTGCCCGGTGTCGCCACCACCTGCGACGGCGACAGCGCCGTGACCGCGATGTTGTGTTCATGCACTTCCTGCGCCAGACCCTGCGTGAAACGCTCCAATGCCGCCTTGGTGGCGCCGTACATGGTGCCGCCGTTGACCGGGCGCGCATTCGCGAACGGCGCGCGCCCCGGCCCGATGGCCGAGCCCGATGAGATATTCACGATCGACCCACGCCGCGCCTTGATCATCCCGGGCAGCACCAGTTGCGACATCATGAACGGCCCATGCACATTGACCGCAAACGCCTTGACCCAGTGTTTGACGTTGTAATCGACAATGGGCTTGTAGTAGGTCAGCGCAGCATCGTTGACCAGAACATCGACCGTGCCGAAGGCGTCTTCGGCGGCTTTCAACAGCTTCTGGCAGTCAGCCTCGTTGGAGACATCCACCGCAACCGCAATCGCCTGACCGCCGGCGTCCTTGATCTGCTTCACCGTGCCCGCCAGCGAGCCTGACAACATGCGGTGATCGCCTTCGTTGAGCGTGCGCGCTGCACAAACGATTTTGGCGCCCTCGCTGGCGAAGAGTTTGGCGATTTCTTCACCGATGCCGCGGCTGGCGCCGGTGACGATTGCGATACGTCCGTCTAATTTGCCCATGATGCTTCCTTTGTGTTCATTGGACAGTGCATTTTCAGAATTTGTAGAGCAGGCTCACCGAAAAGAAATCTACGTTCGCGTGTCCGTCACCAATGTTGGCGACATTGTAACGTTCCCATTCTCCACGAACGCGCCAATTTCTCGTGAAATCGTAGCCCAGCCCCATGCCCAGCTTATAGCCGACATCAGAATTTTTCGCTTCGCTTGTTCGTGACCGTACTGCCCCGGTGTTTACGATGTTGGTTCTGGTCTCCGAAAAGAGCACGCCACCTCGGCCATAAATGGAGAAGCCGTTCCCAAAGGGCCATATTGCGATCAGGTCAGCGCCCCATCCTGTGCTATTGTAGGTTTGTCTTGTTGTCCCGGCAGGGATGGTAACGGCAAAGGCGCTAAATTTTCCCAGGTCGGCATAGCCAGCTTCGAATGCGATGTTTCGATGAAACTGATATCCGGCAAAGAGTTTCCATCCCTCGCTGCTTTCATCCGCGGAAGTTGTGACGGTAGTAAATCCGTTCCTTTGCAGGGCGGCAGCAATACCGTCGGTTCTTACCCCGGCTTTGCCAAAACCGTATCCCCCGCCAAGGTAGAGACCGGTATCCAACTGGGGTTGCGCAAACGCCGGTTTAAAGTTTGACGCCCACAGCGCCAGCAAAACGATCGTGGTCAATTTCCAGGCGGTCATGATTCATAGTGCGAACTAAAGCTAATCGCATCGCGCTTGGCAAGCTCTTCCAGATCGATATACGAGCGTTTGGTCTTTTTGTCGACGGTAAACTGCAATTTCTTGTTCGACTCGGTGGAACCGCGTATCGCCAGCAGTTCCAGCGACTCCTTCACTTCCCACTCGTGCGCGCCGGCGATGCCGGGCGGGCAATAGAGGAACGATCCGGCGCTGACTTCATATTCCTTGCCTTCGATATCGCGCACGGTGGCGTGGCCGGAGAGGATGTAATAGAACGCCTCGATGGGATGCCAATGCAGTTCTTCGATCGAACCGGGCGTATAGGTGGCGTGGCCGACGCGCAACCGCTCCGTGGGGATTTCCGGGCAGCCGATGAGGCGGCGCATGCTTTGCTCGGGGATCACGCCGACACCGCCCTGGATATCGCGGATGTTGACAACTTTGAGGGTGGATTTCACTTCCATGAGTGCTTTCCTTTCAGGGAGCAAAAAGCGGGCCACGGCCCGCTTTCGCTGTGCAATTTGCCGACAATAATCAGTTCGCGTAACTCGGATCAATTCGATCCAGCCGACGCAGCAGCGAAGGCCATTCCAGCAGCCCGCGCCGGCGCATGCCGCCTTCCTTGCTGAGGCTGTGATAGGTGGATTGCACCACTTCGTCGGGCGGCAGTTTGATCTCGGCGTTGCACGAGAGCGTCATCACTTGCAACTGGCAGGCGCGCTCCAGACGGTAGTGGTTGTTAAAGCATTCCGGGATGCTGTCGCCCACGGTCAACAGGCCATGGGTGCGCAGGATCAGGGCTTCGCGGTTGCCCAGCGAGTTGACCAGGCGCTCGCGTTCGTCCAGTCGCAGCGCGGGGCCTTCGAAGTCGTGATAGGCGATTTCCGCGAAGCGCATCGAGCTTTGCGCAATCGGCAGCAGGCCCTGCTTGTGCGCGGACACCGTCATGCCGGCAAGGGTGTGGGTGTGGATCACGCAATCGACGTCGTGGCGCGCGCTGTGCACCGCGCTGTGAATCACGTAGCCGGCCTGATTGACGCCATAGTCGGTGGCGTTGAACAAGACGTTGCCGTCGATATCGATTTTGATCAGGCTCGACGCGGTGATTTCGTCGTAGAGCATGCCGAAGGGATTGATCAGGAATTCATTGTGCGTGCCGGGCACGCGAGCGGAGATGTGGTTGGCGATCATCTCGACCATGCCGAACTCGTGCATCAGGCGGTAGCACGCGGCGAGGTTGACGCGCACTTCCCATTCTTCCTTGCTGACTTGTTCACGCACGGGTTTGTGGATTTGCACTGCAGGGGCGTTCATGGGCTGTCCTTTGTCGGGAGGTGGGGTGTGGTTGTTGTCGCCGCAACGAAAAACTCCCCCGCAGGGGAGTTTTTCGATGGCACTCAGCCCTTCGCAGCCTTGCCCGCAGAAGCGCCGGACAAGCGGCCGAACACGGAGCCGGAGGTAAGGCCGGTGCCGCCCGGGTAGTTATGATAGAAAATGCCGCCCACCAGTTCGCCCGCGGCATACAGGCCGTGGATCGGCTGGTTGCCGGTGTCGAGCACCTGGCCTTCGTTGGCGGGATCGGCGCTGATTTTCAAACCGCCAAAGCTGAAGGTCACGCCGCAGGTGACGGCGTAGGCTTCAAACGGCGCTTCGTCGATGGTATTGGCCCAGTTGGTCTTGTTGATGGCCAGGCCTTCGGTGCGGCGGCCGTCCTTGATCGCCATGTTGAACTCTTTGTCGTGCTTGACGGCCTTGTTGTATTCCTGAATCTCGCGCAGCGCTGCTTCGGCATTCACGCCGTCCATTTTCTTGCACAGTTCTTCCAGCGTATCGGCGCGCACTTTGGTCACGCGCTTGATGCGGTATTCGTCGCGCAGGGCGGGAATGATCTTTTTGTCGAACACCTGCCACGCGAACATGCCGGGCTGATTGAGAATGACTTTCCCGTACTTGGCGTAAGTGTAGTTGCGGAAATCCGCGCCTTCATCGACAAAGCGCTTGCCGTCGGCGTTGATCATGATGCCCCACGGGTAGCTGTGCTTCTGGAACTGATCACCCACCGCCAGATCGCCAAAGGGCGGGGAGTTGCGGTCCCAGCCCACCGCGTGGCAACCGGACCAGTGGCCATAGGGCATGGCGCCGATGTCGAGCGCCATTTTGATGCCTTGCCCTGTGTTGTAACGCGTGCCACGCACGTGCGCCAAGTCCCAGCCCGGGCCGAGGTAACGCGCACGCATTTCGGCGCTGGATTCAAAACCACCGCAAGCGAGTACCACCGATTTGGCACGGATTTCCACGCTCTTGCCCTTGTGGCGCGCTTTCACGCCGAGCACGTTATTGTCGCTGTCGGTG